>JAKFXR010000153.1 GCA_021731285.1 Polaromonas sp. | reverse complement strand
ACTCAACTACGACCACCGGACCTTCCAGGACCGCATTGACGTCATCCCCTCGGTGACCGACAAGAAGGCCAATGTCCTGACGGCGAGCCTGTACGGCAACCACCGGGACAACCTGGGCGGTGGCGGCGTGAGCGCGTTTTCGCTCGGGCTGTCCGCGGGCAACCTGGACATTGAAACCCCGGCCGCACTGGCCGCGGATGCAGCCAGTGCCCGCACCAACGGCTCCTACGGCAAGCTTATTTTCAGTGCCAGCCGGCTGCAGCGCGTGACTGACACGTTTTCCCTGTTTGCCGGCGTCAACGGGCAAGTCGCTTCCAAAAACCTGGACGCTTCCGAGAAGATGGTGCTGGGCGGCATGGACGGCGTGCGGGCCTACCCGCAGGGCGAAGCCTTTGGCGACCAGGGCTATCTGGTCAATGTGGAAGCCCGCCTGCTCCTGCCCAAACCGGAAAGCGTGCCCGGTCAGTTTCACCTGATCGGCTTCGTGGACGCGGGAACCGTGACCATCAACAAGAATCCCTGGGCGGCAGGCAACAACCACCGCAACCTCGGCGCCTACGGCCTCGGCCTGACCTGGGGCGAGCCCGGCAATTTTGCGATCAGGACCTACTACGCACGCAAGCTCGGCGACTCGGCCGCCACTTCTGCGCCCGACAAATCGGGACGGTTCTGGATTCAGGCCGTCAAATATTTTTAAGCGCAGCAGGCAGCCCCGTACCCAACAGCATTGAAGGACACCTCATGAACCGCATTTACAAAACCATCTGGAGCGACAGCTCTGGCGCCTGCGTCGCCGTCGCCGAGAACGCGGGAGGCAAGGGCCAGGAGAAATCGTCCAGCGCCAGCGCGGGCACGGGCACCCGCTTTGCCGTGAACCTGCTGTCGGCGTGCCTGATGCTCGGTTTCGGCACCGTCGCATTTGCGCTGCCCGCCGGTGGCGTGGTCGCAGCCGGCTCAGCCACCATATCCAGCGCCGGCGCCACCACCACGATTAACCAATCCACCGCCAACGCGGTGATCAACTGGCAAAGCTTCGGCATTGCGGCCGGGCAAACCGTGCAGTTTGTGCAGCCCGGGAGCACCTCCGTGGCCCTCAATCGCGTCCTGGGGGCAGACGCTTCCAGCATCCTGGGCAACCTGTCGGCCAACGGCAAGGTTTTTCTGCTCAATCCCAACGGCGTCCTGTTCGGCACCGGTGCGCAAGTCAATGTCGGCGGCCTGGTGGCGTCCACCATGAGCCTGAGCGATGCGAAATTCATGTCGGGTGACTACAGCTTTACCAACGCCGGAAACGGCACGGTAGTGAACCAGGGCACCATCAACGCGGCCGAAGGCGGATATGTCGCCCTGATGGGCAAAACCGTCATCAACCAGGGGGTCATTACCGCGCGGCTGGGAAGCGTGGTACTGGCCGGCGGCCAGGCAGCCACACTCGATCTGGCCGGCGACGGCATGCTCAATGTGTCGGTGGCCCAGGGTGCGGTCAATGCGCTGGTGGAAAACGGCGGCATGATCCGCGCCGACGGCGGCAAGGTGCTCATGACCACGCAGGCAGCGGGAAGTCTTCTGCACACCGCGGTGAACAACACCGGGGTTGTTCAGGCCCAGACCATTGGAAGCCGCAACGGCACCATCCTGTTGCTGGGCGACATGACCACGGGCACGATGGACGTGGGCGGCACACTGGACGCCAGCGCTCCCAACGGCGGCAACGGCGGGTTTATCGAGACTTCGGCGGCGAATGTCACCATCAGGGATGGCATTCGGGTCACCACCCACGCGCCGCAGGGGCTGATGGGCACCTGGCTGATCGACCCGCAGGACTTCATCATCGGCGCCAGCGGCAACATCTCCGGTGCCACCCTTTCTGCCCAGCTGGTGAACAACAACGTCAACATCACGACGGCGCCAGGACCCGGAAACGGTGATATTTTCGTCAATGACGCGGTGAGCTGGGTGGCCGCCGGAACCCCGACGACCCTGACCTTGACGGCGGACCGGGACGTGAACATCAATGCGGCCGTGACAGCAGTGGACGGGAATTTTGTGGTGTGTTGTGGCAGGGACATCAACGTGAACGCGGCCATCACCACCACCCGCGGAAGCGTTTTATTGGGCGCCGGTCGCAATACGAACCAAAACGCAGCCGTCACGGTCACCGACGGCAACCTCATGATGTGTGCTGCCAATGATGTCAATGTCAACGCAAAAATCACTCTGACCCGGGGCACCAGCATTGCTTCTCGCAGTCTGGGCATACCGCTCGGCCTGACGCTCACTTCAGACACCGACGGCACCGGGCCCGGCGTGGCCGGCGGCACGGTCAACATCAATGTCGTCGGTCCAGACCGTCCGACGGTCACCGGCCCCAATGCACCGGTCACCATCAATTACAACCCGACCTCTTACACAACGCCGACGGACTATGCGCCCAAGTTCATCCTGACGGACAGCATCCTGACCCAGCGCATGCTGGTGTTTCCCGAAGTCACAAAAACATACGACGGCACCACCACGGCCACGCTGGTCTCCCTGAAAGGCAACCCGGCCGGTGTCAGCTTGATCGCCGACCCCGGCAGCACCGCCACGTTCAACAGCGCAGACCCGGGCACCGGCAAAACCGTGAGCTTTACCGGCTATCGGCTGGCCGGACCCAATGCCGGTCAATACGCCCTGGCGACTGCCTGCTGCGGGCCGATTGTCAGCAAAACCACCGGCACCATCAGGCCCGCTACAACCCTTCCTTTCATGGGTCTGGCCGCCCTCGCACTGGCCAGCTTTACCCCTTTTCCCTCAGGCCTGATGCCCGCGCCATACGCCGACAACACCGACGTTTTCCTGGCGCTTGCGGAGGAAGAAGAAGTCCTGCCCACCGCCATTCCCTTCCTGCCGCCCAGGCCCTACGTCGCGCCGCGTTACGCCCCCAAGCCGGAACGCAACTAGTACTCGGCTGACAGCATGACACATCGACGCTGCGCAGCGCCGCACACCTTCCCTCGCGCCGCAGCCAAGATGCTGGCCGTGCAGGTCCGGGGACTGCTTGCATTGGTGGCCATCATGGCGCTCCAGACCGCAGCTGCGGCGAGCGGCGCCCGCCCTGCCAACCCTGTCTTGCCTTCCGCCAGCGAAGCCCCGTCAGCGGCGATTTCCCTGGCGAAGCCGTCCACGGGAAAACGCGCCGATTTCGGCCAACAGGCTGTGTCAGGGGAGGTCGCCGGTTTGGCCTCATGGATTGTCGATTCAGCCGACAACCAGGGCATGCCTTTCATGGTTGTGGACAAGGTCAATGCCCAGGTGCTGGTGTTTGACACCGATGGGCGGCTGAAAGGCGCAGCACCGGCGTTGCTGGGCCTGGCACGCGGCGACGATTCCACCCCGGGCATTGGTGAGCGCAAGCTATCCAGCATTCAGCCGCACGAACGCACCACACCGGCGGGCCGCTTTGTCGCTTCGCTGGACCGGAATCTGCAAGGCGCTGAAATCCTCTGGATTGACTATGCCACGGCTCTTTCCCTGCACCGGGTTGTCAAGGGAACGCCGCGAGAGCAGCGGGCGCGACGCCTGGCCAGCGCAACACCCGCGGACAACCGTGTTTCTTTCGGTTGCATCAACGTACCGGTCAGTTTTTACGACCAGGTGGTCAGCCCAGCCTTCACCGGCACCAATGGCATCGTGTACATCCTCCCTGAAACGCGGACGGCACAAGATGTCTT
This sequence comes from Polaromonas sp., assembly GCA_021731285.1. Lineage (GTDB taxonomy): Bacteria > Pseudomonadota > Gammaproteobacteria > Burkholderiales > Burkholderiaceae_C > Polaromonas. The sequence continues at coordinate 6,895 of JAKFXR010000153.1, read as the reverse complement.
CGGATCTTATGACGTGGGTGATGCAGCGAGACGGCCGGTCGCCGTGACACCTGCTGCGATACCCAAGGTCCCGCTTCAGGTGCAACAGCCTGTGAGATGAGGCAAGCAAGGCCCACGCCCTACGGCCTGCCTGATAATCTGCGGCTTGACAACTAGCAGGGCATCTGGGACGTCAGAGCCGCGTGGCGACAGCAGGCTGACGTCAGGCATGCTTGCAGAGGCAACCCGCTTTCCATGGAAACCTTTACAACCGAACGCGCAATGGCTCCTGCCTGCACACAACATGGCCATGACGTGGTCATTGTCGGCAGCGGCCTGGCCGGGCTGAGCACGGCACTCAAGCTGCTGGAAAACCAGCCTGCGCCGGCCTCTGGCGCCAGTCCTTTTCGCATCGCCATCCTGACCAAGGGCGCCCTCGCCGAAGGCGCCAGCGGCTGGGCCCAGGGCGGCATTGCCGCCGTGCTGGAAAAAGGCGAGGCAGGCGACAGTTTTGCGGCGCACATCAGCGACACCCAGGTGGCCGGCGCCTGGCTCTCCGACGCGGCGGCCACCGCGCAGGTGGTCGAAGGCGCGCCGGCAGCGATTGCTTGGTTGCAGGCCCAGGGCGTGGCTTTCACGCAGGAGCTCGGCGCTCCACCGGCCCTGCACCTGACGCGCGAAGGCGGCCACAGCCACCGGCGCATCGTGCACGCCAGCGACGCCACCGGCGCCGCCGTGCAGCAACAACTGATCGCCGCCGTGCGGGCGCACCCCGCCATCGAGGTGTTCGAGCGCACCATGCTGGTGGACCTCATCGTGCAGGACGACCCCGCCACCGGCCGGCCGCGCTGCGTCGGCCTGTATGCGCTGGATAGCCGCGCAGGCGGCAACACCGTCGGCACCTTTACCGCCCGCCACACCCTGCTGGCCAGCGGCGGCGCCGGCAAGGTCTACCTGTACACCAGCAACCCCGACACCGCCACCGGCGACGGCATCGCCGCCGCCTGGCGCGCCGGCTGCCGCATCGGCAACATGGAGTTCATCCAGTTCCACCCGACCTGCCTGTACCACCCCGAGGCCAAGTCGTTTTTGATCAGCGAAGCCGTGCGCGGCGAGGGCGGCATCCTGCGCCTGCCCGAGTCCGTCGGCGGCGCGCGCTTCATGCCCGCGCACGACGAACGCGCCGAACTCGCGCCGCGCGACATCGTGGCCCGTGCCATCGATTTCGAGATGAAAAAGCACGGTGTCGATTGCGTCTACCTCGACATCGCGCACAAGGGCGAGGCCTTTGTGCGCGAACATTTTCCGACGATTCACGCGCGCTGCCTGGCGCTCGGCATCGACATCGCGCGCCAGCCGATTCCGGTGGTGCCGGCCGCCCACTACACCTGCGGCGGCGTGTTGACCGACCTGGCCGGCCGCACCGACATCGCCAACCTTTACGCTGCGGGCGAGACCGCCTGCACGGGCCTGCACGGCGCCAACCGGCTGGCCAGCAACTCGCTGGTGGAATGCGTGGTATTTGCACAGGAAGTCGCAGATGCTATCAAATTGGGAGCTGCTCGCGCCGGTAAAACAAGGGCCGCAGGCCAAAATGATTCGAAGAATTCGCTGCCAGCATGGGACGAGAGCCAGGTGACCGACGCCGACGAGCAGGTGGTGATTGCCCACAACTGGGACGAGCTGCGCCGCCTGATGTGGAATTACGTGGGCATAGTCCGCACCAACAAGCGGCTGGAGCGCGCTGCGCATCGCATTGCGCTGCTGCAATCTGAAATTGATGAGTTCTATGCCAACTTCCGCATCACGCGGGATCTGCTGGAACTGCGCAACCTGGTGCAGGTGGCCGAGCTGATCGTGCGGTCGGCGCAGTCACGCCACGAAAGCCGGGGCCTGCACTTCAGCCGCGACTATCCGCATACCGATGCGGTGGCCGTGCCTACGGTGCTGGTGCCGCCCGGGGCCTGAGGCGGCCGGGGTCCAGCTCCGCATCTATCCAGCCGCGCAGGCTGTTCACAAAAGCCAGTGCCTGCACCCGCGGCAAATCGTCGAGTCGCATCACGCCTTCACCCACGCGGCCGGTTTGCAATGCGTTTGCGCGGCCTATGCCACCCAGCAGGCCGCAATCAAGCGGCGGGGTCAACCAGTTGCCATCGAGCAGGAAAGCAATATTGCCGCGTGTGCATTCGGTGATTTCACCCCGCGCGTTCCACAGCAGTGTGTCAAAGATGCCTTCCTCCGTCGGTGTGAACGCTTCGTAGTGGGCGCGCCGGGTGGTCTTGAAACGCACGAACTCGCCCTGCGCGTCGTCCATCGCGCGGCTGGCCAACTGCAGGCGAACCCGCTGCGGCGATGGGGGCAAGACATAAGCCTCGGCACGCGCCCGCCCGCGCGCGTCCAGTAGCAAGCGCACGCGCCAGGAACCCCTCGCGTGGGTTTGCACCACCTGCTGCAGGCATCGCTGCACATTCAGCTGCGACCAGGGGTAGGCAAAGTGAGCCGCGGCTGCCGCCATGCGCGCCAGATGGGCCGGCGCATCGCGCAAACGGCCATCCTTCAGCGCCAGGGTTTCCAGTAGTTCAAACGGCATGCTCGCGCGCTCCACAAAGGCGCGCTTGTGGCGCCACTCCTGCCATTCTGACTCGGCCAGGGCACCCGAGGTGATGCCGCTGCCGATGCCGCAGGTCGCCGCGTTTCCGCGCAAGGTCACGGTGCGAATGGGCACATTGAAGGTTGCGCGTATTCCATCGGCTCCCGGATACACCACACCGATCGCGCCGCAGTAAACACCGCGCGGCTCCGGCTCCACCGAACAAATCATCTGCATGGCGCTAACCTTGGGCGCCCCGGTGACCGAGCCACAGGGAAACAGCGCGGCAAACACGTCGGCAAGTGAACAGCCGTCGCGTGTGCTTGCCACCACATCCGAAGTCATCTGCCAGACGGTAGGCAGTGCCTCGGTATGGAACAGGCGCGGCACCTGCACGCTGAAGGGCTCGGCGATGCGCGACAGGTCGTTGCGCAGCAGGTCCACGATCATCACGTTTTCCGCGCGTTCCTTGGGCGAAGATCTCAAGGCCTGTGCAAGTGCCGAGTCTTCCGACGGTGTGGCGCCACGCGGTGCCGTGCCCTTCATCGGTCGCGTCAGGATGCTGCCGCCGTGCCAGTCGAAAAAGAGTTCAGGTGATACCGAGAGCAGTTGCTCATCACCGGTGTCGAGGTAGGCCGCGTAACCTCCCGGCTGGGCGCGCTGCAGCGCGGCAAACAGGGCCAGTGCCGCGTCGCCCTCTGGCTCGCCGTGTAACACGCCATGCAGCGGTGCAGTGAAATTCACCTGGTACAGCGCACCGGCGGAGATGGCCTGGTGAATGCTGTTCAGCGCAGTGTCAAACGCGGCCCGCGAACAAGCGGCACGCCATTGCATCTGCACGGAGCCAGCGCAATTTCCATCGTCAACCGGCCAGGGCAGCGCTTCGTCATAAATCGCAAACCATGCCAAAGGACCCTGCGTTGCATGCACGGCCAGCGCCGCATCAAATGCTGGCGCTGCTTCGTAACCCAGATAGCCCACGCACCAGAATCCTTCGGCGGCCGCAGCCTGCACCGCATCAAGCACCGGCCGCACCTGCGATGCATCAAGGGCCGTCAGGGTCTGACGGGGGTTTCCAAAGGCATGCCGCAGACGGGACCCGTCCGGCTGGTGGGGGTCGGAAAAATCGATGCGCGCCGAAGCTGCGTGCATCAGGCCGCGCCGATGCGCGGTACCAGACCGGCCACAGGCTGACCGGCGCGCTGCGCAGCGGTAAAGGCCAGCATCCGGTCTATCGGCAAACGGGCCCGAATGCCCAAGGCAGGATCCACATGCACTTCAGGGCTCAATGCCTGCAACACCTGCGCCAGGCCGGCCAACCCGTTCATCGCCATCCAGGGGCAGTGCGCGCAGCTTTTGCAGGTGGCGCTGTCACCAGCCGTCGGTGCCTCGATAAACACCTTGCCGGGGTTCAGCGTGCGCAGCTTGTGCATCATGCCGTTGTCGGTAGCGACGATAAATTCCACGGCATCCATATCGCGAGCCGCCTTGAGGATGCCCGAGGTCGAACCCACTGCATCCGCCAGCGCGATCACATCTGCCGGCGATTCCGGATGCACCAGCACCTTCGCCTTCGGGTGTTCCTTCTTCAGCGCCTCAAGCTCAAAGGCCTTGAACTCGTCATGCACGATGCAGCTGCCGTGCCACATCAGCATGTCGGCGCCCGTTTCACGCTGGATATAGCTGCCCAGGTGCTTGTCCGGGGCCCACAGGATCTTCTGCCCCTGCTCCTTGAGCGCGCGCACGATGTCCAGCGCGCAACTTGACGTCACCAGCCAATCGGCGCGCGCTTTCACAGCGGCACTGGTATTGGCATAGACGACCACGGTGCGGTCCGGATGGGCGTCGCAGAAGGCACTGAACTCGTCCACGGGGCATCCCAGATCCAGCGAACAGGTTGCGTCGAGGTCGGGCATCAGCACACGCTTTTCGGGGGACAGGATTTTTGCGGTCTCTCCCATGAAACGCACGCCCGACACCACCAGTGTGGTCGCCGGGTGGTCGCGCCCGAAGCGCGCCATCTCCAGCGAGTCACTGACCAGCCCGCCCGTTTCCTCGGCCAGGTCCTGCAGGTCGGGATGCACGTAGTAGTGCGACACCATCACTGCGTTGCGCTCTTCCAGCAAGCGGCGAATCTGGTCCTTGAGCGCAGCGCGCTGGTCCGGAGCCGGCTCCACAGGCACGCGCGCCCAGGCATGGCGTGTGGGGCAGGCCGGCTGCTCGTAATCAATACGAATCAGCGGATGTTGCAGGGTCTGGGCGTCGTTCATGTCAGTGTCATGGTTGCGCAAAACGCATGGAAAAATCAATCGCCTTGACGTCCTTGGTCAGGACCCCGATCGAGATGCGGTCCACCCCGGTGGCGGCAATGCCGGCCACCGTGTCCAGGCCAACGCCGCCCGAGACCTCCAGAACGGCTCGCCCCGCCGTGATGCGCACGGCTTCGCGCAGCTGGGCCAGGTCCATGTTGTCCAGCAGAATCATTTGGGCACCGGCCTCCAGGGCTTCCTGCAACTGAGCCAGGGTCTCCACCTCGATCTCCACAAAATCCGCCCGGCTCGCCACTTCGGCGGCGCGCTGCAGAACCGCCGTGATGCCGCCGGCCGCCGCAATGTGGTTTTCCTTGATCAGCACCGCATCGTAGAGACCGATGCGGTGGTTGCTGCCGCCACCGCAGCGCACCGCGTACTTTTGCGCCAGCCGCAGGCCGGGCAGGGTTTTTCGGGTGTCAACGATTTGGGCCCGATTCCCCGGCACACGCTGTACGGTCTGGACATAAGCTGCGGTTTGCGTGGCCACCGCACTGAGCAATTGCAAAAAATTGAGCAGTGTCCGCTCGGCGCTGAGCAGCGCGCGCGCGCGGCCCGTGATTTCCAGGACGACCTGGTTGGCGCGGCAGTGCTCCCCATCGCGCACCTGCCAGACCAGTTCGGCCTGCGGATCCAGCTGCCGCAGCGTCGCCTCCACCCAGGGCAGGCCGCAAATCACCGCCGCTTCCCGTGCCAGCACACGGGCATGGCTGCGCCGCTCGGGCTCGATCAGGCCGGCCGTCAGGTCACCGGCCCCGATGTCTTCGTCCAGCGCGCGAACGGCATCGGCCCGCGCAAGCGCCGACAGGCTGGCGGCGGAAAAGTCAAAAACTGCTTTCATTTTTTCATTGTCTCCCGGAAATGATGGCGGCAAGCATAGTGGCTTTGCTGCAACCACACTGGTTAGCAAGCTACCGGAGCACGGCGGCCGGGTGTACTAGAATGCAATTGCTCCGGGGTGCTGCCGGCCATTGTGGCCGAACAGCTGAGATGGCCAACCCAAACCCGTGAACTTGAATCGGTTCGTACCGACGTAAGAAGAGCTGACTGCAACTGGCCCCCCGGTCTTCAGTCAACGATCAACACCACCGCGCTGGTTTTGGCCACACCTTCGGAGCATTTTGTGTATCAACACACCTAAAGGATGCCCCGATGAACGCGCCCGACAAATTTTCCCAGTTGCTGGCTCTGACACGCGAGCCTTTTCCCGCGTCCCGCAAGATTTACGTGCCCGGCCAGGTCCACCCCGAGTTGCGCGTGCCAATGCGCGAAGTCAGTTTGAGCAACGGCGAATCCGCCACGCTGTACGACACCTCCGGCCCCTACACCGACCCGACCGCCGACATCGACGTGCGCCGTGGACTGGATGCGCTGCGCACGCCGTGGATTGAGGCACGCGGCGACACCGAGGTTTACGCCGGCCGCACAGCCCAGGCCGTCGATGACGGCACCCGCCGCGAGGATCGCACGGACCCCTCGGACCCGGAAGCCCAGCGCATCGCCGCCCTGCGCGCCCAGGCCGCCGGCCTGCAGCGCACACCCCGGCGCGCCAAGGCCGGTGCCAACGTCAGCCAGATGCATTACGCGCGCCGCGGCATCATCACGCCCGAGATGGAATACATCGCACTGCGCGAGAACTCCAAGCGCGAATGGATGGCCGAGTACCTGGGCGACGCCGAGCGCGCCCAGCGCCTGCGCGGCAACCCGATGGGCGCGCAGTTGCCCGAATTTGTGACGCCGGAGTTTGTGCGCGACGAAGTGGCGCGCGGCCGGGCCATCATTCCGGCCAACATCAACCACCCGGAAGTCGAGCCCATGATCATTGGCCGCAACTTCCTGGTGAAGATCAACGCCAACATCGGCAACTCGGCGGTGACCTCCAGCATTGAAGAAGAGGTTGAAAAACTGGTCTGGGCCATCCGCTGGGGTGCCGACAACGTGATGGACCTGTCCACTGGAAAAAACATCCACACCACACGCGACTGGATCATCCGCAACTCGCCGGTCCCCATCGGCA
>JAKFXR010000105.1 GCA_021731285.1 Polaromonas sp. | reverse complement strand
GATGGCCGCTTCCTGCGAGGCCACCACGATGTCGTACAGCGTGCGCTGCGCCGGCGTGAACTTGCCGTTGGCGGGGAAGGTGCGCGTGATGTCGCTGGCATAGCCGTCCAGTTCGCAGCCGGCGTCGATCAGGCACATCTCACCGGGCTTGAGCTCGGCATCGCCGGCCCGGTAGTGCAGCACGCAGGCGTTGGCGCCGGCGGCCACGATGCTGGTGTAGGCCGGCGACTGCGCGCCGTGGCGGCGAAACTCGTGCAGCAGCTCGGCCTCCAGGTGGTACTCGCGCAGGCCGCCCTTGACGCCGGCGCGCAGCATGGCCGCCGAGGTCTGCATGGCCCGCACATGCGCGCCCGCTGAAATCTTTCCGGCGCGCCGCAAGATCGCCACTTCGTGCGCGTCCTTGAACAGCCGCATCTCGTCGAGCAGCCTGCACAGGTCGTGCTGGCTTTGCGGGCACTCCGCCCCAAAGCGGACCCGCGCACGCACCTTGTTGAGCCAGCCGTCCACCTGCGTCTCCAGCCCCTTGTGCGTCGCAAACGGAAACCACACCGCCTTCTGGTTGGCCAGCAGGCCAGGCATTTTTTCTTCCAGCGCTTCCACGCTGAAGGCCGCATCCACGCCGAGGGCGGCCGGTGCCGCTTTAGGGCCCAGGCGGATACCGTCCCAGATCTCGCGCTCCAGGTCCTTGGGCTGGCAAAACAGCGTGCTCTTGCCACCGGCATCAATTGCCAGCCACGCGCCGGGCTCGCTGAAACCGGTCAGGTAATAAAAGTAGCTGTCGTGCCGGTAGGGGAAATCGCTGTCGCGGTTGCGTGGTGCTTCAGGCGCGGTGGGCAAGATGGCAATGCCGCCGCCTGCGGCCTTGAGAGCGCGCGCCACGGCGGCGCGGCGCTTTTCGTAAATAGTCATGGATGGATCTTCAGCGTGTTGTGTTCAGTTCGGCCAGGCGTTCGGGCGTGCCCACGTCGGTCCATGGACCTGAATATAGCGCCGCCGTGACCTGCCCGTCCTGCATGGCCCGACGCAGCAGTGGCGCCAGTGCGGCCTTTTGCCCGACAGGGGTGTTTTTAAAAAGCGCCGGCCGGTACAGACCCAGCGTGCTGTAAGTGAATTGCTCGTCGGCCTTGGACAGGGCCAGCCCTTCAGCGCTGATGCCAAAGTCACCTTTGGGGTTGTGCGGCGGATTCGGCACCAGGTAGATATGCGCCAGTGCATTTGAGGCCGCAAAGCGCTGCCCATCGGCGGCAGCGAATTCAAATCCCGGCATGAACACATCACCGGCCACCAGCCAGAAGGGCGCGTCCGCCAGCAGCGGCAAGGCGGTGGCAATGCCGCCTGCTGTCTCCAGCGCGCCGCCAAAACGTTCGCCCTCGTGCGAGTAGCGGATGCGCAGCCCGAAGGCGCTGCCATCGCCCAGCGCTGCCGGAAACTGCGGCTCCAGCCAGGCGGTGTTGACTACCACATCAGTCACACCCGCACGCGCCAGACCTTCGAGGTGCCAGACCATCAAGGCCTTGCCCTGCACCTGCAGCAGGGGTTTGGGACAGTGGTCGGTCAGCGGGCGCATGCGCTCGCCGCGGCCCGCGGCCAGAATCAGTGCTTGGGTGCTCATGAGGCGCAATTATGCAGTGTCAACAATCAAATTGGCCATACGCCCTTGCATGACAAGGCTGAGCAGCTATCAACTTTATAGCGACCCGCCAACGTCCTCCGGATGTCATGGAGGCGTCCGCCACGGCGTACGCTTCCCGTAAAATATGGGGTTTTCCCGCGTCCTTCGGCAATTGCGTTGAGGGCCGCACAAGGGACCTGCCTTCTCACCTCACCCCTGGACCCCACGCAATGGCTGACACCACTTCATCCCTCATGGCCAACGCCATTCGCGCCCTGGCCATGGACGCCGTGCAACAGGCCAACTCCGGCCACCCCGGAGCGCCCATGGGCATGGCCGACATGGCGGTTGCACTGTGGGGCCGCCACCTCAAGCACAGCCCGCACAACCCGAACTGGTTTGACCGCGACCGCTTTGTGCTGTCCAACGGCCATGGTTCCATGCTCATTTATGCGCTGCTGCACCTCACGGGCTACAACCTGCCGGTCAAGGAACTGAAAAACTTCCGCCAGCTGCACAGCAAGACACCGGGCCACCCCGAGTACGGTTACACCCCCGGCGTCGAGACCACCACCGGCCCGCTGGGCCAGGGCCTGTCCAACGCGGTCGGCATGGCGCTGGCTGAAAAGCTGATGGCGTCCGAGTTCAACAAGGCCGATCACGCCATCGTGGACCACCACACCTACGTCTTCATGGGGGACGGCTGCCTGATGGAGGGCATCAGCCATGAAGCCTGCGCCCTGGCCGGTGCCTGGAAGCTCAACAAGCTGATTGCGCTGTACGACGACAACGGCATCTCCATCGATGGTCAGGTCGCGCCCTGGTTCATCGACAACACCGCGCTGCGTTTTGCCGCCTATGGCTGGAACGTCATCGGCCCGGTCGACGGCCATGAAGTCGAAGCTGTGTCGCGCGCCATCGCCGACGCCAAAAACAGCGCCGACAAACCCACGCTGATCATCTGCAAAACCCACATCGGCAAAGGCTCGCCCAACCGCGCCAACACCGCCAAGGCGCACGGCGAGCCGCTGGGTGCTGAAGAAATCAAACTCACCCGCGAGGCGCTGGGCTGGTCGCATGCGCCGTTTGAACTGCCCAAGGAAGCCCACGAGGCCTGGGACGCCAAGGCCAAAGGCCTGCTGGCTGAAGCTGCATGGGATGCCAAATTTGCGGCCTACAAAGTCGCGCATCCCGAACTGGCTGCCGAGTTTGCCCGCCGCATGAAGGGCGAGCTGCCACGTGCGTTTTCGCAAATCGCGGTCGACACCGTGGTGGGCGCACACACGAAGTCAGAGACCGTGGCCTCGCGCAAGGCCTCGCAGATCGCGCTCGAGTCCTTCACCGCCGGCCTGCCCGAAATGCTCGGTGGCTCGGCCGACCTGACCGGCTCCAACCTGACCAACACCAAGAGCACGCCCAGCCTGCGCTTTGATCTGGCCGGCGACGTGGTGAAAACCGACGCCGCCGACGGCAGCAAGGTGGGCGGGCGCCACATCAACTACGGCGTGCGCGAGTTCGGCATGGCCGCCATCATGAACGGCATTGCGCTGCACGGCGGCTACATCCCTTACGGCGGCACCTTCCTGACCTTCAGCGATTACAGCCGCAACGCCATCCGCATGGCCGCGCTGATGAAGCTGCGCGTGGTGCATGTCTTCACCCACGACTCCATCGGCCTGGGCGAAGACGGCCCGACGCACCAGTCCATCGAGCATGCCGCCAGCCTGCGCCTGATTCCCAACCTCGACGTCTGGCGTCCGGCAGACACGGCAGAAACCGCCGTGGCGTGGGCGGTGTCCCTGCAAAACAAAAACAAGCCGACCGCCCTGCTGCTGAGCCGCCAGAACCTGCCTTATGCACCCAAGAGCGACCTCGGCGAGATCAGCAAAGGTGCCTACGTGCTGGCTGAGCCTGCCGAAGTCGGCATCCAGCGCAAAGCCCAGGCCGTGATCATTGCCACCGGCTCTGAAGTGCAACTGGCCCTGAAAGCGCAAGAGCTGCTGGCCGCCAGAAAAATCGCGGTGCGCGTGGTCTCCATGCCCAGCAACACCACCTTTGACAAACAAAGCGCCGCCTACAAAACCGCTGTGCTGCCCACCGGCATTCCGCGCATCGCGGTCGAGATGGGCGTCACAGACGGCTGGTGGAAATACGGCTGCGCCGCAGTCGTCGGCATCGACAGCTATGGCGAGTCAGCCCCTGCGCCGGTATTGTTCAAACACTTCGGCTTCACGCCCGAGAACGTGGCCGACACCGTGCGCAAGGTGTTGAAAAAGTAATGAACGCCAGCCCTGGCCCAGCATTTGTCATCCCGGGCTTGACCCGGGATCCATCCCCGCATCGGGCAGCGGTTTTTCCGGCATGACATCCACACAGTTTTATTCACAGGAGCAATCAGCATGACGATCAAGGTAGGCATCAATGGGTTCGGCCGCATCGGCCGCAATGTGTTCCGCTCGGCGGTGCAAAGCTTTGACGACATAGAAATCGTCGGCATCAACGATTTGCTGGAGCCTGAGTACCTGGCCTACATGCTGCAGTACGACTCGGTGCATGGCCGCTTCAAGGGCGACATCGCAGTGGACGGCAACACCCTGATCGTCAACGGCAAAAAAATCCGCCTCACGCAGGAGCGTGACCCTGCAGCCCTGAAGTGGAACGAAGTCGGCGCCGAAGTCGTCATCGAGTCCACCGGCCTGTTTCTCGACAAAGCCTCTGCCGAGAAGCACCTGGCTGCCGGCGCCAAAAAAGTCATCATCTCTGCACCGTCCAAGGACGACACGCCGATGTTTGTGTTTGGCGTTAACTGCAAAACCTACGCCGGCCAGGCCATCATCTCCAACGCATCGTGCACCACCAACTGCCTGGCGCCCGTGGCCAAGGTGCTCAACGACAAGTGGGGCATCAAGCGCGGCCTGATGACCACGGTGCACGCGGCCACCGCCACGCAAAAAACCGTGGACGGCCCGAGCAACAAGGACTGGCGCGGCGGCCGCGGCATCCTGGAAAACATCATTCCGTCGAGCACCGGCGCGGCCAAGGCCGTCGGCGTGGTGATTCCCGAGCTCAACAAAAAGCTCACAGGCATGTCCTTCCGCGTGCCGACCTCCGATGTGTCGGTGGTTGATCTGACATGCGAGCTGAACAAGGAAGCCACGCTCAAGGAAATCTGCGCCGAAATGAAGGCGCAGAGCGAAGGCGCGCTCAAAGGCATTCTGGGCTACACCGAAGACAAAGTGGTGGCCACCGACTTCCGCGGCGATGCCCGCACCTCCATCTTTGACGCCGATGCCAGCATTGCGCTGGACGGCACCTTCGTCAAGATCGTGGCCTGGTACGACAACGAGTGGGGTTACTCCAACAAGTGCCTGGAGATGGTGCGCGTAGTAAGCAAGTGACCCCCACGGTCGTTCGCTCCGCGTAACTCCCGCGGCCCCGGTTGGTAAATACAAAGCGCCTTCGGGCGCTTTTTTTGTGGGCACCCTCAGTCCAGCGACTCCTGTGTACAACAGACGACCCCCGGCTGTATTGACGGCCTGACGCGGCGCACGTATGGTTGCGCGATGCCGCGCCTATGTAGCGTGGTGCAGGGGGAGGCTCATGCAGGATCATGCATTCCGGGAGTGGCTTGTCCGCAAAAGCTGGGCGCAGGGCGTGCGTTACAGCAAGGTGGTGGCCTGCCTGTTGCCGCTGGGCGCGCTGGCCGTGCATGCGCGCCTGATCGCCGGTGACTGGCACAGCTTGCCGCCCGGTTTTGCCTGGCTGTTGGCGTGGCAGATCAGCGCCGAGCTTTTTTTCATCGCGGTGATCCTCGCAGACCGCTGGTGGCCGCAGCTGCGCGGCAGGGAATGGCCGCTCAATGCCGCCTGCGCCGGTGCGGTGGCGCTGGCCACCTGGCTGTGTATTGTGGATGGCCGGATGCGCAGCGATCTGTCCATCTACGCGGCCGGACTGACCTTTGTGGCGGCTGTCATGTGCACGCCGCGGCCGGTGCGCATGCCCATGTATGTGCTGAGTTTTCTCGCGCTCAGCATTGCCGCGGGCTTGCAGCGCGGCGACAGCGCCGCCGTGCTGGTCGCACTGGCCAATCCCTTTTGTGTTGTGGTGCTGTGCGTCGAACTCGACAAGCTGACCTATGCACGTAGCGTCGAGCTGTACAACGAAACCATGCGCGCCGAGGCCGAGCGTGCACGCGCGGACAAGGTGCTTTACAACGTGCTGCCCGCCCCGATTGCCGATGAACTCAAGCGCGACGGCAAGGTCAGCGCGATCAAGTTCGAGAACATGGGTGTGCTCTTTGCCGACATTGCCGGCTTCACCAGTTTTTCGCGCGCGCTTCCGCCCGACGCACTGGTGCTGGTACTTAACGACATTTTTTCCAGCTTCGACGAACTGGTGGAGCGGCACGCGCTGGAGAAAATCAAGACCATAGGCGACGCCTACATGGTGGTGTCCAACCAGCGTGTGGACAGCCTGGCCCAGCTTGCCCTCGACATGGGCGAGGCCCTGCGCCGCTACAACCGCGGCAACGGCACGCAGCTGGGCATGCGCATCGGCATGCATGCCGGTCCCGCCGTGGCCGGTGTCATCGGCGTGAAGCGTTTTCTCTACGATGTCTGGGGCGACACGGTCAATGTGGCCAGCCGCATGGAAAGCACCGGCGCGCCGGGCGCCATCCATGTGACCGAAGCGGTGTACCAGCAGGTGCGCGAAAAGTTTGAGTGCAGTCCGCGGGAAGGTCTGGACATCAAGGGCAGCGGCCCCATGGCCACTTACTGGCTGCGGGGCCCCTTGCTTGCGGCCGAAGGCAGGCAGCAGGCAGCCGCGTAGCCACCGCCTTCAACAACCGTCGTGATGCGCGTTGCCGCTCGCGAGCACCGGGCCGTTCAGACGGCAGTGGCCTCGGGCACCGGCACCGGATTTTCTTCGCGCCCGCCCGGATGCACCGCAAAGCGTGCCGCCTCGCGCCCGTGGACGGGAGCCTCGCTGTTAAAGGACCAGCCGCCAAACCGGGTGCGCTGGTAGTCCGCCATGGTCTGCGCAATTTCTGCCTGTGTGTTCATGACAAATGGGCCGTACTGCGCCACCGGCTCGCCAATGGGACGGCCCTGCAGCATCAGCAGTTCAGCGTCGTCGCTGCCGGTGTTGAGCAGCTCCACGGCGTCGCTCGCGCGCAGCTCCATCGCCGCGTGGCCGTTCACGTCCTGGCCTGCCACGCGGATGCTGCTGCCCTTGAAAAAGTAAACATTGCGCCGTGTCTCCTGGCCCGTGGCCGCAGGCAGCGTCCAGCGTGCGCCCGGTGCCATGCGCAGGGTCCAGATGGCCACGTCGGCCTCGGGCTGCGATGCCCATGAGTCCGGCGGCGGCGCCAGCGGCGCGCCCGCATCAGCGAGTTGACCGGCAATCACCGCCACCGTGGTCTTGCGACCCTGAGCGTCGCTGAAGTCCCGGCGCGGGATGTCCTGCGACCACAACATGGTGAAGTGCGGGTCGGCCATCTTGCTGCGCGCCGGCAGGTTCAGCCAGATCTGAAACAGCTCCAGCGGGTTGGGCGCAGCCGTGTCCAGCAGTGGAAACATTTCCGAATGCACCACGCCCTTGCCAGTGGTCAGCCACTGCACATCGCCCTGGCCAAAGCGCGCGGTGGCGCCCAGCGAGTCCGAGTGGTCAATCAAGCCCTTGCGAACAATCGTCACCGTCTCAAAACCGCGGTGCGGGTGCGCCGGAAAGCCCGGCACCTTGCTGCCGTGGTACATGCTCCAGCCGTCCTTGCGGCTGAAGTCCTGGCCGATGGCCCGGCCCGTCAAGGGCGCGTCGGGCCCCATCTGCGCATTGCCGCGCGGGTAGTTGTCGTCGTGGTAAACGCAAAAAAGAAAAGGGTCCAGGGTGGCCCATGGAAAGCCGAGCGGCTGGATCCGGACGATGGGGCTGGTGTGACTGGCTTGGCTGGTGGGCATGGTGGGCTTTCTCAAAAGATACAGATGAGCTTACTTACATCTGTTTTCAAGTGCAGCGCCAAGGGTCATCCGGTCCGACCCGGGGTCCGCAATGACAGACGGGACCTGCGGACAGTTAACAACAAAATCAGCACCTTGCCCTTTAGCGACGGGAATAGTTTGCTATACAAAGCATAGCGCAATCCTACACGCGCCGGTAGGTTGCCGTCATGAAGCGCTTCCAGGTGCCGTCCGGCTGCAGCGTCTGCGAGTGCAGTTGGCGCTCGTTGGCGCTTTTGATGGTGATCACGTCCTGGTATTGCGCGGTACTTCCATCGCCGGTGAAACTCGGCCCCTCGGTGTCCAGCGTCAGCACCTTGCCGCTGGCGTCCAGCTGGCCGCGGTAGACAAACATGCCGCTCATCATGGAGCCGGCCCAGCTACCGACAAAACATTTTTTGGCAGTGTCGTAGCCCAGCGTCATCAACATCTCGCAGGGCCCGCCGCCGGGCATCTCGCCCTTGCCTTCACACACCACCCAGAGTCCGCCCATGCTGCGCACCGACTCCGTGCCCGAGCTTGTCATCGGCGGTTCGCCGTTGCCCATGTCGCACTCGCCGGTGTTTGTCCATTCACCCAGCAGCTGGTCCAGCCACTGGTGTTCTTTTTGCGGAGGGGTGGTCATGTCGTCCATCTTGGTTTCCTTGAAAAAAAGAGGTGAAAAGAAGTGAGCGAAAACTCAGCTAGCGGTGATGACCATCCACGACACGCCAAAGCGGTCGGCCACCATGCCGAATGACGAGGCATAAAAGGTTTTGCCCAGCGGCATCTGCACCTGCCCGCCTTCACTGAGCGCGTTGAACAATTGCTTGGCTTCGTCATCGGTGCCCGCATTCAGCGTCAGCGAGATGCCCTTGAACTCCGGCTTGCCGCCGGCCATGCCGTCAGACGCCATGACCTTGGACTCGCCAATGCGAAACAGGGCGTGCATGATTTTCTCTTCAGAGCCCGGCGCCGGCCCGCTGCCAGGGCCTCCCTGCGGCTCGGGGTTCTCCTTGAAGCGCATCATCGCAATCACCTCGGCACCGAGTGCGCTGCGGTAGAAATTGATGGCCTCTTCGCAACGGCCGTCAAAAAACAAATACGGCTCAACTGTCATGGCGTTCTCCTTGCGTTGGAAATGGGACGCCGCGCCTTATTTGGAGCGGCCGTCGAAGTTTTGCACCGGTATGGCCGCCAGGTCCACGCCTTCGAGGCAGCGAATGTTGACCGCCGCGATCGCATGGCCCTGGGGGTCCACGCCCTCGCCAAAGGGGTGCATGCCACAGGTCGGGCAAAAGTGGTGCTTGATCACATGCTTGTTGAAGGTGTAGCTGCTCATGGCTTCGGCCGGCGTGCGCAGCTTCAACTTCTCGCGCGGCACAAACCACAGCAGCGAACCCTTGCGCTGACAGATGGAGCAATTGCAGGCAATCACGCCCTGGATATCGCCTTCCACGTCAAAAGCGATCTTGCCGCAGTGGCAGCTGCCCTGGTAGTTCATCGGTGGTCCTTGGTGGTGGCGCTTTGCCCTGAACCGCGCGCCGGAGTCAAAAACTGTAGCTTATTGCCGTGACTGCAGTTGTAGGTTGAAGCCGCATGTGTTTTTCGACAGGCCACCGTTTTGGCTATGTAAAGCCTGCGTGCAGGTTGCAACAGCATGTGTATTGCGTCATCAGCCGTGACCGGCCACACGTTGAACAGACGATCCATGGCTTCATGGTCACAACATCTTTATCAAGGACTCTCAATGAACAAACTGCTCGCTACCCTGATCGCCACCCTGGTTACCGGTGCTGCATTTGCACAGACCGTGACTGCACCTGCTGTTCCTGCCACCCCCGCCACGCCTGCTGTGACTGCCACACCGGCTGTTGTCAAGGCAGAAGCCAAGGCCGACAAATCGGTCGCCGCTGCCGTCAAAAGCGAAGCCAAGGTAGACGCCAAGGCCGACGCCAAGGTTGAAAAGGCAGAAGCCGCCGGTGCTGAAAAGAAGACCAAGGCCCTGACCAAGTCCGCCACCACCAAGGCCAAGGCCCAGGCCAAAGCCGCCAAGGCCGACGCTGAAGACAAAACCAAGGCCGACGCCAAGGCCGACACCACGAGCGCCAAGGCCGAAGTCAAAGCCGACAAAGCTGTCATCAAGGCCGACACCAAGATCAACACCGTCCGTGTCAAGGCTGCAGGCGACAAAGCCACCGCTGCCGCAGAGACCGCCGGCGTCAAGGCAGAAGCCAAGGCCGACGTCAAGGCTGCAGGCAGCAAATAATTTGCTCCAGGGAGCCGTAGACCATCTGCGGCACCTTTCAGAGGACAGTGCTTCACGCCCTGTCCTCTTTTTTATGGGCGTCCGCAACTCGGGTATGGTCGGCTGATGCAAAAACTCTTAGTCACGCTCTGGCTGCTGTGCGTCACCACGCTGGCTGCGGCGCAGGCCGACGCGCTGGCATTGGCAGTCAAGTCGCAACAGGTGCTGGACGAATACGCCCCAGGCGCCATGGAGCCTGAGGCCATGAAATACGCCCAGCGCCTGCGCCTGACGCGCGCCGCGCTGGATGCGCAGCTTGCCAACTGGCCCGCCGCCAGCGCCCCCGACAAATTTGCCGCCTGCAAAAGCGCGCTGCAAAGTGCCTCACAGCTTGCCGGCCTGTCGGCCAGCAAAGCCGTCCGCACGGTGGATGACCAGGTGTTTAACGCTGAGAAAACGACATTGCAGCAGTTGCGCACCAGCTGCCGCGAGCAGATCAGGCGCAGCAACAGCGCGCCCAACAAGTAGCAGGCCTAGCGGGTGACCACCGACCAGCCCGCCTTCAGGTTGGACTTGTCGTTTTCATAGTCCCAGTTGGTGCCGCAGCGGGCACAGCTGTAGCGCGTCACCGTGGCAAAGTGGCCGCGCCGCTTCTCCTGCCGGTTGTCGCCCTGCACCAGCTCCGGGTGGCCCGGTGCCTTGCGCCAGTTTTGCTGAATGCCGGCGCAGGACTCGCACAGCGCGGCCTTGGCTGGCTTGGTGGGTGGGCGGGAGTCGTCGGTCATG
>JAKFXR010000130.1 GCA_021731285.1 Polaromonas sp. | reverse complement strand
GGGGTGGGAGTGGGGAGTTAAGCCCTGGCGGCCAGGGCGGACCACCGCCGCAGCGTGACGCAAAAAAGTGGCTAAAAACTCACCTGCAACCCCACCTTCAAACTACGCCCCGGCAACGGCGCCTTCGGAAACGCCGTGCTCGTCAGCACCGAACTCGCGCTGTAGGCCAGCTTGTCTGTGATGTTGTCCAGGCGGGCGTACCAGAGCAGCGTTGTCGGCCCGGCCTTGACGCGGTAGGTCGCCGCTGAATTCCAAAGGGTGTAGGCCTTGGTCACGCCAACCGGCGCTGCAGGTACGCGCTTTTGCGCGGCCATGTGGTCAAAGCCCAGGCTGGCACCCCATGGCCCGCTGGCCCACAGCAGTGATGAGCCTACGCGCCACGGAGCGATACGCGGCAAGGGCAAACCGTTGTTCAGGTTGGTCGCCCGCACCATGTCGCCACGTAAGGCCAGGTCAACGGTGGACGCGCCCTCTTGCAAGCGGATGTTGCCGCTGGCCTCAAGACCCGTGAAACGTGCCCTCACCTGCTCGTAGCGAAACTGCGCCAGCGGCCTGAATGCCGCACCCGAAGCCGTAAAGCCCGCATTGCCCGTGTCTTCCGTCGGGTTGACCTCGCCATCTTCGGCATTGCGGGTCACCCCTGTCGTCTGGTTGAGCGCAATGTAATTTTTAAAGCGGCTCACATAGGTGTTGAACTTGAAGCTGTGTCCGCCTGACTTCCAGGCTGCGCCCAGGTCGATGTTGCGCGACTGCTCTTTGGCGAGATTGGCATTGCCCACTTCATAGGCCGCGGTGGCGATGTGCGGGCCATCGGCAAACAACTCGTAGTCTTTGGGTGCGCGCTCGGTGTAGGCCAGATTGCTGGTCAGTTGCCAGCCGGGCGCGGCATTCCACAGTGCGCCCAGCGCGTAACTGCCGGGTTTGAAGCTTTTACCCGCTGGCGTAAAGCGCGCCACCCTCGGGTTGCCAAACGAGGTCACCTCCACAGACTCTGCGCGCCCCCCCAGACTTAACTTGCCCCAGGGCGTCCCCAGCTCTTCGTAGGCAAACACTGCGGACTGGGATGTTTTACTGAAGGGCGCGAAAGCTTCTGTTCCCACAGCAGAAAACCGGCTGGATTCGGTCTGGACGCCGAGCACGCCTTCGATGTTGCCGACCCTGGCGTGGCGGGCCTCCAGCCGGAAATCGTTGCCCTTGTTGGTAAACACGGTGCCGGGGCGCACACCTTCAAACTCGGTGTGGGTGTAAGCCGTCTCGCTGTACTGCGCCTTGATGCTTTGCAGGGGACCGGCGAGATTGCGTATTTCGCCCTCCAGCGCGTAACGATCGGACTTCATGTCGATGGAGACCCTGTCTTCAGCCACGGTTCCATAGTTGCTGCGGTAGTTGTTGGCCGAAGCGCCCAGGTAGCCGTTGTCAAAAAACACCGAGCCGCCCACAGAGCCGCCACTCACATCGCTGGCTGAATTGCAGATGCGTTGGGCCCGCGTCGTGACCGCGGTCCTGGTGCAAGCGAGCTCGACCGGCACCCTGACGTCACGGGTGCTTCGGTCAAAGGCGTCTGCATGCAGGGTGTAGCGATGGTTGCCGCCTTCGAACAGCAGAGCCTTGCCACGCTCCGAATTCCCGCTGGCGGCATTGAGATCAACCTTGCCGCTGACGCCGCCTTTTTCATCAAACTGTGGCTCGCGTGGAATGCGGTTGTCAATGACATTGACCACACCTCCGACCGCACTGCCGCCGTACAACAGGGCCCCCGGACCGCGCAACACCTCAATCCGCTCGATGCTCAGCGGGTCGCTGGTCACGGAATGGTCGTAGCTGAGACTGGACGCATCCAGCGAGCCGCCTCCGTTGGCCAGAATGCGGATACGGTCACCGTCCAGCCCGCGAATGATGGGCCGGCTTGCATTGGGACCAAAGTAGGTGCTGCTGACGCCCGGTGTGCCGTCCAGCGTTTCACCCAAAGTGGTTTTTGAACGCAGCAGCAGGCCGGCACCTGAATACCGGGTGGCGGGCACTATCAAATCTGCTGCGCCCAGCGGGTTGCCGGTGACGGTGACTTCTTTCAAGGCAGGTGTGGCCGTCTGCGCCAGGATGGGTGCGCCGCTGAGAGCGAGCAGGGACAAAATAGCCGTGCCAGTGGCACTGCGGGGAAATGGTTTTTTCATGATGACTCGGTGAATCGAAAACAGGAAACACCAAACGCCACCCTCGAGGTGCACGTTCAGCGGCTTCAGTGAGGGGATTCAGCGAGTCAGGGGCGGACCGCGCGCTTCGAAAAGCGCAGCCCGTCGGGCGAGTGTTTCGCCCTGCAGAAAGAGAAAAACAAAGGCGCTCAACGCCAGAGGCAACGCTACCAGGGGAAGGACGGGAGCGGCATCGCCGTGGCTCAGCTGGTCGTAGACGCGGCAATCAGAGTCATCGCCATGGGCAGAGAAAAGATCGGCCAGCCAACCTTGCGCATGACCGTGGCCATCATCACCTTCCAACAGATGCGCTGCAGTTGCGTGGCCAGGGTCCATGCCGCCGTGGGTCACCCCATGCATCAAGCCCATCAAAGGCGCGAGCACCAGCACCAGGGCCAGATAAGCCCCTGCCGCCCGCCTTGCCACGCGCCTGAACACCATGCTTGCCTACTTCACCGCCACCGCATCGTTGATGCGGTAATAGAGGCCATGAGGGTCGTCACTGAGCACCTGCAGGCGGCCTTCAACCACCACCGGCTCCATGCTGTATTTGACTGGTGTTTTGGTCCTGACCTCGACCATGCTCTCCGGCCCGCCGGGCAGACAGAACGAACAGGTCAGCGGGACCGACGACAGCAGGAAATGGCGCTGCCGCTCGCCCGGCTCCAGCGGCATCATGAAGCCCTGAATGCGCTGGGTTTTGTCGTTGAGCGCAAGCTGGCCAGCAGTAAAAACCGGCAGGATGCGGTTTTTCTCGTTTTTTGTTTTCACATCGGTCAATGTCGACCACGCGAGCACGTCGTTACGCGGGCTGAGCGGCGCAAACGGGCTGTTGGCGCCATGCACTCCCGCGCCCTGTCCGGCTGGCAAGTCAATCGTGCCAAGCGGTGCAGGTGCAGGCGCCGCCTTGCCTGCAGCGGGCTTGCTGCTTCCCGGCGGAAGCGGCGAGCTCAACTGGGCTTGAACGCAGCCAGACGCCAGCAACAGACCCAGCACGAGCGGTTTGAATACAGTGAATTGAGCTTGGTACATCAGGTTCTCCTGGTCACATCAATGCGCATGTTTCATGCCGCAGTATTTTCCCACGGCCAGGCCCTTGCAGGAGGCCAGAAGTTCCTTCATGCAAACGTCTTCCTTTTTGCCCGACTCCAGGCACTTGGCCGCGGCCTCGTGGGCGGCGGCCATGGCCCGGTGGCGCTGGATGTCCTCTTTGGTTTCCTTTCCGCCGTGTTGCGCGTTTGCTATTGAAAACGTAGCAGACAGTGCAAGCGACGCAAGGGCCAGAAGCACATTTTTCATAATATTCATGATGGTTATCTCGATTGAAGCAATTCAAACACGCTGACCCGGTAAGCCTGCACCGCCGGTAGCAGCGCCGACAGCAGTGCCACACCCACAGCCAGCAATGGCACCAGCCCCAGCACCGGGGGCCAGGCCCACACCAGCAATTGCAGGGATTTGTCCAGCTGCAACAGCCAGCCTACCAGAGCTGTCAAGCCCTGTCCGGCCAGCAGGCCAAGCGCAGTCGCCAGCAGCGCGAGCCAGAGCGCCTCATACAGCAAAAGACCGGCCACCTTGCGCGGCGAAGCCCCCAGCATGCGAAGCAGCGCCAGGTCTGTGCGACGTTCGCGCACCGCACTCCACAAGGCAATAAACACGCTGAGACCCGCCGTCAGCAGCAACACGCCCGCCAGAACGCGCAGCATGTCGGTGCCCACGCCGACCATGTTGAGCAGGCGGGTGATTTCAAGCGCCGGTGCCGCAGCCTGCATTTCGGTGGTGGTGTTGATAAAACGCGGGAAAGTCACCGCAGCCAGGGGCGTGCGGTACTGAATCAGCGCCAGCGTCAGCTCGCGCTCACTTTCCAGAACCTTGCGGTCTTCGGCATCCAGTGCGGTCTCGCTTTCGTGGACTTGCCAGACTGACGCCAGTGAGGTCAGCACCAGCCGGTCCAGCGCCGAACCACTGGGCGCCAGCACGCCACTGACGACGTAGGGCGTCTGGCCATGCGCCGCGCCACCACCCCCCAGGCCGTGGCTACCGGTGAATGAATCTCCCACCTTCAGACCCGTCTGCCTCGCCACCTGGGCACCCAGCACCGCCTCCATGGGCGAAGACCAGATCGCACCTTGGGCCAGCTTGACCTGGTAATGATCAAGGTAGGCAGGTGTGCTGCCGACAATGCGGAAACCCCGAAAACTGTCCCCCAGACTGAGGGGGATGAGTTTGGCCACCTGCGGATGTTTTTCAAGTTCTTTCACAGCGACCAGCGGAACGTTGCCGGTTGGCACGTCCAGGTGGAAGACGCCCGACAAAATCAGCTGCATGGGGCTGCCCTTGGCCCCCACCACCACGTCAATACCCGCCAGGTCGCGCTCGAAAGCCCGCTCTATCTGATGGCTGACCAGCAACACAAACGCCATGGATGCCAGCCCGAGGCTGAGCAACAGCACATTGAGTCCTGCAGCCAGCGGCCGGGACCACAGGTAACGCCAGGAAATTGCTACTGTATTCATAGCAAACTATTCCCGCCCTTGAAGGGCAGGACCATGATTTCACCTTGAAGCGTTTGGGCCACACGCGCATCGTGGGTCGCAATGACCAGCGTGGCACCCTCCCGCACTGCAGTCGCCTGCAGCAGCTGAAGTGCCGCCCGCGCCGAGTCATCGTCCAGACTGGCGGTGGGTTCGTCCGCCAGGATGACCCGGGGCCGGAGCAACACTGCACGGGCCAGCGCCACCCGCTGTGCCTGCCCTCCGGAGAGTTGCCTGGGCTTTCGCTGGGCCAGGTCCTGCACCCCGAGCGCCGTCAAGGCTTCAACGATGCGCTGCCCGTTCTGGGCTTGCCCCGCGGCCCACTGCGCCATGGCCAGGTTGCCATGCACTGTGAGCGCGTCGCTGAGGTGAAGTTTTTGCGGCAGAAAGCCAACGGTTTTCGCCCGCCACGCATCGCAGGCCACCTTGCTCAAGGCCTTTAACGACTGTCCCGCGATGGTGACGTCGCCCTCGTCCGCACTGAGCAAGCCAGCGGCAAGCGCCAGCCAGGTGGACTTGCCCGAGCCCGAAGCGCCAAGCAGCAGGAGGATGCCGCCCTGCGGCACGTCGATGTCGTCGAAGCGAAGCCGGGGGCCTGCGCGGTGCTGGTAAGCAAGTTGCCGTGTGCGAATCATGCCATCTGGCCTTTGACGTGTGTTCTGCGCCTGCGGAAAGGGCCACGTCCGCAAGGCACCCGCCGATCATAGACGCGCTGCCTCACTCGTAGCGCTTGCCCGCGGCCAGCAGCTCTCCCGTGCCAATCACTTCATTGAGACCGTCAAAGTCCAGCATCCGGTTTTGCCAGGGCGCGCTTGTCTGGTGCTGCCGCAGGCTGGCGTAGTAGCCCTGCAGGGTGTGGGCCACGGCCCGCGCCGTACCACCGGGGAAGATGACAATCCTGAATCCCCGGGCCTGAAGCTCGGCCGCGCTTTGCACCGGCGTCTTGCCGCCTTCGACCATGTTGGCCAGCAAGGGAATGCGGTGGCCAAAACGCTGGCACGCCGCGTCCATCTGCTCCGGGGTGCGCAGGGCCTCAATGAACAGGGCATCGACACCACATTCAAGATAGCGTTCTGCTCGGTCAAACGCAGCCTCCAGCCCATCGACCGCGAGCGCGTCGGTGCGCGCAAGAATCAGGGTGTCGCTGCTCTGGCGTGCGTCCAGCGCCGCTTTGAGTTTTCCGGTCATCTCCTGCACAGGCACCACCGTTTTTCCGTCGAGATGGCCGCAGCGTTTGGGGAAAGTCTGGTCTTCCAGCTGAATCATGGCGGCACCTGCCCGCTCAAAACCCCTGACAGTTCTCATCACATTGAGGGCATTGCCAAAGCCGGTGTCGGCATCAACAATGACCGGCAGGTCAACGCGCTCGGTGATGTGCGCCAGCGTTTGCTGAACCTCGGCATAACTCGTCAGACCCACATCCGAGCGTCCCAGCAAGGTATAGGCAATGGATGCCCCCGACAGGTACAGCGCCTCAAAGCCGGCCTGCTGCGCCATCAGGGCGCTGAGCGCGTCGTACACACCGGGCGCCAGCAGCGCGGAAGACTGGGCCAGACGGGTTTTCAGGTCTTTGCGAGTCATGGGGATCCCTCAAGAGATGTGCTGATGGTCGTGGCTGCGATCGCCCCTCCGGCCACCGCGCTGAGAAGTCCGTTGCCCGACAGGTAACCCCAGACCGCATTGCCCGACACGCCGCGCGCCGCGCCACCGGCGGCAAACAGCGTGGAGAACACAGATCCGTCTTCGCGGATCACACGGCAATGCCCGTCAATGTCCAGCCCTCCCTGGGTGTGAAACAGTGCGCCCGTGACCTTGACCGCAAAATACGGCGCCTGCAGAGGCCGTGCAAACGTCCGGCCGAACGGGTCGATGCACTCAGGGGAAATGCCCGCCAGCGTCGCGGCCAGAACAGCGGGGTCACAGCCCAGCAGCGTTGCCAGCGACGGCAGGTCCGGACAGCTGCGCAGTGCGCCTGCGCCCTCAGCGTCCCGAAAATCAGGGAATGAGCGCGCCAGGTTCAGGGTGGTCTGGTCAAACACATTCCACGCCACGCTCCCCGGCTGGGCCAGCACCTTGACCGATGCTTCCGAGTAACCATGGGTTTCGTCGTGAAAGCGCTCACCCCGTGTATTGATCTGCACACCGCCGTCCATCATCAGCGCCCAACTCACCAGTGCGCCTTGCGGCACGGCCCAGGAACCGTGGCCCTGGTAGCCGCCGAGATCAGCCAGCCGGGCCCCGAGCTGACGGCCCCACGCGATCGCTGATCCATCGTTGCCGGCGTGCCCGGCAAAAATCGCATCGCGCATCTCCGGCAGCAATTGCCGCACCATCTCCGGGTTGCCGCCAAAACCGTTGCATGCAAGCAGAAGGTAGTTGCAGCCCACATGCTCCATGCTGCCGTCAGGCCGCAGGTAGCCCACGCCACGCACCTGCCCCTGCTCAGTCATCCACAACTCCCGGACCAGTGCTTCGGTGAGCACGGTGGCACCACTGGCCGTGGCAGCGCGCTCGAGCTGCGCCATCAGCGCCAGGCCAGTGCGTTCGCGCACGGCGTGCATGCGGCGCACGCTGTGGCCGGGGTACAAAAAACCGTCCAGCACTTCAAACTCAATGCCGTGGACGCGCGCAAGCTGGTCCAGCGCGGGCCCAACCGCACAGGCATAGGCCTGCACCAGGTGTGCTGCAGCCGTGCCCCTGGTTTTGCCCAGAATGTCTGACGCAAACAGCGCGGTGCTGTCTTCTATGCCCAGCGCTTTCTGGATCGCCGTCCCTGCGGCAGGGATGAAGCCCGACGACAAGGCCGACGATCCACTCGGCGATGCGTCACGCTCCAGCAGCAGGCAATCAATTCCAGCGTCACGCAGCGTCAGCGCAGCCACCAGTCCGCAAACACCGGCACCGACGATGGCAACCGGCACATGCGGCGTGTCAGCAGGCAGTTCGCCAATGATGACCTGGGGTGTCATGGACAGAACGGCAGCACCGGTGTGCTCAGGCCGTAGGCCGGAACAGGTATTGCCCGCGCGGCTTGCCGATCACCTGTCCGTTTTCATAGATCAGGTTGCCGCGCAGAAACGTCGCATCGACCCGTGCTGAGAGCTCCAGGCCTTCAAACGGGGTGTAACCCTGGGTGGACGGCGAATCCTTGGCGTGGATGGTCCAGGTTTTGGCCGGATCCACCAGCGCGATGTCCGCGTCGTAACCCGGGGCCAGATCACCTTTGGCGTTCAGGCCGTAACGCTGCGCCGGATTCCAGCTGGTCACGCGCGCCATGTGGTTGTAGCCCATGCCACGCCGCGTTCCTTCGCTCACCAGCGCAGGCAGCATGTACTCGGTACCGCCAAAGCCGCTCTTGGCCATCCAGATGTTGCCGAAGTAATGCTTGGGCACCTTCATCTCATGCCGGCAACAGGCGTGGTCAGAGACAACCCAGTCAAGCTCCCCGGCCAGCAGGGCATCCCACAAAAACTCCACATCCTCGCGCGGGCGGATGGGTGGGTTGACTTTGGCCAGCTCGGCAGCCTTGCTGGTGATGTCCAGCATCAGGTGGCCAATGGTCACCTCACGTTTGAAATCGATGTGCGGAAACACGTCGGCCATCATCATCGCGGCCTGCACCGCCTTGCGGGACGACAGGTGAAGCAGGTTGATGTTGGGCAAGGCGGTTTCGTTGGCCAGGTAACTGGCGATGAAGACAGCCAGCCCTTCGGAATGCTGCGGACGCGACGCGCTGTAGGCAGCCAGGCCCTTGAGGGACTTGTCTTTCTCGACGATCTTCGTATAGGCGGTCATGATTTCCGCGGTTTCGCAATGCAGCGACAGCGAAATCTGGCTGGCGCGCTCGGGCATCTGCTCGCGCGCCGCCTGAATGCCGCGCATGATGAACTCGAAGTGGGCGTAGTCGTAACGGTCGTCCTTGCCGATCATCAGGAAGTCGCGCTGCGCATCGGATGCGCCATGCAAGCCATGGGAACCGTAGAACATGAAAATCTTGAAACTGGGCACACCAAATTTTTCAATCAGTTCCGGGATCTCCTTGATGTGTGTGCTGTCCATGGGCGCGAGGTGAAAGCCATAGTCCACGTGGAAGCGGTCCTTGGATTTTTTCAGGACCTCGGGGTAGAACTTTTTGTAGGGTCCGCCCTTGTTCAGGTAGTACTGGCCTGTGCGAAAGTAGTTCAGGCTGCTGGTCACCCCGCCCATGGCTGCGGCCTTGCTCTCGCTCACGGCATCTTCATCGAGCGGTGAATAGATGCCGCTGTGCATGTGGGCATCCACCACTCCCGGAAAAGCCAGGCGCTTTTTGCCATCGTGGATGGCCTTGGCCCGGGTCACGGCGATGCCGGGCGCCACCAGAGCGACCTTGCCACCGGCAATGGCGATGTCGGCATCAAACACGACGTTGCCATGCGGCCTGACGACGCGCACGTCCTTGATGATCAGGTCAAATTCGGGTTTGCTCATGTTTTCTCCTGGTTTAATTGGTTTGCGCACCGGACACTTTTTGCCGCTGCTTCAGGCTGGCCATCAGGCCGCCGGAGCGCGCCATCTGCAGCAGGAAATCGGGTACCGGCTCACAGTCAACGACCGAGCCGTCCGGCAGGGCCAGCGAAAGCGCAGGCTCCACAATGCCGAGCCGCTCGTGGCCCTTCAAGGCAGCGCTGTGCGGACACGTCAGCAGCAGCAAACCCAGATTGAAGGCATTTCGGAAGAACAAGCCGCCATAACTGGGGGCGATCACCGCCCCAACGCCAAGATGCACCAGCGCCGCCGCAGCCTGCTCTCGCGACGAGCCGATGCCGAAATTTTTCCCGGCCACGATCACATCGCCCCGTTGCACCTTCAACGCAAAGTCCGGCACCCTGTTCTCCAGGCAGTGCGCTGCGATCACCTCGATCCCGTGCTGCATGTAAGCGCCTGGCGCGAGTGCATCGGTGTCCACGTCGTCTCCGAGCTGCCAGATCTTTCTCCATTTGACGGCCGTTTTCACACCAGCACCTCGCGCGGGTCGGTGATACGGCCGCGCAGCGCAGAAGCCGCCACGGTATAAGCAGAACCCAGAAAGACCTGCGTACCGGCCGGGCCCATGCGGCCCCTGAAGTTGCGCGCCGTGCTCGACACCACGGTCTGTCCATCCGCAAAACCCTCACCGTAGCCGGCGCAGGCACCGCAGGCGCTGGGCAGCAAGGTCGCGCCAGCTTCGGTCAGAGCCAGCATCGTGCCTTCCGCACGGGCCTCAGCCAGATCTTTCAGGCTTGCGGGCGCGATCAGCAGCTGCACCCCGCTGGCAATTTTTCTCCCGCGCAGCACCTGCGCTGCAAAACGCAGGTCTTCCAGCTTGGCTCCCGTGCAGGCGCCGATGTAGGCAATGTCAATCCGGGTGCTGGCATGCTCGGCAATGGGCACGCCATGCGCCGGGCTGTGCGGTGCGGCAAGCTGGGGGCTGAGCTGGCCAGCATCGAAGTCATGCTGGACGTCAGCACTGCCAGGATCCGACTGCCATTGGTCCGCATGCTCATCAAGCGCCCTGGGCATGCTGCCGGTCTGCGCCAGCCACTGCCGCGTCACCTCATCGGGCGCGATCAGCCCGGTCTGTGCCCCGAGCTCGGCGCTCATGTTGCACAGCGTCATGCGCTCCTGCATGGGCAAGGCACGCACCGCGCTGCCGGTGAACTCCACCGCCTGGTAACCGGCGCCATTCATGCCAAAGCGTGCAATCATGGACAGCATCATGTCCTTGGCGCACACACCAGCGCTGAGTTGGCCGGTCCAGTTCATGGCGATCGTCTGCGGCACGCGCAGCCAGATCTCCCCAGTCACCACCACCCCCAGCATCTCGGTGCTGCCAATTCCGAACATGTAGGCACCAAAAGCCCCGCCCGTCGGTGAATGCGAGTCCCCCCCCACACAGAACATGCC
>JAKFXR010000042.1 GCA_021731285.1 Polaromonas sp. | reverse complement strand
GCCCTTGTACAGCGCCGGCATCACATTGGTCATGCCGGGCGAGGCCTTCACGAAGAAGCAGCCGATGATGGAGGCGATGATGGACACAGCGCCCAGTGCCAGCGGATAAACCACCGCGCTGGTGCCCGCGCCGGTGACGAGCAGGGCGCCCAGCACCATGGTGGCGATCAGGGTCACGGCGTAGGTTTCAAACAGGTCAGCGGCCATGCCGGCGCAGTCGCCCACGTTGTCGCCCACGTTGTCGGCGATCACGGCCGGGTTGCGCGGATCGTCTTCCGGAATGCCGGCCTCGACCTTGCCCACCAGGTCGGCGCCTACGTCAGCGCCCTTGGTGAAGATGCCACCGCCCAGGCGGGCGAAGATGGAAATCAGCGACGAGCCGAAGGCAAAACCGATGAGCGGGTTGAGCAGGGCAGCCAGGTTGCTGTCGGGCTTGTAGTTGCCGTTGCCCACCAGAAACCAGTAGAAGGCGGTCACGCCCAGCAGGCCCAGGCCGACCACCAGCATGCCGGTGATGGCGCCGCCGCGGAAAGCGACGTCCAGTGCGGGGCCAATGCCTTTGGTGGCAGCTTGCGCGGTACGCACGTTGGCGCGCACCGAGACATTCATGCCGATAAAGCCGCAGGCGCCGGACAGCACCGCGCCGACGACAAAGCCGATGGCACTGGACACATCCAGAAAGAGGGCGATCAGAATGGCCAGTACCACGCCAACGATGGCAATGGTCTTGTATTGGCGGGCCAGGTAGGCGGCGGCACCCGTCTGGATGGCGGCTGCAATTTCCTGCATGCGCGGGTTGCCTGCGTCCTGGGAAAGAATCCAGCTGCGTGCCCAGAAGCCGTAACCTACGGCGATGAGCCCGCAGACGAGCGCCAGAATAAGCGCTGAGTTGCCTGTCATAGAAAATCTCCTACGTTGTTTTTCGCTTGGAGGGGGCGACGCTAGCGGAGCCCCCGCTGCGTTGCTTCCTCGTTGCTCCCGTGGAGACGATTGGCCAACTCCCGAAATTTACCGCCAAAACGTGACAAGTTCGGGAAGCGTCAGGCTTGAATCAGTAAAATGAGGGTAAATACCGACTGTTATCCAGTCCCATTTCAATTCTTCAACGCAAAGCGACCATGTCCCTCGATAAAGTTACCCCCGGCAAAAATGCGCCCGACTCCTTCAATGTGATCATCGAAATCCCGATGAACGCGGACCCGGTGAAGTACGAAGTGGACAAGGAATCCGGCGCCATTTTTGTGGACCGCTTCATGAGCACCTCCATGCACTACCCGACCAACTACGGTTATGTGCCCAAGACCCTGAGCGGCGACGGCGATCCGGTCGATGTGCTGGTGATCACCCCCGTGCCATTGATTCCCGGCGTGGTGGTGACCTGCCGCGCGATTGCCATCCTGAAAATGACCGACGAAGCCGGCGAAGACGGCAAGGTGCTGGCGGTGCCCGTCGACAAGAAGTGCTCGCTGTACACACAGTGGCAAAAGCCCGAAGACATGAACCCGCTGCGCCTGAAAACCATTGCGCACTTCTTTGAGCACTACAAAGACCTCGAAGAAGGCAAGTGGGTCAAAATCGTGGGCTGGGAAGGCCCCGACGCCGCCAAAAAGGAGATCACCGACGGCATCGCCAACTACAACCGGGAGCACGCGCCGGTGGAGGATGCCACCCGGGCATCGGTCTTGTAGCTTCAAGCTTTTCGCACCGTTCGCCCTTGAGGGGCGGGAACTGTTTGCTATAAAAAAAGTAGCAAAGTGCGTTTTGTCTTGCGGGCTAGACCCGCACTCCATGACCCGTTCGCCGGCGGCTCTGGTTCTTGCCGCATGGATCCCGGATCTGGTCCGGGATGACAAAGCCGGGACTTGGGTTGCCGCAGGCGCTGGTTAACCCGCCCGTTCCGGATCAGGGTAAATCAAGCCGTGCCAGAAGGTGCTCCTGCGCTGAAACGGCTGCCACTCGCCTTGTGGCCGGGCCAGCCGGTCGGCCACGGCCCACCAGGCGCTGGGGTTCAGGCCCAGACCGATGTGGCTTGCAATCACCTCGATGTTTTCAGTCTGCCGGTTGGCCGTCGACGTTTGCTGCACGCTGCCTTGCCACGCAACGATGCCGTCGCTGCGCGAGTAAATGCTGGTGGTTGGCACGGGTGGCGCACCCGGAAGGTCGTAATTTTCAGTCTCGCGCTCCAGCTTGCGGCCGCTGGCCAGCTCGTAAATGCGCCATGCGTTGGTCGACCGGTGTGACCCCGCGAATGGAGAGCCCAGGGTGATCACGCCGCGCACCATGTGCGGCAACTCCTTGGCCAGCTCGCGTGCGTAAACCCCGCCCAGACTCCAGCCGATCAGGCTGACTTTTTGGCCACTGCTTTCAAACGCACGGCTGACCTGCGCCCTGGCTTCGTCAATCACCCCGACACGGGGCCCGAAGTTGAAACCTTGCTCCCAACCGGAAGTCTTGTAGCCCAGGGAGCCGAGGTAGCGGCGCAGCGGAATCGTGGAGCCGTCGTTGGCCGACAAACCGGGAAACACCACAACGTTGTGCCCGTCGCCCCGGGGAGCCTTGGCCAGCACTGGCCATGCCGGCAGAAGCGCGCCAAATTCCCAGAACGCCCGAAACTCCAGCGCCAGCAGCCAGGCGCTAGGCGGCGGCCCGTCGTGCAGGTCTGGCGACTGGTTTTTTGGTGATTTTTGGGCTGACTTCTTTTGCGCGGGTTGTGCCATGGTTGGAAACATTGTTTTTCTGGGTGTTGCTTGTCTTGCCTACAGTATTGGGGCGCTTGCCACGCTTTGTAGAGGGAGACTTCTCTAGCGGCGTCTCGAGAGCGACAGCTGCTGTGCGGGTTTTTACCGAGGATGCGCCCAGTAGTGCTTGCGCTTCCTTGAATGCGTCTTCAATGGCAAGCACCAGGGCCTGCGCATGTGGCAAGGCTTTTTTGCCGGCAACGATGCCGAAGTCCACATGGCCAGCGTAAGTCTGGATGGTGATGTTGAGCGCCAGCCCGTGCAGCACGATGGACAGCGGATGAAAACTCACGATTTTTGCGCCGGCCAGATACAAAGGCACGGGCGGTCCCGGCACGTTGGAGATCGCCAGGTTGGCCACCATCGGCAACCGGCCGGCCAGCCCGCTTTTCCCATAGGCATTGAGTGCGGCCTTGGCCGCGCCGCCCACCAGCCAGGGTGCCAGCAGCGAGGGGTAGTCGGTTGGCAGCAGGCCCTTGAGGCTTTGCATCGAGGTTTTCACTTTGGCGGTGGACGCCATGATGGCGTTCATGCGTTTGAGCGGATGGGCAATGTGCGTGCCCAGTTCCACCAGGCTCATGCTGACCTGGTTGCCAAGGTTGGCAGCGTCCGTCGATCCAGTCTCGCGCAATGACACGGGCATGGCCGCGACCATGGACCTGGTGGGCACTCCGCCATGATGGGCCAGGTAGCTGCGCAGCGCGGTGGAACAGATCCACAACGCCACATCGTTGAAGCTGCCGCCAACAGCCTTGCCCATGGCTTTGCATTCAGCCAGCGGCACCGTGGCCGCCACGAACACGCGGCCCTTGGTGACGGCGGTGTTGAAGGGGCTTTTGGGCGCCAGTTTCATCGGCATCCTGGGCCGTCCGCCAGCGCCTTGCAGCGACTGTCTGGCCAGTGTGCTGCCCAGGGTGCCGGCGGCTGCGGGCAGGGATCTGGCCAGCTTGGCCACCTGCGCCAGCGAGTTGGAAAACACAGAGCCAATCATCTTGCCGACTTTCAGGTCCGCCGCCGCCTTGCCATGGTGCGCCGGGTCGGGTGGCGGCACCTCGCGCGGTACCGGCCCGACATCCAGCATGGCATTGGCCAGCATCACGCCGCCTTTGCCGTCCAGCGCCGCATGGTGGATCTTGGAGAAAAAACCACCGACCAGCTGGCCTGAAGGCAGCTTGATCGCGTCAAAAACATAAAACTCCCACAGCGGATGCGCACGGTCAATCAGTTCGCTGTGCAATTGCGCCACCATGGTGTGTGCCTGTGCCAGAGGCATCGGTTTTTTCGCAGAGCAGGGTACACGCCGGATATGAAAATCGACGTCCACAGACGCAGCGTCCACCCACAGCGGGTGGCCCAAATCAAAGGGCATGAAAACAAGCTTGCGGCTGAACACCGGCGCCAGGTGCATGCGGCTGGCGATGTGCTGCTGAACGGCCTTGTGAAAGCTGCCTTTGAACCCTGCTGGCAATTCGCACAGGTTCAGCGAACCCACATGCATGGGCATCTCGGGGGTTTCGAGGTAGAGGAAGGTGGCGTCGAGGCCGCTGAGGGTTTTCATTGTGCTGATGTCTCCGTGAGGCTGACATTAACCCAGCAGGAATGCCCGGGGCATTGGGGTTTGCCGTACAGAGGTTCAAGTGTCCCTGCGGGTCAGGGTTCCGCGACAGGGCCCAGCATCCCCTGCTCATCCTCATGCAGGCCAGCGACCGGCGTCGCTTTGGCCAGCGCCAACCAGACGCTGAAGGGCAGGGTTTGCCGCGCCCTTCGGGGCGCAGCACGCGCAAGCACCAGGCGATTGTTTTCGACCACCATCACACCGCACTCCATTGGAACTTCACCGGGCTCCGCAATGCACTGCCCCCTGGCGTCGCAGCCCAGCACATACCAGCACTCGCCGCCCAGGTCGAGGTAGGCTGCGCGTTTGTCGGGGCGGCGCAGGTCGCCGAGAAGGTCTGAGCGGCGCACCTTGATCTCGTGGACGACGGGATCGACGTAATCGGCCACCGAGGTGTTGCGGATTGAAAACACATCGGGTTTCGCGATGCACCAGCGCAGCTTGCCGCCTTCTTCCAGCGGCGGCAGCTGCGCCCGCAGCCCGAGGCCGCGCCAGGTGATGCGGCCGGCGCGCACCATTTCGCCCGCGACGCGTTCAACAAGTGTTTCATGGTCTGAGAGCACCGCGCGGTTGCGTACCAGCGTGGCCGCGAGGTAACTGACCCCGGCATCGGTGACGCGCAGAGTTTCATGGCCCAGCGGGCCGGCCACGCGCTGCACCATGCCCGAAGCCAGCAGTTCGATTTCAAGCACGTCCTGGCAAGGCCAGCCGGCCGAGCGATAGATCTCGCGCAGACGCCGGGCATGCGCGCGGCCCAGCGCTGCGGGAGGATCTGTGCGCAGCGGGTCAGTCACGGAGCGGGTCCAGGATCCGTCGGTTGCCTGAATGGGTTGCGCCGCTCGAGGTCTTCCATGTAGTTTTCGATCCCCTGGCCTTCCCGCGCCAGAAAGCGTTCGACGGCATCCGCAAAGGCCGGGTGCGCCAGCCAGTGGGCGCTGGTGGTCTTGACCGGGAGCAGGGCGCGGGCCATTTTGTGCTCGCCCTGGGCACCGCCTTCAAAGCGCTGGTAGCCATGTTCAATGCACCACTGCAAGGGCTGGTAATAGCAGGCCTCGAAGTGCAGACAGTCCACCCGTTCGGTGGCGCCCCAATACCTGCCGTAGGCCACATCCACCGCAGGTAGGGAGTCAAATTGGTAGTTTGCCCTTTCGCCACGGGAGCTGATTGCTATCAAACTCGTAGCAATGGGGAGACCCTCACGTTCTGCCACAAAGAGCAGCCAGTTCTCCGGCATGGTGTCAGCCATGCGCTGGAAGAAGTCGCGGCTCAGGTAAGGGGCGTTGCCGTGTTCGTAGTAAGTCCGTTCGTAGCAGCTGTAAAAAAAATCCCAGTCGGCGTGGCTGATGTCCAAGCCCTGCGACCAGCGAAAAGTGACACCGGCTTCCTTCACCTTGCGCCGCTCCTGGCGGATTTTTTTGCGCTTGTCCTGGCTCAAGGACATCAGGAATTCGTCGAAATCGCGAAATGATCGCGAGCTGCCGAGGCAAGAGTCCCCGCCTTCACCAGCCGGTGCCGCGGAACCGGCTTCGCCGGGCCGCAGGCGCAGCGCCCCCCCGGGGGGCAGCGAGGACACGCCAGTGCCGAGCGTGGGGGCTCTATTCACCCAGTGAAACTGCACGTTGTGGCGCAGCATCAGGCCGACTTC
Source organism: Polaromonas sp. (assembly GCA_021731285.1). GTDB lineage: Bacteria > Pseudomonadota > Gammaproteobacteria > Burkholderiales > Burkholderiaceae_C > Polaromonas. Next base: position 4,904 of record JAKFXR010000042.1, on the reverse strand, counting down.
TTCACAGGCGGCGACATCCTCGTCGGCCGCGAACAGCAGGTGCAGAGATGACAGCTTTTCCCCGGCGCACCAAGCCACCACCGCCTTGAGCAGCAGCGCGCGCGTCGCGGCGTCACGCGCCAGCAGGCGTGCGCCGGGCACCGGCGTGAAGGGAGGGGCGATCAGCGCCTTGGGGTAGTACGCCAGGCCGTGCTGGTGGTAGGCATTGGCCCAGGCATGGTCGAACACGTATTCACCGTACGAGTGGTCTTTCAGGTAAAGCGCGCAGGCGGCAATCAGCTCGCTGCCGTCCGACAAGGTGACAAAACGTGCGGTCCAGCCGGTTTCGGGGATGGCACTACCGCTGTCCAGCATGGCGCTCAGGTATTCGTGGCGCATGAAAGGATTCATTCCGCTGGCGGGGTCCTGGGCGGCCAGCAGCGTGTTCCACTGCGCCGCATCGATCTGGTGCGGCGTGTCCAGCACGCGAATGACATAATCGTTTTCAGCCACAACACCTGCCGTTTTTTTCTTTTCCATGACGCTCAAAATCTGCATTGCCCAATTGAACTACTGCGTTGGCGACATGCCGGGCAATGCGCAAAAAATCATAGCCGCGGCCCACAGCGCCTACGCCGACGGGGCGCGCCTGCTGCTCACGCCCGAGCTGGCCATTTGCGGCTACGCGGCCGAAGACCTTTTTTTGCGGCCATCGTTTGTTCAAGCCTGTGATGATGCCGTGAATCGGGTGGCCCGCGAGCTGGCCGGGTTAAAAGGAATGACAGTAGTGGTGGGCACGCCTTCCCTGGCCAGCACCGGCATAGGCTCCACGGGTGTCCGCACCAAAAGCATTGCGGTCCAGCAGTTGCACAACGCCGCCAGGGTGTTGCGCGAGGGACGCGTCCTGGATACCTACGCCAAACGGGAGTTGCCCAACTACCAGGTCTTTGACGAGCGGCGTTATTTCACGCCGGGTCGGGGCGTTTGTGTGTTTCCGGTGGGCGAGGGTGCGGATGAGATCAACGTCGGCCTGCTGATCTGCGAGGACGCCTGGTTTGAAGAGCCGGCGCGGCTGACGCGGGCCATGGGCGCTGAATTGCTGGCAGTTATCAATGCTTCGCCCTTTCATGTCGGAAAAGGCGGGGAGCGCGAAGTCATGATGCGCGAGAGGGTGCTGGCCGCCGGCTTGCCCCTGGTCTACGCGCATCTGGTCGGCGGCCAGGACGAGATTGTCTTTGAAGGGCATTCTTTCGCCTTGCAGGCCGATGGCTCGCTGGCCGGGCGCGCCGAAAGCTTCAGGGAAAACCTGTTTCTTGTCCAGGCAGTACGGGAGAAGTCTGCTATTAAATTGGTAGCGGACAGCGTGCCTGAACGCAGTGCCGAAGCGGACCTGTGGGATGCGCTGGTACTGGGCGTACGCGACTACCTCGGCAAAAACAACTTCCCGGGCGCCATTCTGGGGCTGTCTGGCGGCATTGACTCGGCCCTGGTTCTGGCGATTGCTGTCGATGCGTTGGGGGCAGACAAGGTGCGCACGGTGATGATGCCTTCGCCCTACACCGCTGACATTTCATGGCTGGATGCGCGCGACATGGCTGACCGCATGAACGTACGCTACGACGAGATCTCCATCGTTCCCGAATTCGATGCCTTCAAGGCCTCGCTCGCAGATGAATTCAAAGGCCTGAAAGAAGACACTACCGAGGAAAACATTCAGGCGCGCATTCGTGGGGTGTTTTTGATGGCGCTGTCCAACAAGTTTGGCGCCATCGTGCTGACCACCGGCAACAAGAGCGAAATGGCCACCGGCTACTGCACACTGTATGGCGACATGGCGGGTGGCTTTGCGGTGATCAAGGACTTGCTGAAAACCACGGTGTTCAGGCTGGCACTCTGGCGCAACGAAAACGACCCTTATGGCACGGGCTCAGCCCCCATTCCGGAGCGCATCATCACGCGGCCACCGAGTGCCGAACTTCGCGCGGACCAGACCGACCAGGACAGCCTGCCGCCTTACGAGGTGCTGGACGCGATCTTGCAGCGCTACATGGAAAACGATGAAAGCATTGAAAGCATCATTGCCGCGGGTTTTGAGCGTGCCGTGGTTGAGCGCGTGACCCGGCTGATCCAGATCAACGAATACAAGCGCCGCCAGGCGCCGATTGGCATCCGGGTTAGCCACCGGAGTTTTGGCAAGGATTGGCGCTATCCTGTCACCAATAAATTCAGAGCCTGAATAAATTTAAAACCAACGGAGCCATCCTCGTGAAGCAAATTACCGCCATCCTCAAACCTTTCAAACTCGAAGAAGTTCGCGAAGCACTGGCTGAATGCGGCGTCACTGGCCTGACAGTGACTGAAGTCAAGGGTTTTGGCCGCCAGAAAGGCCACACCGAGCTGTACCGCGGCGCCGAATACGTGGTCGACTTTTTGCCCAAGGTCAAGGTTGAGGTGGTGGTGAAAACCGAAGATGTGGAGCGATGCGTCGAGGCCATCGTTAGGGCCGCCCGCACCGGCAAGATCGGCGACGGCAAGATTTTCATCACCAGCGTCGAGCGCGTGGTGCGTATCCGTACTGGTGAAGAGGACGAAGCAGCTGTTTGAGCCCCGACGCTTTTCACTTCGTGTAATGCGCGAGGCCTTGCAGGCCGCGGCTCGCGAGACGCTTCGCCTCTGTCGCCTGTCCAAACCTGCTCAAGCAGGTTTGGAGCCGCAGACTCCAGCCCCTAGTGGGCGCTGCGCCTGCGGGCCGGCGGAGCCGGACCCGCGGCCCCTGCTGGTAAAGAAATGAGTGCCGCAGCTTTCCCGGCAATGCGTTAAATCTGGTCCAGCCTCTGGGCTTGGGGCGCCATGCCTGCCGTTTGCACCAGTTGCTGCAGCAACTGTTCGGTGTCGGAGGCGACACTGATCAACCCCATCTGCCAGTCGCTCATGAAGCCGCTTTTGACGGATGTGGCGAGAAAAGCCAGCAGATTGTCGTAGTAGCCGTTCAGGTTGAGCAGACCCACCGGCTTGGCGTGGTAGCCAAGCTGGCGCCAGGTCCAGACTTCAAAAAACTCTTCCAGCGTGCCAATGCCCCCGGGCAGCGACAAAAAGGCATCAGCATGTTCGGCCATGATGCGTTTGCGCTCATGCATGGTGTCCACCACATGCAGTTCGGTGCAACCGGTGTGGGCCCATTCCTTCTCGACCAGGGCTTGGGGTATGACCCCTATCACCCGGGCACCCGCATCCAGCGCCGCATCGGCAACAACTCCCATCAGGCCGTTGTGGCCACCCACATAGACAAGCTGACCGCCGTGTTCGCCGATCCAGGTGCCGACCTGGCGCGCCGCATCTGCAAAAGCCGCATCCTGCCCGGGGCGCGAGCCGCAATAGACGCACAGCGAAAAGGCGGGTGTCACCCGAAAAACCTCTGAAACAGCGCCATGGCCCAGGTGCTGGCGCACAAGAACAGGCTGAGCAGCACCGCGGCGCTGCCCATGTCCTTGGCGCGCTTGGAAAGGTCGTGCCACTCGGGGCCGATGCGGTCAATCGCGGTTTCAATACCTGTGTTGAGCAGCTCAACAATCAGAATCAGGATCACGGTGCCGGCCAGCAGGGCGGTTTCCATCCAGTTGCGGCCCAGCCAGACCGAGGCTGGAAGCAGCACAAGGGACGCCAGGGCTTCCTGGCGAAACGCTGTCTCGTGCCAGCCAGCGCGCAACCCGGCCATCGAGTAGCCCAGCGCGTGCCAGACACGGTTCAGGCCTTTGCGGTCTTTTTGGGGATTGACGGGGGCGTCCGGGGTTGGGTCGGCAGGCGCAGCGCTTGGCTTGCCAAAAGAAGGAGAGGGCGTGGAAACTTGTTCGTGCATGGGACCATTGTGGCGCAGCTCTGTGGCAGTTTGATGTGACCGCTTCAAGACAGGCAGATGCATGCTCAGCCCGTCACCACCTGCGTTTTGGGGGTGGGCAAGCTGGTGATCAGCCGGGTTCCGGCCAGCGCGTCATGCCAGAACTGCCGATCGGGGTGAAAGCGGGACAGGATGGCCCAGATGGCCACCCATCCCAGCATCAGGACAGCAGCTTCACGCCCTGGCAGGCCAAACAGCCAGCTCACTGCCAGCGGCGGCAAAAACCACAGCCAGCTCCACACATAACGCAGCATTGCGCGTTTTTGGGTCAACGGTGCGCCTTGACTGTCTACCACGCGCACATTCCAGGTCTTCATGGCCAGCGTCTGGCCTCTGGCCCAGAACCACACAAAGTAAATCCCGAAAATGACAAACAGAAAGGCCTGAAGGGCGTTGCGATTGTCCAGGGCGTGGCGGGTCTGACTCAGTGAACTGAACAGATAGCCCGCGAGAAAAACCACGCCGAACAGCAACAGGCCTTCGTACATCCAGCAGGCCATGCGCCTGCCCAGGGACGGGGTTGGGGGTATCAGTGTGGTATTTGCTATCAAGTTAGTAGCTGAAAAGTGTTGCCCTTTAAGGGCAGAATCTTGAATTGACCGAAGTTTTTACCCATCCCGCAGGACGGTGACCGCCCGGCTTATTGCGCCGGGGCCGGTGCGACGCCGGGAGCGACGGCTGGCGCCGTGCCCGGCGCTACCCCGACCGTCTGCGAGACGGCAATTTTAGGCGCGGGTCTGGCTTTTTGTTTGTCCGCGTTGGTCGGGACGGTAGCCAGTTTCTGGCTGGGCACCGGCTTGGGTGCGGGAGCAGCCCCAAGGCGCTTGGGCGGCGCCTTGGCGGCCAGTTTTTTCTTTTCCTCTTCACTGAGCGACTGATAGGCCTGCCATTTCGCCTTTTTTTCTTCAGCGGACAACTCTTTGGAGAGCTCCTGCGTGGTCGCAAAATTCAGGCGGGCCTGGGCGCGTTGCTGCGGGCTGAGCGCCACCCATTCCTTCATGCGGCCCTGAATCTTGGACTGTTCTTCAGT
>JAKFXR010000088.1 GCA_021731285.1 Polaromonas sp. | reverse complement strand
CCATGCCGCCGCCCACGCGCCATTTGAGGCCGCCCAGGTCTTCAACGTTGTTCACGGGCCGCTTGGTGTTGAAAACGATCCCGGGGCCGTGGGTGAAGAAAGACAGGACTTTCACGCCCTGATGCTCAGCCAGAAACTGCGGGTTCTTCAGGGCGACCTTGTTGAAGGCCACCGAAATGGGCTCGGACGTGTTGCCCAGAAAAGGAAACTCCGCCATCTGGGTGTACACAAAACGGCCCGGCGTGTAGCCGTGCACGGTGTAGGAGATGTCGGCCACGCCGTTTTTAACGGCGTCATAGGTGCCGGGGGGCGCGGCCACCGAGCGGGGCAGGATGTTGCATTTCATCTTGCCGGTGGTGTTTTTTTCCAGCAGATCGCACCACTCTTTTTGCGCCAGGCTCAGGGAGTGCGCCGGCGGCAGCCAGCTCGAGACAGTGAAGACGGTCTGTGCGCTGGCCAGGCCGCTGCACACGGTGAGCAGGGCGGCGGCAAGGGATTTGATTTTCATGAGGACTCCGGGCGATGGGTGAGTTGACAGAGCTATGACTGAACAACAGAGACTGTATGTCAGCGGCCGATGCTGGTCTGTCCCTACTTACCCGAATTAACCGACCCATCGGTCTGTTAATTCCCGGCGCTCCCGCATGTCGCCATAGCTACATGGATTTGGGCTGGCGGCTCTAATCCCGGCGGGAAGCCCTTCTATAATAAAAATAGAACGACCGTTCTTTTTCATTGTCAGGCCTCATTCGTCATCCCGGGGTCGGCTTTCCGGGCGACCCCTTCGCAGCAGCAGCATAGAATCCATTGCTTTACGTTAACGTCAACTCAATCTAAATCTGGAGCTCAGTAATGAAGGTCTTGGTACCCGTCAAACGCGTTGTGGACTACAACGTCAAAGTCCGCGTCAAATCCGATGGCACCGGTGTGGATATTGCCAACGTCAAAATGAGCATGAATCCCTTTGACGAGATTGCTGTTGAAGAGGCAACGCGCCTGAAGGAAAAGGGTGTAGTGACCGAAGTCATCGCCGTGAGCTGCGGTGTGGCCCAGTGCCAGGAAACGCTGCGCACCGCCATGGCCATAGGTGCAGACCGCGCCATTCTGGTGGAAACCGCCGAAGAGCTGCAACCGCTGGCCGTGGCCAAGCTGCTCAAGGCGCTGGTCGAGAAAGAGCAGCCCCAACTGGTGATCCTCGGCAAGCAGGCGATTGACGACGACTGCAACCAGACCGGCCAGATGCTGGCAGCCCTGCTGGGCTGGCCGCAAGCCACCTTTGCATCCAAGGTTGACGTGGCAGACGGCAAGGCCGTGGTCATGCGCGAGGTGGATGGCGGTATGGAAACCCTGTCCCTGACCTTGCCCGCGATCATCACCACCGACCTGCGTCTGAATGAGCCGCGCTACGTGACTTTGCCCAACATCATGAAGGCCAAGAAAAAGCAGCTCGACAACTTCAAACCCGAAGACCTCGGCGTGGATGTCAAGCCGCGCATCAAGACACTCAAGGTCAGCGAGCCGCCCAAGCGCAGCGCCGGCATCAAGGTGCCTGACGTGGCCACACTGGTGGACAAGCTGCGCAACGAAGCCAAGGTCATCTAACAAACATTGACTGTCATGGCGCGCCATCCATGGAGTGCGCCACCATGGATCCCGGATCAGGTCCGGGATGACAACCCAAACACAGGAGTCCTTTCATGACATCTCTCGTAATCGCAGAACACGACAACGCCAGCATCCGTCCCGCCACCCTCAACACCGTCACCGCTGCCGCCCAGTGCGGCGGTGAGGTGCATGTGCTGGTCGCCGGCCTGAACGCCGGTGCCGCAGCCCAGGTCGCCGCGCAGATAGCCGGCGTGAGCAAAGTCATCCACGTCGATGGCGCGCATTTTGAACACGGCCTGGCCGAAAACATGGCCACCCAGGTGCTGGCCCTGGCTGCCAGCTATTCGCACATCCTGTTCCCTGCGACTGCGTCGGGCAAAAACATTGCACCGCGCGTGGCTGCCGCGCTGGACGTGGGCCAGATCTCCGACATCACCAAGGTGGACGCTGCCGACACGTTTGAGCGCCCGATCTACGCCGGCAATGCGATTGCCATCGTGCAAAGCCTGGACGCGACCAAAGTCATCACCGTGCGCACCACCGGTTTTGACGCGGCTGCGGCCAGCGGCGGTTCTGCTGCGGTTGAAGTGGTGGCCGGTGTTGCTGATAGCGGAAAGTCCACCTTTGTGGGTAGCGAGATTGCCAAGAGCGATCGGCCTGAACTGACCGCCGCCAAGATCATTGTCAGCGGCGGCCGCGCACTGGGCAGCGCCGAGAAGTTTGACGAAGTGATGACCCCGCTGGCCGACAAGCTCGGTGCGGCACTGGGTGCCTCGCGCGCTGCGGTGGATGCCGGTTATGCGCCCAACGACTGGCAGGTGGGCCAGACCGGCAAGATTGTTGCGCCCCAGCTCTACATTGCAGCCGGCATCAGTGGCGCGATCCAGCATCTGGCCGGCATGAAGGACAGCAAGGTCATCGTGGCGATCAACAAGGACCCGGAGGCGCCGATTTTCAGCGTGGCTGACTACGGGCTGGAGGCCGATCTGTTTACCGCTGTGCCCGAGCTGGTCGCAGCGCTTTAAGACTTGAAAGAAATCGTCATGGCGGCCTGAGCTGCCATCCATGTTGGTGTGCCAGCATGGATCCCGGATCGAGTCCGGGATGACAACACCTGGAGACAAGAATGAGCTACAAAGCCCCCCTCAAGGACATGCTGTTTGACATCAAGCACCTGGCCAACATCGATGCCGTGGCGCAGATTCCGGGTTTCGAGGAAGCCGGCTTTGACACCGCACAAGCCGTGCTCGAAGAATGTGCCAAGTTCAATGAGGGGGTGCTGGCGCCGCTGAACCGGGCCGGGGACATCAACCCGTCCAGCTTCAACTCTGGTGCGGTCACAACGACGCCGGGGTTCAAGGAGGCGTATCGCCAATATGCCGAGGGTGGCTGGCAGGGCCTGCAGCATCCGCTGGATTTTGGCGGCCAGGGCCTGCCCAAAACCATAGGCGCGGCCTGCGGTGAGATGCTCAACTCGGCCAACATGAGTTTTGCGCTGTGTCCGCTGCTGTCGGACGGGGCGATCGAGGCCTTGCTGACGGCCGGATCGGACGAGCTCAAGTCGGTGTACCTCGAGAAACTGGTCAGTGGCCAGTGGACGGGCACCATGAACCTGACCGAGCCACAGGCCGGTTCTGACCTGGCCATGGTGCGGTCCCGGGCCGAGCCGCAAGCCGACGGAACCTACAAGGTATTCGGCACCAAGATTTTCATCACCTACGGTGAGCACGACATGGCCGAGAACATCGTGCATCTGGTGCTGGCACGCGTGACCGGGGCGCCGGAAGGCGTCAAGGGCATCAGCCTGTTTGTTGTGCCGAAATTCATGGTGGGTAAAGACGGCGCTCTGGGCGCGCGCAACGACGTGCACTGCGTCAGCATCGAGCACAAGCTCGGCATCAAGGCCAGCCCGACGGCGGTGCTGCAGTATGGCGACAAGGGCGGCGCGGTGGGCTACATCGTGGGCCAGGAAAACCGCGGACTCGAATACATGTTCATCATGATGAACTCGGCGCGTTATGCGGTGGGCATGCAGGGCATTGCGATTGCCGAGCGCGCTTACCAGCAGGCGGTGGCTTTTGCAAAAGACCGGGTGCAAAGCCGGCCCGTCGACGGATCCATCAATGCCAGCGCGCCCATCATCCACCACCCCGATGTCAAGCGCATGCTGATGACCATGCGCGCCTACACCGAAGGCTGCCGCGCCATGGCGTCGGTGGCTGCTGCGGCGTACGACGCTTCGCACCACCACCCGGACGCTGAGGTGCGCAAGCAGAACCAGGCCTTCTATGAGTACATGGTGCCGCTGGTCAAGGGCTACAGCACCGAGATGAGCCTGGAGGTCACCTCGCTGGGTGTGCAGGTGCATGGCGGCATGGGCTTTATTGAAGAGACCGGTGCGGCGCAGTACTACCGCGACGCCAAGATCCTGACGATTTACGAAGGCACGACCGCCATCCAGGCCAACGACCTGGTAGGCCGCAAGACCGCGCGCGACGGCGGCCAGACAGCCAAAGCCATTGCGGCGCAGGTGGAAGCCACCGAGGCCGCGCTGCTCAAGCAGGGCGGAGCGGCGGCGAAAGTTGTGGCCAAACGCCTGAAGGCAGCGCGTGAAGCTTTTGTTGATGTGGTGAATTTTGTCGCGGGCAATACCAAGGCCTCGCCCAACGCCGTGTTTGCGGGCAGCGTGCCTTACCTGATGCTGGCGGGCAACGTGGTGGCGGGCTGGCAGATGGCGCGCTCGCTGCTGGTGGCTGAAGAGCATCTGTCGCGGGGCGAAGACGCAGCCTTCATGCAAGCCAAAATCACGACGGCGGTTTTCTACGCCGACCATTTGCTCAGCAAGGCGCCCGGCATCCGCGACAGCATTGTCGATGGCGCAGACAGCGTGACCGCGCTGGCGCTGGAGGCATTTTGAGATCGACCATGCTATTGAATAGATAGCACATCGCGCCCGCCACTCAAGGGCGAAAGCCCTGTTTCTTCTTCATCGTCCGCCCCATCCAGGAAAGCACGCCATGTCCCGACTCCCCGCACCGCTTGACAAGTTGCCGCTGCCCATCATCGGCTCGCCGCTGTTCATCATCAGCAACCCCAAGCTGGTGATTGCCCAGTGCATCGCCGGTGTGGTCGGCGCCATGCCCTCGCTCAATGCGCGTCCGGCGTCGCAGCTTGACGAGTGGCTGGCTGAAATCACCGAAACCCTGGCCGCTTACAACAAGGCCAATCCCGACAAACCGGCCGCCCCGTTTGCGATCAACCAGATCGTGCACAAGTCGAACGACAGGCTGGAGCACGACATGGAAATGTGCGTGAAATACAAGGTCCCCATCTACATCACCTCGCTGGGCGCGCGTGAAGACATCAATGCTGCAGCGCACAGCTACGGCGGCGTGGTGCTGCACGACATCATCAACAACAAGTTTGCGCACAAGGCGATTGAAAAGGGCGCCGACGGCCTGGTGGCTGTGGCTGCCGGCGCCGGCGGCCATGCCGGTGTCAAAAGTCCGTTCGCGCTGATCCAGGAAATCCGCCAGTGGTTTGACGGTCCGATCGCATTGTCCGGCGCCATCTCGACCGGCGGCGCCGTGCTGGCCGCGCAGGCCATGGGTGCCGACTTTGCCTACATTGGTTCGGCGTTTATCGCCACCGAAGAGGCCAGAGCCTCGGACGCCTACAAGCAGGCCATTGTGGCGAGCAACTCCGACGACATCGTCTATAGCAACCTGTTCACCGGCGTGCACGGCAATTACCTGGCGCCCTCGATACGCGCGGCCGGCATGGACCCCGACAATCTGCCCGAGAGCGATCCGAGCAAGATGAACTTCGGCGGCGACAAGTCCAAGGCCTGGAAAGACATCTGGGGCTGCGGCCAGGGCATTGGCGCCGTCAGCAAAGTGCAGAGCACGGCTGATTACGTGGCGCAGCTCAGGCGCGAGTACGAGCAAGCGCGTCAGCGGGTCTGCGCTTAAGCGCTGCTGCGCTTCCCCCAGCCAGAGTGGCTGCCTTGACGCCCGTACCGCAGCGCCTGCCCGGCATCGATGCCCTGAAGGCGCTGGCTTGCGTGCTGATCGTCTGGCACCACCTGGCTTTTTACGGGCCCATGTCCGACGTCGTGCACGGTGCTGCGCCGGCGCTGATCAACTGGCTCTATGACTACGGCCGCATGGTGGTGCAGGTGTTTCTTGTGGTCGGCGGTTTTCTTGCCGCTGCTGCGCTCGAGCCGCAAGGCTTGGCTGCCCGCCCACGCACCGGCGCACTGCTTGGACGCCGCTATTTGCGCCTGGCTGTGCCGCTGATGGTGGCGGTCATGGTCACTGTCGCCGTGTCTGCGGCCGTGCGGCCCTGGTTTGCCCATCCCTCGGTGCCCGACGCACCTGCGTTCCTGCAACTGCTGGCCCATGTTTTCCTGGTGCAGGATGTGCTGGGCCATGAGGCCCTGTCTGCCGGTATCTGGTACGTGGCCATCGACTTCCAGCTTTTCCTCATCAGCGCAGGCCTCTTCATCTGGATGCCTCAGGCCTGGCGCAGCGCAGGGGTGGTGGTGCTGGCCGCGGCTTCATTGCTGTTCTTCAACCGCTACCCGGGCCTGGACATGACCGGCTTGTATTTCTTCGGCTCTTACGCGCTGGGCATCATGGCCTGGTGGGCGTCACGCAGTCAGCGGCCCTGGCGATGGCTGGCCTGCATGGCCCTGCTGGTGGCGGCGGCACTGTGGGTGGATTTTCGCGGCCGGTTGTTGCTGGCGCTGGGGATTTCTGTGAGCCTGGTCTGGCTGCAGGTCGGCGCAGTGAGCTGGCAGTGGCTGCAGGCGCCGTGGCTGGTGAAGCTCGCACAGATGTCGTACTCGGTGTTTCTCATCCACTTTGCGGTCTGCCTGCTGGTCAATGCCGTCGTCAGCCACCTGTGGCCGGCGCACATCGTCGCCAGTAGCCTGGGCATGTTTGCCGCCTTTGCCCTTTCGCTGCTCGCCGGCTGGGCACTCTACCGCGGTGTGGAATCACCGAATGCGTTCTGGCGCGGGCTGCGTCTGCGGGCGGTCAGCCCCCGTGGTAGCCCTTGAGGATGTCTTCCACCGGCCGCTCGGGGGCTATGGTGGAGTCGTTGGTGCGCTGGGGCGAATCCAGCTTGCGGCTTTCTTCCTCGGCCTTTTTGAGCCTGGCTTTGACGTCTTCGGGTGGGACGGGGGCAACGTCGTTGAGGGTGGTCATGGCGGTCCTTTGGGATCGGGTGGAATGGCTCGATCGTAGAGAGCGGGGACGTGCGGCGGGGTAGGACAGCTTGCCGTTTGCAAGTGGCACAATCCCTGTCAAACGCTACTTGAGTGATAGCAATTCATTCCCGTTGTTAAAGGGCGGGTTGCTGTTTTTCCTGCTGATCACGGGGAGCGTTGGCTGTTTTGCCGGTGACGCTGTCGATGCATGATGAAATCTGGGTTTTGCCCTTGAAGGACGGCGCTTTTTTGCTATGAATTAAATAGCAATTGAAAACTTGCCTGCACGACAGGTTGCGAATATACTGGATGTTCATACAGTCTATTCGCCGTGTCAGAAGTCCTCATTCCCCTCAGTGCCATCAAGGGCAGAGGCACGGCCACGCGGTTTGCGCACCGGTTTTCAAAAGATGCGCGCGCTGCCTGGGACGATGGATGGGGCACGCTGGACGATGCGGCGGCTGAAGGCAATGCGCGGATTGAAACCGAAGTGACGTTTGAGGACGCACGCAGCGCCATCGCCCGCAACGACTCCCCCGACATCCACTTCGACTACGCCGTCAATCCCTACCGCGGTTGCGAGCATGGCTGTGTTTATTGTTATGCGCGCCCCACCCACAGCTACCTCAACCTCTCGCCGGGGCTGGACTTCGAAACCCGGCTGATTGCCAAGCGCAACATCGTGGACGTCCTGCGCGCCGACCTCGGCAAAAAAAGCTATGTCCCACAACTGATCAACATGGGCTCTGCCACCGATTGTTATCAACCGGTCGAGCGCGAGCTGCGGCTGACACGTGGGCTGATAGAGCTCATGCAGGAAGTGCGGCACCCGTTGTCGCTGGTCACCAAGTCCAGTGGCGTCGAGCGTGATCTGGATCTGCTGGCCCCGATGGCTGCCGACAGGCTGGTGGCCGTGTATGTGACCATCACCACGCTGGACGGTGAGCTGTCCCGCAAGCTGGAGCCGCGCGCCGCAGCGCCGCACCGGCGGCTTCGCACGATACGCGCGCTGGCAGCCAGCGGTGTGCCGGTCGGGGTGAGCCTGGCGCCGCATATTCCGTTTGTGACCGACGACATGGAGCAGGTTCTGGAGGCGGCGTGGGAGGCCGGGGCCCGCTCGGCTTTCTACCACGTGATCCGCCTGCCGTGGGAGGTGGCGCCCCTGTTCAAGCAGTGGCTGGAGATGCACTACCCGCAGCGCGCCGCGCGCATCATGGCGCGCATCCACGAGATGCGCGGAGGCAGGGACTACGACAGCCATTTCGCCACACGCATGAAGGGCAGCGGTTTGTGGGCCGACCTGATCCGACAGCGCTTTGAGAAAACCACGCGCCGGCTGGGATTTAACCGTGAGCGGGTGGAGCTGGACCTGTCCCGGTTTGTCCCCCCCTCGGCATCAGGCCAGGCCCGCCTGTTCTGAAAAACTGTCGTACGGCAGAGCTTCAGCGGGGGGTGAAGATTTCGTAGCGAGCGGGTCGAGGTGGCGGCGAGGAGCGGAGCCGTACAGGTGGACGGTGAGCACCGCAGGCGTCAGATCGGCCGGCGCAGTAGAAAGATTTGCACCCCGTCACTCCGACAACTGCCGCGCGTGGTGATTCAGGTGGTCGGCCATGAAGGTGGCGATGAAGTAGTAGCCGTGGTCATAATCCGCGTGCCCGCGCAGCTGCAGCGTCTGGCCAGCCTTCTGGCAGGCCGCCTCAAACAGATGCGGGTGCAGTTGCTCATCCAGGAATTTGTCGGCCAGGCCCTGGTCGATCAGAATGCCGCCGGGGTAGGGTGCGGTACGCAGGCTGGCCATCAAGGCGCTGGCATCGTGGCGTGCCCAGCGTGTGGTGTCGGGGCCCAGGTAGCCGCTGAAGGCCTTGCGTCCCCACGGGCACTGGCTGGGCGCACAGATAGGCGCAAAAGCCGACACCGACTTGAACAGGCCCGGGTGCCTGAGAGCCAGGGTGAGCGCGCCGTGGCCGCCCATGGAGTGGCCAAAGATGCCGATGCGGCCGGGCTTGATCGGCAACCTGGCGACCAGCAGCGGCAGCAGCTCGTCGGTGATGTAGCTTTCCATGCGGTAGTGCCGTGACCACGGCGTTTCGGTGGCATCGAGATAAAACCCGGCCCCTGCGCCGAAGTCCCAGCTGTCGGTCTCGCCGGGCAGGTTGGCGCCGCGCGGGCTGGTGTCCGGGGCGATCAGTACCAGGCCCAGCGAGGAAGCCAGCCGCTGCGCGCCCGCCTTGGTCATGAAGGTTTCTTCGTTGCACGTCAGTCCGGCCAGGTAAATCAGCGCGGGCACTTGACCGGCGGCATCATCGATCACGGCCTGAGGCGGCAGAAAGACCGAGAACTTCATCGGCAGGCCGATGGTGGCGGAGTCGTGCTGGTAAAAGCGCTGCACACCGCCGAAGCAGGCATGGTCGCTGAGGAGCGCGACCTGTGTGTTCATGGCTGAAGTCCCCCTTGAACCAGTTCCATCACGGCGCTCGCAAACAGTTGCGGCTTTTCCTGCGGAAGGTTGTGGCCCGCGCCGTCAACGATGCGGTGTGAGCGCACCCCGGTGAAGCGCTGCGCGTGTTGCGCCGCGGCTGCAGGCGGCCGCACCCCGTCGTCGGCGCCGTCGAAGGTGATGCTGGGCACGCTGATGGCCGGCTGCGCCGCCAGGCGTTCTTCGATGCCGGCCAGTGCCGGGTCGCCCGCCACCAGGCCGAAGCGGTGGCGGTAGGACTGGATCACGACCTCCACAAAGTCCGGGTTGTCGAAGGCGGCGGCGCTGCGCTCGAAGGTGGCCTCGTCGAAGACCCAGGTCGGCGACCACAGCCTCCACAGCAGCCGGCAAAAGGCGCGCCTGTCTGCCGCCAGCCCGGCGCGCCCGCGTTCGCTGTGAAAGTAATACTGGTACCAGAGGCTCAGTTCGTTCTCCGGCGTGTCCGGAACCATGGCCCTGGCGATGTTCTGGATGTTGTAGCTGTTCAGTGAGACCAGGCCGGCGCAGCGTTCGGGCCAGAGCGCTGCGACCACGCAGGCGGCGCGGCCACCCCAGTCATAACCCGCGAGCACGGCGCGTGGCACGGCCAGCGCATCCATCAGTGCCAGCAGGTCGGCGCCCAGTGCCGCCTGTTCGCCCGATCGCGGCGTGGCATCGTCCAGAAAGCGCGTGGCGCCGAAACCCCGGAGGTAAGGCACAAGCACGCGGCAGCCCTGCGCGGCCAGCATGGGCGCCACTTCCGCGTAGCTGTGGATGTCATAGGGAAAGCCGTGCATCAGGAACACGGGCGGGCCGTCCACAGGCCCGGTTTCGAACAGGGCCACATCCAGCACGCCGGCCGTGACGTGGCGAAGTGGCTGGAGGCTGTGCATGGGCAGGCCGCTCAGTACAGGACCACGCCGCGAATCGACTCGCCGCGCTTCATCAAATCAAACCCCTTGTTGATGTCTTCCAGTGGCATGGTGTGGGTGATCAGGTCGTCGATGTTGATCTTGCCCTCCATGTACCAGTCGACAATTTTGGGCACATCGGTGCGGCCACGCGCGCCGCCAAAGGCCGAGCCCTCCCACTTGCGGCCGGTCACCAGCTGGAAGGGCCGTGTGCTGATTTCCGCGCCGGCTTCAGCCACGCCGATGATGATACTGCGGCCCCAGCCCTTGTGGGTGCACTCCAGCGCCTGGCGCATCACCTGGGTGTTGCCTATGCATTCAAAACTGTAGTCGGCGCCGCCGTCGGTCAGTTGCACGATCGCGTCAACGACGTTGGGCGTGTCCTTGGGATTGATGAAATGGGTCATGCCGAACTTGCGCGCCATTTCCTGGCGTGCGGGGTTGATGTCCACACCGATGATCTTGTCGGCACCCACCATTTTTGCGCCCTGGATCACGTTCAGGCCGATGCCGCCCAGGCCGAACACCACCACATTCGCGCCGGCCTCGACCTTGGCGGTGAACAGCACGGCGCCTATGCCGGTAGTCACGCCGCAACCGATGTAGCAGACCTTGTCAAAAGGCGCGTCCTTTCGGATCTTGGCCAGCGATATTTCAGGCGCGACGGTGTAGTTGCTGAAGGTGCTGGTGCCCATGTAGTGAAAAATGGGCTTGCCGTCCAGACTGAAGCGGCTGGTGGCATCGGGCATCAGACCTTTGCCTTGCGTGCCGCGTATCAGCTGGCACAAATTGGTCTTGCGCGACAGGCAGAACTTGCACTGGCGGCACTCCGGCGTGTACAGCGGAATGACATGGTCGCCTTTTTGCAGCGTGGTGACGCCGGGACCGACATCGACAACGATGCCCGCGCCTTCATGGCCCAGGATGGCCGGAAAAATGCCTTCCGGGTCGGCACCCGACAGGGTGTAGTAGTCGGTGTGGCAGATGCCGGTGGCCTTGATCTCGACCAGCACCTCGCCAAACTTTGGCCCTTGCAGGTCCACGGTTTCAATCGTCAGGGGTGCGCCTGATTTCCAGGCGACGGCTGCTTTGGTTTTCATGGGATGAAGCGGGTGGGGGAGGGAAAGCCCACTATAAGCCGCTGCGCTGGCGGCCTGGCGCCCGGGCCGTGTTCATTTCTGAGAATGTTTGCGCGCGCTGCCAGCGAAGCGGCTTATAG
>JAKFXR010000149.1 GCA_021731285.1 Polaromonas sp. | reverse complement strand
TGCTATCTAGTTGATAGCAAACTATAACCGCCAATTAAGGGCCGGGCCGCGATTTCATTCATGGGTCCGTGCAGTCACGGGGCGGCAATAAAACCGGCCTTGGTCAGCTCGGCCAAGATGCGTTCGGTGACGTTGGCAGAGATTTTTTCTCCCGACGGATCGTCGGGCACGGATGATTCGGAAATCTCTGCAATCCAAAGCGGTTTGCTGCGGTCGCTGGTTTTGACTGAAATTTCCAGAACCAAAGCAATGTCATTGCGCTTGGAGCTCCCGCGGGCAGACAGCGGTTTGATGGAAACGGTTTCTTCGGTGCCGCCCCGCACGCCCCGGCTTCTGAACGCAGCGCCAAGTTGTTTCGGCACGCGGTTGGCAAGCGCCACCGTCAGCAGGCGGGTGTCTTCGTTGATCTGCTGGATGAGGATGTTTTTCTCCCGCTCCGGCCCGTTTTTCATCACGTAAGCGCTGATGGTTCTGGGTGGCCCCAGTTGATAGGAAATTTGCGCCGCGCGCAATTTTTCGTTGCTGCCTGGGTTGGTGGCAGCGTATTTGGTCGGCGTGACACATGCGGTGAGCATGGCGCACGCCAGCAGCAACGCGAGTTTGAACTTGACGGCCATCCGGTCTCCCCATTGTTATTGTGTTCACCGGCTGCCTTGGCGAGCTGCGGTATCCACTAATGTACTTGGGGTGTTGCAGGGGATGACACCGTGGCTGTCATCTCTGTTTGCCCGGCTGTCATCCCGGACTCGATCCGGGATCCATGCAGCATGAACCAGCGGCAGTAGTTCGCCTGCATGGATCCCGGGTCAGGCCCGGGATGACAGTCGGGGCCCGGGACGACAAGAGGGACGCGCGCTACTTGCCAGCCTGGGACACCAGCACTGGCTTGTCGCGGTACAACTCGGGCATCATGGTTTTGAGGTTGGCGATTTTGGGCAGGTCAAAGCGGGCGATGTAGGGTTGGCGTGGGTTGAGGGTGGCGTAGTCCTGGTGATAGGCCTCGGCCGGGTAAAAGGCCAGCGGCGCGGCAAGGGGCGTCAGTTGCGTGACAATTTTTTTCGGGAAGGCCCTGGCGGCGTCCAGTTGGGCGATGTATTTTTCGGCCACCTGCTTCTGGCTGGCGTCGTTGTAGAAGATGGCCGAGCGGTATTGCGTGCCAGTGTCCGGGCCCTGGCGGTTCAGTTGTGTGGGGTCGTGCGCCACAGAGAAGTAAATCTGCAGCAGCTTGCCGTAAGACACCTGTTTGGGGTCGTAGGTGATTTGCACGGCTTCGGCATGGCCGGTGCGGCCCGAGCCAATGCTGGCATAGGTGGCGGTGGATTTGTCGCCACCGGCATAACCCGACACGGCGTTCAGCACGCCTTGCGTGTGCTGAAACACCGCCTGCACGCCCCAGAAGCAGCCCCCTGCAAAAACCGCGGTCTCGCGTGCGCCTGAGGCGGGTGTGTCCAGGGCCGGTGGCGGCAGCTTGACGGCTTTCTCTGACGCCAGGCTGCTGCCCATGCCCAGATAAAACCAGGCGCCCACAGCCACCAGGCCGGCCATGATGAGGATCGAAGAGTTGCGCATGTTTATGCTGCCTTGAAGTTGAGGGAAACGCCGTTCATGCAATAACGCAGGCCGGTCGGTTTGGGTCCGTCGTCAAAGACATGACCCAGGTGGCCGCCGCAGCGGCGGCACAGCACCTCGACACGTTTCATGAACAGGGTGGTGTCGGTTTCTTCAACCACGGCTTTGTCCATGGCCTGCCAGAAGCTGGGCCAGCCGGTGCGGCTGTCGTACTTGGTGGTGGACGAGAACAGGGGCAGAGCGCAACCGGCGCAGCTGTACACCCCGGCGCGTTTTTCCTTGTTGAGGGGGCTGGAGTGTGGCGTTTCGGTGCCGGCCTGGCGCAGCACGCGGTACTGGTCGGGGCGCAGCGCGGCCTTCCACTCGGCGTCGGTGCGTGTGATTTCGTAGCTGCGGGCTGCATGCGCGGGTGCGCTTGAGAACATGCCGCGCAGACCGGCAACGGCGGCGGTGATGGCGCCTGCGCCCAAGAGGATGTTTCTGCGGCTCATCATGCTGTCTCCTTTTTGCTTTCGCGATTGTGGCTTGCTGTTGGTCGGCGCAGGCGGGGGCTTCTTACAGTTGCTTTGTCAGCAGGGCTATTGCCGGGCTTGGGGGAAAATGCAGCATTACCGTTCAACGAAGAAAAGTTATGCCGCTCCCCGCACCCCAAGCCCGCACCCATTTGCACACCCGCGCCGTCGTTTACCGTGGTTATCAGCGTGAGGACGGGCTGTGGGACATTGAAGCCGAGATGAGTGACGTGCGCACGTATTCGATGGAGCGCTCTGAGCGGGACGTGCCGGCGGGCACACCCATCCACGCCATGGTCATACGCGCCACGCTGGACGACCAGATGACCATACGTGAGATTGTCAGTGCCAGCGACCACGCGCCTTTTGCCGAATGCCAGCAAGGGGTGGACCCGATGCAGCTGATGGTGGGCGCCACCATGGGGCCGGGCTGGCGCCAGGCGATTGAGAAAGCGCTGGGCGGCATACGCGGCTGCACACACTTGCGGGAGTTGCTTTTCAACATGGCCACGGCGGCCTACCAGACCGTCCCGGTCTACCGCACCCGCCTGCGCAGGCTGGCCGGGCAGCCCGAGCTGGAAGGCGACGCGCCGCCGTACCACCTGGGCAAATGCATTGCCTGGGACTTTGACGGCCCGGTGGTGCAGCGGCATTACCCGAAGTTTGTGGGCTGGCAGCCGCTCAAGCGCAAGGTTTGAAATCTGTCATCCCGGGATGAGCGGTCGTCATCCCGGACTACTTGACTGTCATCCCCGACCTGATCGGGGATCCATGCCGCATGGACCACTGAAAGTAGTTTGCCCAGATGGATCCCGGGTCAAGCCCGGGATGACAAGAGGGGGATGACTAGCTGGCGGGCCTTGGGGGCTACAACACCTCGTTGAACATGTAAAACATGTTGTCCTTGGCCTTGTGCCACAGGCCGCGTTTGTTCCAGGCCTCAAGTTCTATCTCTTTGCAGAGGGGCGCGTACTTCTCGAAGACGGCGTCCAGCCGCTGCGCGAGGGCCGCGTCCTTGATGCCCAGGGTGATCTCGTCGTTGGTGTCAAAGGAACGGTCGTCGAAATTGCTGGAGCCTATGGCGCTCCAGACGCCGTCCACCGTCATGACCTTCTGGTGCAGCAGGGTGTGCGGGTATTCAAACAGGCGCACCCCGCAGCGCAGCAGCTTTTCAAAGTTGCGGTGGCCGGCGTGCTGCACCATGGGGTTGTCGGAGCCACTGGTGGCCGGCATCATCACCCGCACATCCACCCCGCGCTTGACGGCAGCACCCATGGCGTCAATGGCCTCCGGCTCGGGAATGAAATAAGGGTTCTGGATCCAGATTTTCTTGCGGGCCAGGCACAGCACGGTGTGATGAAGAATCTTCACCGCCGGGGCCGAGCCTTCGGGCTTGGCATAGGCCGCGTGTATCAACACGTCGCCTGCGGGCGCCAGTGGCGGAAACACATCGTCACCGACAAACAGCTCGCCGGTCTGGCCGCCCCAGTTTTCGCTGAAGGCCGACTGGATGCTGTGGACGATGGGCCCATGCAGATGCACGCTCAGGTCCGCATAGTGCTGCTTGTCCTGGGCGTCGCCCAGCCAGGTGTCCACAATGCAGTGGCCGCCCACAAAGGCTTCGCGCCCGTCAATCACCACCAGCTTGCGGTGGTCGCGTTCGTTCATCACGCCAATGTTGCGAAACTTTTTTTCATGAAAAAAGACCAGCTTGCAGCCGGCGTCCTTGAGCTGTTGGCGGGTGGCCTTGCCGACACCCTTGGAGCCGGTGGCGTCCAGCAGCACACGCACCTGCACGCCGGCCCTGGCCCGCTCTGACAGCGCATCGGCAAGGCGCGCGCCCAGCACGCCGTCTTTCCATAAAAAGGTTTCAAAGTGGACGGATTTTTGGGCTGCGGCGATTCGCTCGATCAGCACATCAAAAAATGCACCGTTTTCGTGTAACTCGACCGAGTTGCCCGCTACTGCGGTGCTTAGTGTGAGCCCGGCCAGTGAGGGAATCAGCTCGTCAATCGGCGAGTCGCACTCAATCTTCAGCTTGGGACTGTAGTGCCGCTTCATCGACCAGATGATGATCACCAGCAGCGCGATGATGGCGATAAACACCAGCGCCGGGATGGCGGACAGGCCGCCCAACAGAAAGTCGATCATCGGGGGAGGGCTCCGCAATGCCGGCGCTCAGGCCCGGCATGGGGTAAAAAAAGGGAAAGGCCAGGCACTCCGATGATCAGGCGGACTCGGGCATCTGGGCTGCATCCAGTCTTGCGGCGCGTGGCCAGCTCAGCACGGCCTGCAAGCCACTGGGCTGGCGCGCTGCCTGTTTGTTGGAGGCAAGGCGGGGCTCGGGGCGGATGCCGGCGTCGGAACTCGCAATTTCGTCTTCCAGCCAGGCCACGCGTTGGGCGTACATGGCGGCCAGGGCCGCGTGGTGGTCCGCGGCGATCTGGTGCTCGATGCGGGACATGTTGGCCTGTTGCAGGTACTCCCGTGCTTTCCGGATGTGAGCATCGGCGCGTGTCTGAAATAGATCGAATCGCATCTGAAATCTCCTGAGAAAGCGGGAAATCCGCAAGGGCCTTTGGGAAGGTGTGTTGATTGAAGCAGAAGCCTTCGGGCTGAGCGTCGGCGTTTTCAGCGTTGAGGGGCGGCGTTTATGCCCCTTCGCGTGTAAGACATCTTCTTCGCGAGGGCAGGCTGGCGACTTGAGCCGGCAGGCCGGACGTGGCACCATGCCGTCTTATGTCCCCGTCCATCCCGCACAAAGTTGGCATCATGCTGGCCTCGATCCAGCTGTTTTTCACCCTGAGCTGGACGGTGTACGTCATTTTTCTGCCGCAACTGGCGGCGCAGGTCGGCCTGGGCAAAGGCGCGGTGCTGGCCATATTGATGATGGACCAGCTGATTTTTCTGGTGGCCGACACCGCCATGGGCGTGTTTGCCGACAAGTCGGCGCGTGTCTTCGGCAAGCTGGGCCGATGGGTGGTGCTGGTGACGCTGGTTTCCTGCCTGGCGTTTTTGCTGTTGCCCCTGATGGCAACGCAAGGGCAGGGCGCGCAGGGGCTGTTTCTGGCGCTCACTGTCATCTGGTCTGTCACTTCGTCGGCCTTGCGCGCGCCGCCGCTCGTGTTGCTGGGTAAATATGCGGCTGTTCCGGCCATTCCGTGGCTGGCCAGCCTGTCGCTCGTGGGCCTGGGTATTGCCGGGGCCGCGTCGCCTTACCTGACCGTGGCACTGCGCGGGCTGGACCCGCGCTGGCCGTTTGCGCTGTCCAGCGTGGCGCTGGCGCTGGCTACCTTGGGCATTGTCTGGGCCGAGCGCACGCTCAAGCAAAGCGGGGCAGGGGGCGTCACGGCCGCATCTTCAGAGCCGGGCCTGACCAAACCGCCGGTGGCTCCGTTTCTGGCCTCCATGGTGCTGCTCGGGGTGGGCTTTCAAATCCATTCTTCGCTTAACTCTGCGCCGCAGTACCTGCGTTTTGCCAAACCAGCCGATCTTGAGTTTTTAATGCCGGTCTTCTGGATTGGTTTCAGCCTGTGCATGTTGGCCGCCAGCCGGCTGACCGCGCGTTTTGGCGGGCTGCTGGTCATGGGTGTGGCCGGCTGCGCGGGCGCGCTGGCTACCTTTGCAACCACCATCGCCGCCACGCTGAACCTGCTGGTGGCTGCACAGTTTGTGGCGGGCGGGGCTTGGGGCCTATTGATGATGAGCGCATTCACCAGTGCGCTGGTGATAGGCCGTACCGGGCGCGAGGGCCTGGTCACCGGCAGCATGTTCTCGCTGCTGGCGCTGGCGGCTTTTGCGCGCATTGCGATTGTGGCGGCGGAGCTGAACAAGGACACCCGCTTTGCGCCGCTGTGGCCCTGGTTGCCTGCAGCCGCCTGGGTGGCGGCAGGGGCGGTGCTTCTGGGCATGGCCTGGTGGGTACGCAAGAGCGGCACCCCGGGCGCGGGCCTGGCATCACGGGCTTGACCGGCCATCCATGTGATGCGAGCGCTTTGGTTCCTGCAGTGCTATTAAAAGTGTAGCTAACTCATCGCGTCATCCAAGGGCAGACTGCCGATTTCATCGAATGCTTTGGGTGGCTGACCCCGCTGGCCGATGAGCTCACTGCGCGCCGTCCTACAGCCTCGCCAAGCGGGCGGCCCTAGGCTCATGGCTCATGAATACGCCAGTGCCCCCATCCCGCCTCCGGCAATTTGTTGCCACCCTTCCAGGGCGCTTGCGCCACCCCACATTTCGCGGCATCGCCTGGGGCCTGGCCAGCTTGCCGGTCCTTGCGCTGATTTACGTGCTGGCCCTGATTCCGTTCACGCCCAGCATTGCAGACCTGCGCGAGATCAAGTCGGCCAAACCATCGGTGATCCTGTCGGCCGACGGCATGGAGCTGGCAGACTTCAAGCGCGCCAACCGCGACTGGGTCAAGCTGGGCGAGATTTCGCCGAGTGTGATCGCGGCGCTGATTGCCACCGAGGACCACCGTTTTTATGAGCACCGCGGCATGGACCTGCGGCGCACCGCTTCCGCGGTGCTGCACACCTTCAAGGGCAATCTCCAGGGCGGCTCGACCATCACGCAGCAATTGGCCCGCAACCTGTATCCCGAAGAAGTCGGCCGCTCCCGCACCCTGACGCGCAAGATCAAGGAAGCGATCACCGCCCTCAAGATAGAAGCGGTGTACTCCAAGGACGAAATTCTGGAGACCTACCTCAACACCGTGCCATTTCTGTACAACGCCTACG
Source organism: Polaromonas sp. (assembly GCA_021731285.1). Lineage (GTDB taxonomy): Bacteria > Pseudomonadota > Gammaproteobacteria > Burkholderiales > Burkholderiaceae_C > Polaromonas. The sequence continues at coordinate 4,600 of JAKFXR010000149.1, read as the reverse complement.
GCATCGAGATGGCTGCACGCACCTACTTTGACAGTTCTGCCGACGCGCTCAATGTGCTGCAGAGCGCCACACTGATTGGCATGCTCAAGGGCACCAGCTACTACAACCCGGTGCTCAATCCCGAGCGGGCGCTCAGGCGCCGCAACATCGTGTTGACGCAGATGGTGAAACACCAGCACCTGCCCTCCCAGGAGCTGGCTGCATTGAAAGCCATGCCGCTGCAGGTCGACTTTGAGCGGCAGGACGCCGAGCTGGGACCGGCGCCGCACTTTACCCAGCAACTGCGGCGCTGGGTCATCGAATGGGCCGACCGCAACGACTACAACATCTATGCCGATGGCCTGGTGGTGCGCACCACCATTGACTCGCGATTGCAGGCCATGGCCAACGAGGCGTTGACCCGACAGGCCGACAAGCTGCAGGCCGTGGCCGACGCAGACCCGCGCCTGGTGTCGGGCTGGAAAGCCGGCACGTCCGCCAAACCCGGCGGCAAAATCCCGCCCAGGGCGGTCAAACCCAGCCCTGCGCAGGAACTGGTGCTGACCTTTGTGCGTGATTCCACCGAATACAAGGCGGCGATTGCGGGCGGCCAGACACCCGACCAGGCCCTGGCGCGCCTGCAGGCGGACCCGGCTTTCATGCAGGCCCTGCGTGAAGACAAGACCCGCCTGCAAGCGGGTTTTCTGGCGCTCAACCCTGCCAATGGCCATGTGATGGCCTGGGTGGGCAGCCGCGATTTCAAGCAGGATCAGTTTGATCACGTGGCCCAGGCCCGCAGGCAACCAGGCTCAACCTTCAAGCCCTTTGTGTATGGCGCCGCCTTTGAAAACGGCTCGCGGCCAAGCGACGGCTTCATGGACGAGGCGGTGGAGATTCCCATGGGCGACGGTACCTTCTGGCGCCCCAGTGATGGCAGTGGGCCGAGTGGCGCCCTGATGACGCTGCGCGATGGCCTGGTGTATTCCAAAAACACCATCACCGCGCAGGTGATGCAAGTGGTGGGACCAACAAAAGTTGCGAAGCTGGCTACCTTGATGGGGGTGCGCCAGAGCAAGCTCGACGAGGTGCTGTCATTGGCGCTGGGCACCAGCCCGGTGAGCCTGAAAGAGATGGTGGCGAGCTACAGCACCCTGGTCAACGAGGGCCGCTACATTGAGCCCATGGTGGTCACCGCCGTGGAAGACCGCAATGGCGTGGTGCTGGAAGATTTTCAGCCCAAGGTGGCCGAAGCCGCCATGTCCACCCTGACCGCTCAGTTGCTGGTGGATGTGATGCGCGGTGTGGTGGACCAGGGAACCGGCGCCGGTATTCGCAGCCGCTTCGGCATCAAGGCCGATGTGGCCGGCAAGACCGGCACCACGCAGGACAACACCGATGGCTGGTTCATTTTGATGCACCCGCAACTGGTGGCGGGCGCCTGGGTGGGCTTTAACGACAACCGCGTCACCATGGGCGACCGCTGGGGCCCGGGTGCGCAGAGCGCGTTGCCTGTCGTCGGGGAGTTTTACCAGCAGGCGTTGAAAGCCAGGGTGATTGACCAGCGCAGCAAATTCACCGCCACACCGGGCCTGAGCAAGCAGGGCCCGCCGCAGCCCGAGCTCAACCCGCTTGCCAGCGCGGAGCCGCTGCCAGGCACTGAACTGGCCGGCAGCTCTGCGCAGGAGGCGATGGCAAGCCGGCCACCAGCTTCGGGTCTGATGTCGCCGCCGCCCGTGAAGTATGTCAATGTCCAGATCCTGCCCTCAGGCGTGCAGGTGCAACGCGAACTGCCGCAGATTGTGGTGGTGCCGGGAGAGGCTGCCGCCGCGCAGGAGCCCTATGCCAACCGGCGTGCAGAGCGCACGGAAGCGCCCTTGCCCCCCAACTTTCCGCTCTCGGAAGTTCCTGCACCGGGGGGTGCGTCTGCGCGCTAGGTCTGCATTCCAGAAGCGGGGCTGCTGTTACAAGCCCGATCGCACATGTCCTAGACTACCCGGGTGATCCAAAACCTACTCACCCGAATCAAGCCTTACGCCGACCTGGCGCTGCATCACCTGCGCAATCCCACGCGGCGCGGCGTGGCCCTGTCGCTGGCCGCCATTCCGGCCTTGCTGCTGCTTTACGTGCTGGTGCTGATACCGTTCACACCCAGCATCTGGGACATCCGCAAATCCAAGCTGCAGCAGCCGGCCAGGGTGATGTCCATCGACGGCAAGGAGCTGGCGCTGTTTCAGCGCGTCAACCGCGACCGGCTCAAGCTGGCCGATATTTCGCCGCATGTGGTGACAGCCCTGGTGGCGACGGAAGACCACCGCTTTTACGACCACCACGGCGTTGACCTGCGGCGCTCGGTGTCGGCGGTGTTTCATACCTTCAGCGGTGACACCCAGGGCGGTTCGACCATCTCGCAGCAATTGGCTCGCAACCTCTACCCGGAGGAAGTCGGCCGCGCGCGCAGTGTGACGCGCAAAATCAAGGAAGTGATCACGGCGCTGAAGATCGAGGCGATCTACAGCAAGGAAGAGATTCTGGAGACCTACCTCAATACCGTGCCTTTTCTGTACAACGCCTTTGGTATTGAAATGGCCGCGCGCACCTACTTTGACAAGTCGGCCGACAAGCTGGACGTGCTGGAAAGCGCCACGCTGATCGGCATGCTCAAGGGCACGAGCTACTACAACCCGGTGATCAATCCGGAGCGCGCCACCCAGCGCCGCAACATTGTGCTGGCCCAGATGGTCAAGCATGGCAAGCTGGAGGCCAAGCGCTTTGAAGTACTGAAGAAGCGTCCGCTGAAGCTGGACTTCGAGCGGCAGAGCGAGCCACTGGGCGCGGCCCCGCATCTGACGCAGCAGTTGCGCCGCTGGCTGATTGACTGGGCCGACCGGCACGACTACAACATCTACGCCGACGGGTTGGTGGTGCGCACCACCCTTGATTCACGCCTGCAGAACCTGGCCAACCAGGCGGTGATCCGCCACGGCGCCAGCCTGCAGCAACTGGCCAGTGCCGACTGGGGCCCGCGTGCATGGGCTCCGAAAAACGAATGGGTGCGGGCTTTTGTGCGCGAGACGCGCGAGTACAAGGCTGCGCGTGAGGCCGGCGAGCCGGATGCGCAGGTGCTCAAGCAGTTGCTGGGTGACGCCGCGTTCATGCTGGCATTGCGGCAGGAAAAGACGCGCCTGCAGGCGGGTTTTGTGGCCATCGATCCGCGCAACGGCCATGTGATGGCCTGGGTGGGCAGCCGCGACTTTGCCAGGGACCCGTTTGACCATGTGCAGCAGGCGCGCAGGCAACCGGGCTCGACCTTCAAGCCTTTTGTGTACGGCGCCGCCTTTGAAAATGGCGCCCGCCCCACAGACACCTTCATGGACGAGGCGGTGGAGATCCCCCTGGGTGGTGGTACGGTCTGGCGGCCCACCGACGCCGGCCCGCCCAGCGGGCAGGCCATGAGCTTGCGCGACGGACTGGTGTACTCCAAAAACACCATCACCGCGCAGGTCATGCAGACGGTGGGCCCCGCGCGCGTCGCCAGCCTGGCCCAGGCAGCGGGCGTGCGGCAGAGCAAGCTTGAGCAGGTGCCTTCGCTGGCTCTGGGTACCAGCCCGGTGACACTGAAGGAAATGGTGGCCAGCTACAGCACGCTCGCCAACAACGGCAGCTATATCGAACCGATTGTGGTGCTCAGTGTGGAAGACAAAAATGGCAAGGTGCTTGAACGCTTTGCATCCAAAGCGCCTGAGCAGGTCATGGCGCTTTCGACGGCGCAGACACTGGTTGACGCGATGCGCGGCGTGGTGGACCGGGGAACCGGCACGGCCATCCGCAGCCGCTTTGGCATACAGGCCGATGTGGCCGGCAAAACCGGCACGACGCAGGACAACACCGATGGCTGGTTCATTTTGATGCATCCGCAACTGGTGGCGGGCGCCTGGGTGGGTTTCAACGATAACCGCATCACCATGGGCGACGGCTGGGGGCAGGGCGCCCGAAGTGCCCTGCCGATGGTGGGCGATTTTTTTGCCCAGTCGCTGCGCACCCGTGTGGTGGATCCGCAAGCGCGTTTTGCGGTGCCTCAAAGCACAGGCAGTGCCGAGCCCCTGCTTGGCCAGGTCAACGACTGGTTCCAGCGTTTGTTCCCACCCAATCCGAGCCCCACACCCCAACCTGGCCCGTCCCAGCAGCCTGGCGTTGCATGGCCACCCGAACCCGCGCCAGGCCCGCCGCCTGGGCGCATTTTGCCTCCCCTGAGCCAACCCGGCGTGGTGATTCAGGACGGCTCGGCGGACCCCAACAACCCGCGTTTTGTGCTGGTGCCTGCGCGGCCCGTCACCGGGGCAGAGCGCGCAAGTGTGCCGGGTGCGAGCGAGTCTGTGCCTTCGGCCACCACCGGCAACGCCCAGTAGCTCAGCTTCCGGCTGGACGCAGCGCCTTGATCAGGGCTGCGATGGTTGTTGCAGAAACCGCCTCCTTGCGCCAGATCAGGTCGGTGTGGGCCATGTCTTCGCCTTTGGGCAAGGCATGCACGCTCAGGCGCTTGCGCTCCGGAAAGGTAGCCAGCACGCTGCGTGGCACCAGTGAAATGCCCATGCCCACCACCACGCCATGCTCGGCTGCGTGG
>JAKFXR010000134.1 GCA_021731285.1 Polaromonas sp. | reverse complement strand
AGGGGGCGTGGCCGTGGCATCCATGAAAAGGTGTCAATACGTCTTAGGAAGTAGAAGCCTGCAAGTGCAGATTCCATGCCACAGGTGCGCAGCCGCCCTCTGGTTGCGGCGATTCTTGTGGCACCATTGTTGCTGCCCCGATCCGGAGAGACCATGGAACTGACCCCCCGAGAAAAAGACAAGCTGCTGATTTTCACGGCCGCATTGCTGGCCGAAAGGCGCCAGGCCAGGGGCCTGAAACTCAACTACCCCGAAGCCGTGGCCCTGATCAGTGCCGCCGTCATGGAAGGCGCCCGCGACGGCAAAACCGTGGCGCAGTTGATGAGTGAAGGCAGGACCATTTTGACGCGTGCCGACGTGATGGACGGCATCGCAGAATTGATTCCCGACATCCAGGTCGAAGCGACCTTTCCCGATGGCACCAAGCTGGTCACCGTGCACCAGCCCATTGTTTGACCCCCCACTTCCCGGCTGCATCATGACAACAATCACTCCTCAATCGATAGCAATCTTCGCGCTCACCGCCTGGGCAGGTAGCGCTTTTGGCCATGAAGGTCATTTGATGGCGGGCACCCACTGGCACGCCACCGACGCCTGGGGCTTTGTCGCCCTGGCAGGCATGGTGGCTATGGCGATCTGGTTCTCCAACAAAGACAAGTGAGATGGCGATGATTCCAGGCGAACTATTGACCGACGGCCCGGACCATGTGCTCAACGCCGGGCGCCGCACCCTGACGGTGGTGGTGCAAAACAGCGCCGACCGGCCCATCCAGGTCGGTTCGCACTACCACTTTGCCGAAACCAACGGCGCGCTGGCCTTCGACCGCACCGCTGCGCGCGGCATGCGGCTGAACATTGCATCCGGCACGGCCGTACGCTTTGAACCGGGCCAGCAGCGCACGGTGGAGCTGGTGGACTATGCGGGTGAACGTTTGGTCTATGGCTTTCGCGGCCAGGTTCAGGGAGCTGTGTAAATGCCCCCACGTTCATCACTTCGTGTATTCACTGCCCCCCGAGGGGGCGTCGGCCACCCTTGGGGCGGCCCTACGGGAGTCCGGTAATGGCCACCATTGGACGACGCGCATATGCGGAAATGTTCGGACCCACCACAGGCGACCGAATTCGATTGGCCGATACCGAGCTCCTGATCGAAGTCGAGGCCGACTACACCCTGCGCGCCGGCAGCTATGGTGAGGAAGTCAAGTTCGGTGGCGGCAAGACCATTCGCGACGGCATGGCGCAGTCGCAAAAAACGCGGGCCGAAGGCGCGATGGACTGCGTGATGACCAACGCGCTCATCATCGACCACTGGGGCATTGTCAAGGCCGACATTGGCCTCAAGGGCGGGCGCATTGCCGCCATTGGCAAGGCCGGCAACCCTGATACCCAACCGGGCGTGGACATGATCATCGGCCCCGGTACCGAGATCATCAGTTGCGAAGGCATGATCGTCACCGCCGGCGGCATCGACTCGCACATTCATTTCATTTGCCCGCAGCAGATTGAAGAAGCGCTGACCTCGGGTGTGACCACCATGCTGGGCGGCGGCACCGGGCCTGCCACTGGCACTTTTGCCACCACCTGCACACCCGGCCCGTGGAACATCGAGCGCATGTTGCAGGCGGCGGACGCCTTCCCGATGAACCTGGGTTTTCTCGGCAAGGGCAATGCCAGCCTGCCCGCCGCGCTGCACGAACAAATCAGCGCCGGTGTCATTGGCCTGAAGCTGCACGAAGACTGGGGCACAACACCCGCTGCCATCAGCAATTGCCTGGACGTCGCTGAAGAAACCGACACGCAGGTGGCCATCCACAGCGACACGCTCAACGAAAGCGGTTTTGTCGAGAACACGATTGCCGCTACCAAGGGCCGCACCCTGTGCGCCTTCCATACCGAAGGTGCGGGCGGCGGCCATGCGCCGGACATCCTGAAGGTGGTGGGCGAGCAGAACTTTCTGCCCTCGTCGACCAACCCGACCATGCCCTACACCGTCAACACGCTGGACGAACATGTGGACATGCTGATGGTGTGCCACCACCTGGACCCGGCCATTGCCGAAGACCTGGCCTTTGCCGAAAGCCGCATCCGCAAGGAAACCATCGCCGCTGAAGACGTGCTGCACGACCTGGGCGCAATCAGCATGATGAGCAGCGACAGCCAGGCCATGGGCCGTGTCGGCGAAGTGATCATCCGCACCTGGCAGACGGCGCACAAAATGAAAGTGCAGCGCGGCAAGCTGCCTGGCGACACCGAGCGCAATGACAACTTTCGCACCAAGCGCTACATCAGCAAATACACCATCAACCCCGCGATTGCCCACGGCATTTCGCATGAGGTCGGCTCGATCGAACAGGGCAAATGGGGTGATCTGGTGGTCTGGAAGCCGGCCTTCTTTGGCATCAAGCCGGCGCTGATCCTCAAAGGCGGCTTCATCGCCATGGCCGCCATGGGTGACCCGAACGCATCCATTCCCACACCGCAACCGGTGCACTACCGCCCCATGTTTGGCGGCTTCGGCGGCGCCATCGCCCGCGGTTCGCTGACCTTTGTGTCGCAGGCCGGCATGGCAGCGGGGGTGAAAGAACGCTTTGGTCTGGCCAAAACACTGGCTGCCGTCAAAGGCATACGCGGCGTGCAAAAGCGGCACATGGTTCTCAATGACTATGCGCCAAAGATGGAAATCAATGCGCAGACTTACGCCGTGCGCGCCGATGGTGAGCTGCTGACTTGCGAGCCCGCCACCAGCCTGCCGATGACGCAACGCTACTTTCTTTTCTGAACCCTTCCCCCCATGCTTCAAGCTTCCAAAATCATGCCCCAGGGTGCCGGGCTGGCACCTGTGCTTCTCAAACGCGCCGCTACCGTCGAGCTGGACTGGGACGTGCGTCAGAAAAGCCGCTTCGACGCCACCGACTCCATGGGCCGCCATCTCGGCGTGTTCCTGCCGCGTGGCACGCTGGTGCGCGGCGGCGATGTGCTGGTGGCGGAAGATGGCAGCCTGGTCAAGGTCATTGCAGCGCCGCAGGCCGTCCTGCGGATTGCCGCCTGTGCCAACCACGGCACCGCGTTTGACCTCACGCGCGCGGCCTACCATCTGGGCAACCGGCATGTGCCGATTGAGCTCAAGCCCGATCACCTGAAGATCGAACCCGACCATGTGCTGGCTGATCTCTTGCGGTCCATGCATTTGATCGTCAGTGAAGTGAACGAAGCGTTTGAGCCGGAAGGCGGTGCCTACAGCGCTGGCGCGCACAGCCATGCCGCCACGGCGCCAGCCGCGCATGTTCACGGACCGGATTGCGACCATGACCACGGCCACGCCCATGAAGCGCAGCCAGTGGCCATGGGGATTCACAAACACAAGCCCCACCGCCATTGAGCGTGATGCCAGATGCGACATCCCTGCCTGCGGCCAGCCTGCTGCAGCTCATCTGGCTGGCCTCACCGGCACTGCCTGTGGGCGGCTTTTCCTACTCCGAGGGGCTGGAGTCGGCCGTTGATTGCGCGGGGGTAAATAGTGAAGCCACGGCCGCCGACTGGCTCAGCGATCAATTGCATTTGAGTCTGGCGCGCGGCGACCTCGCCGTGATTGCGCAGGCCATTCCGGCGTGGCGCAGCGCCGACCTCCCCCGCGTGAAGATGCTCAACGACTGGATGCTGCATACCCGCGAGACCAGCGAGATGCGCCTGCAAACCGAGCAAATGGGGCGCTCACTGCTCGAATGGCTGCGCAACCATGACAGCGTCAGCGCAGCCCATCTGGACGCCTGCGCCGCCTTGCCGCCCACCTACCCCGTCGCTTTTGCACTCGCCGCGTCTCCTCTTGCTGCGGGTGTACCGGACTGCTTGAGCGCTTACGCCTTTGGCTGGGCCGAGAACATGATGCAGGCCGCGCTCAAGTCGGTGCCCTTGGGACAAAGCGCCGGCCAGCGCATACTGGCGCGGCTGGCTGCAGAAATTCCGGCAACCGTCGAAGAAGCCATGGCGCTTGCTGATGAAGAACGTCAGGCATTTTCACCCATGCTGGCGATTCTTTCCTCGCAACACGAAACCCAATACTCCAGATTGTTCCGCTCATGAAAATAGGACCGCCACACTGTCATTGCGGGCTCGACCCGCACTCCATGACTCCGAATCAGGCGGCAAAACACGGGGCAATGGATCCCGGATCAAGTCCGGGATGACAAACGAGCAAGATCACAAACCACACTCAAGGCATTTCTGATGAGCATGCACCACATCGCCAATCGCACCAAGAAACTTCCGCCCCTGCGTGTCGGCATAGGCGGTCCGGTCGGCTCCGGCAAAACGACCTTGCTTGAAATGCTGTGCAAGGCCATGAAGCAAAAGTACGACCTCGTGGCCATCACCAACGACATCTACACCAAGGAAGACCAGCGCCTGCTGACCGTCAGCGGCGCGCTGGCCGCCGAGCGCATCATGGGCGTGGAGACCGGCGGTTGCCCGCACACTGCCATCCGTGAAGACGCGTCCATCAACCTCGAGGCGATTGACCGCATGCTGGTGGACTTCCCCGACGCCGACGTGGTGTTCATTGAATCCGGTGGCGACAACCTGGCCGCCACCTTCAGCCCCGAACTCAGCGACCTGACGATTTACGTGATTGATGTGGCAGCCGGCGAAAAAATCCCGCGCAAGGGCGGACCGGGCATCACCAAAAGCGATTTGTTTGTCATCAACAAGACCGACCTCGCTCCCTACGTCGGCGCCGATCTGGGCATCATGGAGACGGACACCATCCGCATGCGTACCACCGCCAAAGGCCTCAAACCCTTTGTCATGACCAATCTCAAAACCAATACCGGTCTGGCGGAAGTCATCGCCTTTATCGAGACCAAAGGCATGCTTGTCCCGGCTTGAAAGACGTATTTTCGACCCGGTCATCAATGGCGCAGAAGCAGCCGCTAAAATAACGGACAGGGAAGCGTGGCAGAGTGGTCGATTGCACCGGTCTTGAAAACCGGCAAACCGAAAGGTTTCGTGAGTTCGAATCTCACCGCTTCCGCCAAACCATCAGCCACCGACAGCCCATGCTCTCGGTGGCTTTTTTGTATCCATACGCAGCTTCCAGACAGGGAATCCTTGATTTACCTGCAGCACTGGACGCAGTAGGATTTGTGGACCTTTCCGAACTGTCCCCTTTCCAAAATGGAGTTCCGGCCATGAACCGCTTCACACAACTGATGGTCATCACCTGTCTGTCTGTGCCCGCTGCAGTATTTGCGGCCGGCGATGTCAGCGACACAAGCTATGGCGGGAGTTCAGCCGATCCGGTGCTGGCGGCCACCCAGGCTGCGTTTGGACGCAAGGACTGGTCCGGAGCGCAGGCGGGTTTGCAGAAAGCGCTGCTCAGCTCGCCGCAAAACGCCGACTACCACAACCTCTACGCCTATTCGATCCGCAAAGGCGCGAGCCCGGACATGGCGTTGGTTTTCAAGCACTATGGCGAAGCCCTGCGGATCAACCCCAAACATCGCGGCGCGCATGAGTATGTGGGCGAGGCCTACCTGATGGTCAACGACCTCCCGAAGGCCAGGCAGCACCTGGCCGCACTGGACAAACTGTGTTTTATGCCGTGCGGGGAATACACCGATCTCAAAAAAGCGATTGCGGCCTACGAGGCCAAACGCAAACCCTGATCGGCAGCTCACGGTCACCCTGGCAGGAACAGCTCCTGCAGGTCGTTGAGGAAATCGAAGCCCCGCCCGGTCGGCCGGATCTGCACAAAGTCGCGGGTGATCAGGCCCTTGCGTTCGGCTTCATCCAGCCCCGCCTGAATTGCGGTCAATGGCAAACCGGTTTTTTCAGTGAAATCCTGCAGTTTGAAGCCATCGCGCAGGCGCAGGGCGTTGAGCATGAATTCAAAGGGCAGATCGGCGCGGCCGACCTCGCTGTCCTGCGCCACCGGGGTTCCGGCGAGTGCCTTGTCCATGTAGAGCCTGGGCTCGCGAAAGCGCACCTGGCGCACCACGCGGTGCGCAAAGCTGAGTTTGCTGTGCGCGCCAGCGCCAATGCCCAGGTAGTCGCCAAACTTCCAGTAGTTCAGGTTGTGCAGGCAGCGATGGGCGGGCTTTGCGTAAGCCGAGACTTCATACCGGTCCATGCCTGCCGCGCCCGTCATCTCGGTGATGCGGTCCAGCATGGCGTAGGCATCATCGTCCTGCGGAAGTGCCGGCGGGTACTTGGCGAAGTAGGTGTTGGGCTCCACCGTGAGGTGATAAATCGAAATATGTGGCGGCTGCAAGGCCAGCGCCTGGCGCATGTCCTGCTCCAGATTCGCAAGCGTCTGTCCCGGCAGCGCGTACATGATGTCGAGGTTGAAGGTGTCAAAAGCCTGCGCGGCCTCTTCCACCGCTGCAATGGCCTGCGCCCTGTCGTGCACGCGGCCCAGCGCCTGAAGGTGCTGGTCGTCAAAGCTTTGCACGCCGATCGACAGCCGCGTGACACCGGCGCTGCGAAAGGCCTTGAAGCGGTGTTTCTCAAATGTGCCCGGGTTGGCTTCCAGCGTGATTTCGCAGTCGGGCTCCAGCCGCAGCCGGGCGCGGATATCGCCCAGCAGGCGGTCGATGGCCTGCGGCGAGAACAGGCTGGGCGTACCGCCGCCAATGAAAATGCTGTGCACGGTGCGGCCCCAGATCAGCGGCAGCGAGGCTTCGAGGTCGGCCATCAGCGCGTCCAGGTAACGCTGCTCAGGCAGCTCGCCCTGCGCCTCGTGCGAATTGAAATCGCAGTAGGGGCATTTCTTCAGGCACCAGGGCAGGTGCACATACAGCGACAGCGGCGGCAAGGCGCTGAGCTGCAGCGTGCCATCCCGCATGTAGTGCTGGATGTCCTGCATCGCACCACCCTGCGCGTTGGTGCTTTTTTCCGGACCAGCGGACGCGGTGGGAGCGACTTGCCGGGCCACATGCGTCGCCCCCTGCAAGGGGGAGAAGGCCGCAGGCCGCCATGGGGGTGTGCCTGTCATAACCAGCGCTCGCGCATCAGGTCCATCATCTGGCGCGCCGCCATGCCGCGGTGGCTGTTGGCGTTTTTGACTTCCACCGGCAACTCGGCAAAGGTCTTGCCAAATTGCGGGATGAACATCACCGGGTCAAACCCGAAGCCGTTGTTGCCAGCGGGCACGCGGGCGATCTCGCCGCTGACACGGCCCACCGCAATCAGGGGCTCGGGGTCGTCTGCAGAACGCACGGCCACCAGGGTGCTGACCAGTGCGGCGCGCCGATTGGCGAGTCCGGCCATCTGCTCGAGCAGGGCGCGCACATTGTTGTCATCGCCTTTTTCGTAGCCAAACTGCGTGGCATAAAAAGCCGTGTCCACGCCCGGCAGGCCGCCGAAAGCATCGACACACAGGCCGGCGTCGTCGGCCAGTGCAGGCAGGCCGGTGCCCAGCGCCGCATGGCGGGCCTTGGCCAGCGCGTTCTCTACAAATGTGCGGAAGGGCTCCTCAGCCTCGGAAACACCCAGCTCGGACTGCCGGATCAGCGTCACGTTCAGCGGCGCCAGCATGGCCTGCAACTCCGCCAGCTTGCCCGGATTGTTCGATGCCAGAACGATCTTCATGAAAACAGCACTCTGCCCTTTGGCGACGGGGATAGTTTGCTATAAATTAGATAGCGACTGCTTTTGCAACTGCACCAGCTCCTGGATGCCTTTCTCGGCCAGTTGCAGCAAGGCGTCCATCTCCTTGCGAGAAAAAGCGGCTCCTTCGGCCGTGCCCTGCACCTCCACATAGTGGCCGGCGCCGGTCATCACCACGTTCATGTCGGTATCACAGCCAACGTCTTCGACATATTCCAGGTCGAGCAAGGGCGTGGTCTGCACAATGCCGACGGAAATGGCGGCTACATGTCCGAGGATGGGCGTTTCCTTGAGCTTGCCGTCAGCCAGGAGTTTGGTCACGGCGTCCTGAGCCGCCACAAATGCGCCGGTGATGCTGGCAGTGCGCGTGCCACCGTCCGCCTGAATCACGTCGCAATCGAGGTGGATGGTTCTTTCACCAAGCTTTTTCAGGTCAAACACGGCGCGCATCGAGCGGCCTATCAGCCGCTGAATCTCCTGGGTGCGGCCACTTTGCTTGCCGCGGGCTGCTTCCCGGTCGCTGCGGGTGTGGGTGGCGCGCGGCAACATGCCGTACTCCGCGGTCACCCAGCCTTCGCCGCTGCCCTTTTTGTGGCCAGGCACTTTTTCTTCCACCGAAGCCGTGCACAGCACCTTGGTGTTGCCGAACTCGATGAGGACCGAGCCCTCCGCATAAGCCGTGTAGGAACGGGTGATACGTACCGGACGCAACTGGTCGGCAGCACGCGCGCTGCTTCGTTGAAATGAACTCATGGTTGACGGCTTTCTGGCGATACACGCCACAGACAGGAAATGGGTAAACGGGACCGCAGGGGCACCGCCATGCCACCAACGCGGCAGCAGGAACTAGGCTTTTCTTTCGGCAGAGCGGCGGATAGCCTCGTTGATTTCAGCAATGGACCGTTCAATCGCGGCATCGTCGAGATCTTCGATGCTGCCGTCCAGCACGCCCGCCTGGATGGTCGAAGCGAACACCCCGTCCATGATGCTGTCGGTGGACACCCCGCGCGTGGATTCGAAAGCGTCGGGCGTCTCCCACTCCATGGCCAGCACCGTGACGTTGTCGCCGTGCTCGCCGCCATTGCGCAGCGCATGTTCAACCATGTCGGGCACGGCATCGGACACACTGTTGGAGGACAGGTGGCGCACGATCTCGTTGTCGGTCAGGCTGCCCCACAGTCCGTCGGAGCACAGCATCAGTTTGTCACCCTGCTGCAAAACCACCGGGCCCGCAATGTCGAGCACCGGTTTGGACGGCGAGCCAAGGCAGGTAAACAGGATGTTGCGGTTGACCCGCTCGAGCTTGATCACGCCGGCGTTCTGCTGCTCCAGGTAGGAGTGGTCCCGTGTGCGCGTCAGCAACTCGCCGTCGCGCACCACATACAGCCGCGAGTCCCCGCAATGGACCCAGGTCGCGCCGGTGCCCTGCAAAATCGCCGCCACCAGTGTGGTACGCGGCGTGTCGAGCATGCCTTTTTCGCTGGCATAACGAATGATCTGGTGGTGCGCAGCCATCAGGGCCGAAGACAAAAACTCGGTCACGTCCTTGACCACCGGACGCGCTTCCTTCTGGTACAGCGCAGAGATGGTTTGCAGGGCCAGTTGCGCCGCCACTTCGCCCTCGGGGTGTCCGCCCATGCCGTCAGCCAGCACAAAGAGGCCCGACTCCCGGGTGTAGCAATAACCCATGCGATCTTCGTTTTTCTCGCGCCCGCCTTTGCGGCTGACCTGGAAGACAGAAAATTTCATTTGAATTTCGTCGCGAAGCCGGTGGCTTTACGAGCGCTTTTCTTGGTGTCTGACACCATGTTGTCGAACTGCAGGCGCATTTTCTCGCCCACAGTCAGCTTGGTGTAACGGCGCTCACCTTCGCGGCTGAGTTCTTTTTGCAGGGCAAAAACAGATTGGGGCCGCGACAGTGGATCCAGCGACATGCACCATTCGACCACTTCAATCAGGTTGTCGGAGTACACACCCCGCAGCCGCGACAGCGCCAGCGACAGGCGGTCTTTTTCCAGACGCTGGGGCGCATCGTTGGGCGGATAACCCTGCATGGTGGCGTAAATGCAGGCGCCAATGGCGTAGATGTCGGTCCACGGGCCCATGGACGAATCACGGCGGTACATCTCGGGCGCAGCAAAACCGGGCGTGTACATGGGCCGTATGAAGTTGCCCTCTTTGCTCAAGACCTCGCGCGCTGCGCCGAAATCGATCATCACCGCCTTGTTGTCATCGGTGATGAAGATATTGGCCGGCTTGATGTCAAGGTGCAGCATCTTGTGCTGGTGCACGATACGCAGCCCGCGCAGGATTTCGTCGAACAGCGAGCGTATGGTCGACTCGCGAAATACTTTCTGTTTCTTGAGCTCACGCGCGGTGATGATGAAGTCCTGCAGGGTCCCGCCCTCCAGATAATTCATCACCATGTAGACGGTTTCATTTTCGCGGAAGAAATTCAGCACGCTCACAACGGACGCATGCGAGATCTGCGCAAGCGAGCGCCCTTCCTCGAAAAAACTCTTGAGGCCCAGGCGGTACAGGGACAACTTTTCTGCCTGGACCTGCGGCAACAACTCACCGGCAGAGCGGCTGGCCAGCGACGAAGGCAGGTACTCCTTGATGGCAACCTGCTGGCCTTCGTTGTCAACAGCCAAGTAAACTACACCGAACCCGCCTGCCGAAAGTTTGCGCACCACACGATAGCCGCCAATGACGGTATCCGGTGGAAGTGGCGCTGGCTTGACCTTTGACATAATTCGGGGCTAAAGCAAGGTGACGGAAGCACCAGGTCCTGTTCTCTTAAGAAAAGCGTATTACTAAATGTCAGTTTACAGCATGACGGGCTATGCAACCGTTCAGTCCAGCACTGCCCGGACCGCTTCTGAAACAGAGGCCGGACCCGATGCCAGCGCACGGCTGGGGGTCGAAATCCGCTCTGTCAACAGCCGCTTTCTGGACCTGGCTTTCCGCTTGCCCGATGAGCTGCGACAAGTCGAACCGGCCCTGCGCGAAGCGTTGACCGGCAAGCTCAAGCGCGGCAAGGTCGAGGTGCGTGTTTCACTCGAAAGCAATGCAGGCAACACCCTGCGCACACCCGCCGCGGCCACCTTGCAGCGCCTGGGCGCACTTGAAGACACCATCAAAACCTGGCTGCCCCAGGCCCAGACACTGAGCATTGCCGATGTGCTGCGCCTGGCCGGAGGTGAAGACAAGTCGGCCCAGGACCACAGCGCTGAACTCCTCAAACTCGCAAAAAAGGCCATCAAGGACCTGCTGGCCGCGCGGGAAAGGGAAGGCGCCCGCCTGGCGCAAATGCTGCTGGACCGCAGTGCCCAGTTGCGTGCGCTGGCCGCACTGGCTGTTCCCCTGGTGCCCAAACTGGTGGAGCAGCAAAAGGCCAGGTTCACGGAGCGGTGGAAAGAGGCCATGGCCCTCACCGATGGCAGCACCCTGCCCGAAGCCGCGCAGGACCGCGCCCTGCTGGAGGCCACCTCGTTTGCAATCCGCATTGACGTGGCCGAAGAAATCACCCGCCTGACGTCCCATCTCGATGAAATTGACCGCCTCCTGGCCAGCGGCGGCGAAGTCGGCAAACGGCTGGACTTCCTGATTCAGGAGTTGCACCGTGAAGCCAACACCCTGGGGTCAAAATCAACCTCGCTGGAGCTCACCCACATTTCCGTGGACATGAAGGTCCTGATCGAACAGATCCGCGAGCAGGTTCAAAACATAGAATGAAACAGAGCCCCCACGCTCCCCCACTTCGTGTGGGTCGCTGCCCCCCGAGGGGGCTGGCCTTGCTTGGGGCGGCCCTGCGCTGCGGCCGTCGCCCCCACGCTTCCCC
>JAKFXR010000118.1 GCA_021731285.1 Polaromonas sp. | reverse complement strand
GTGCCGCGTCGGCTCCAAAAAATGCAGGAACTACAACGGCCAGTGCCGACGGCGCGATCAACACCTCGCCGCAGCACAGCTTCGGCATGCAGGGCGGCAAGCTGGTGCACACCGACAACTTGCCGCATAACAACGCCAAGCCCAGCGTGACGCCGCGAGACCTCAGACAAGACCTGTTTTCTGAACGGTTCGGCGCCTAAGCCCGCGATGCGGGTGGGCCGGGTGGTAAACATCCGGCCCCTGTGGTCCCTATTTCCAAGGAGTTTTCGATGAAATCCAAAATCCACTTTGTACTCGCTGCTGCCATCTTCTTCACGAGTGGTAGCGGACTTGTCTTGGCGGCGACCGACGCGCCGGCGGGTTCTACAGGCAAAACGGAAAGTGCATCTGCTCCCGCAAGCGCTCAATTGACTGCCGGCGAAGTGCGAAAGGTCGATATCGAGCAAAGCAAACTGACCATCAAGCACGAAGCGCTGCAGAATCTGGACATGCTTGGCATGACCATGGTGTTCAAGGTGCAGGACAAGAAACTCCTCAAAGAGGTCAAACAAGGCGACAAAATCATGTTCCGCGCCGAGAAGCGCGATGGAGGCTTTACGGTAGTGAAACTTGAACAGGCCAAATAAGCTGGTCGAACGCTGGAGTTCGCCGTAGTCGGCGGGCACCAGCCAGTCAGAATCCTTCAAACCCGCTTGGCGCATCAATCCGACGAGCGCAAACGCAGTGCGTTGGCAATCACGGAAGCCGAGCTGAGGCTCATTGCCAACGCAGCGATCATGGGCGATAGCAGCCACCCGGTAAATGGGTAAAGCAATCCAGCCGCAAGTGGGACACCCAGCGAGTTGTAGATAAAAGCGAAACCCAGGTTCTGCTTCATGTTCGCGATGGTGGCCTGGGACAGCTTCCTGGCTGTCGCGATGCCACGCAGGTCGCCTTTAACAAGAGTTACCTGAGCGCTGTTCATGGCCACATCGGTCCCGGTGCCCATCGCAATCCCGACATCGGCTTTGGCCAAGGCAGGCGCGTCATTGATGCCATCGCCGGCCATGGCCACCACCCTCCCCTGAGCTTGCAGCTTTTCGACCAAGGCGAGCTTGTCCGCAGGCTTGACCTCGCCGTATACCTCAGTAATCCCGAGGCCGCTAGCGACGGCCTTGGCGGTCGTCTGACCGTCCCCTGTGGCCATGATGATGTGGATCCCAGCCGCGCGCAAGGTCTCCAGCGCCGCCGGGGTGTTCGCCTTGACCGGGTCCGACACCGCCACGAGGCCGACCATCTGACCATCTACTGCCAAGGACATCACACTGGCGCCTTCCAGGCGCAGCGCTTCGGCCGACCCTTGCATGGCGACGTCTATGAGAACTCCGTCTTGGGCCATCAAAGCCGTATTGCCAAGGGCGAGCGATTTTCCATCGACTTTGCCTCGCACCCCGATTCCCGTGCTCGATTCGAAAGAGTCCGGCTTGGACAATGCCAAGCCTCGCTCCTTAGCGGCGCGCACGATGGCATCGGCCAGGGGATGTTCGCTGCCTTGATCAAGGCTGGCGGCCAACCGCAGTACTTCGTCTTCACTAAAGCCGGCCGCCGGAACCACCCGGTTAAAGGACGGACGGCCCTCGGTCAAGGTCCCGGTTTTGTCGACGATCAAGGTATCGACCTTGCGGAAGTTCTCGATGGCTGCAGCATCACGAAACAGAATGCCCTGTGTTGCACCGCGCCCCGTTGCCACCATGATGGACATGGGGGTAGCCAAGCCGAGCGCACAGGGGCAAGCGATGATCAACACGGCCACCGCATTGATCAGTCCGTATACCCAGCTCGGCTGTGGGCCAAAAAACCCCCAGGCCAGCAGCGTGAGCACAGCGATGCCGACCACGGCCATCACGAAGTAGCCGGCAACATGATCCGCCATCCGCTGCATGGGCGCCCGAGAGCGCTGGGCCTGGGCCACCAGTTGGACAATCTGCGCCAGGACCGTTGCGGAGCCCACCCGCTCCGCCCGCATGACAAGTGCACCGGAAGTATTCATCGTGGCGCCAATTAGTTTGTCACCAGATCGCTTGCTCACCGGTATGGGTTCCCCGGTCAGCATGGACTCATCGACCGAGCTGCTACCTTCAGTCACCAATCCGTCCACAGGCACCTTCTCTCCAGGGCGCACCCGAAGCAGATCACCTTCATGCACATGGGTCAATGGCACATCCGCTTCGCTCCCATCGGCCTGGATTCGGCGTGCTGTCTTGGGCGCAAGACCCAGCAGCGACTTGATGGCCGCTGAGGTTTGCGAGCGTGCCTTGAGTTCCAGGATCTGGCCCAACAGGGTCAACGAAATGATGACGGCGGCAGCTTCGAAATAGACGGCCACACGCCCCATCGCTACAAACGATTGCGGAAAGACCTCAGGCACTAACGTGGCGACCACGCTGTACACAAAAGCGGCCGCCGTCCCCAAACCGATCAGGGTCCACATGTTCGGGCTTCGATTAACAACCGACTGCCAGCCACGCGCGAAAAACGGCCAACCGGCCCACAAGACAATGGGTATCGACAGCACCAGTTCCACCCAGCTCTGCGCAGCCATGCCAAACCAGCCCAACTGGTGCCCAAACATCGCGAGCACTGTGACGATTGCCGTTAAGGGCAGCGTCCACCAGAACCGCCGCTGGAAATCCTTCAGTTCAGGGTTCTCATCGTCGTCCAGGTTGGGCATGAGCGGCTCCAGGGTCATTCCACACTTAGGGCAATGGCCCGGATGGTTCTGGCGAATTTCCGGATGCATCGGACAGGTGAAGATGGTCCCAGCAGGTACATTTTCCGGGACAGCCGGAGCTTTCGCTTGTGATTCTGGTTTCAGATACTGCTCCGGTGCAGCCATGAATTTGTCCCTGCAGCGTGCGCTGCAAAAGAAATAAGACTGGCCGGCATGCTCATGCCGATGCGCGGATTGGGTTGTCACCGGCATGCCGCACACAGGGTCTTTGCGCTCCATAGTCGCCTGATCCTGCCCGCGCACAGTCTTTTCAGGTGCCTGAGAGCCGTGCTGGTGATGTTCGTGTTGTTCCATGACTGCTGCCTTTCCGGACCTGCGGAGCGCAAGCCAATTTGATGCGGTGTGATCTTCTTGACCCTATCTCAGTCTCTTCTTTCGAACCCGGCGCGTGTGTCCGCGCACCGCTTTGCCGGTCTTCCACTTTTTCCTGTCCCGCCACAGTAGATAGCCGATCAACACAAATATCACCAGTGCCGCCACGGCACACGCCACTAGTGCATTGGTCAGCGTTTCATGGGAGGCATTCGGCAAATTTCTAAATACGTGTGACATCAGACCATTTCTCAGGATCCGCCGGCGCTTCCGCGCGGCGGATCAATAGCGTCACTTGGCCTGCTGAATGTCGGTCACGATAATGGCGCCGCCGGCCTTCTCGGCTGTAAAGCGCACCTTGTCGCCTGCTTTGACCTTGTCCAGCATTGCCGGATCCTTGACCTGGAACACCATGGTCATGCCTGGCATGTCAAGATTTTTGATCTCGCCATGCTTCAGGGTAATTTTCTTGGTTTCCTTGTCCACTTTGCGGACTTCACCATCGGCCATTGCGGCGCCGGGTGCAGCGGCTTCTTTTTTGGCCTCGCCCATGGGCATGGTGCCAGCGGGAGTTCCCGTGGATTGAGCGAAGGCAGAACTAGCCAGCATGGTCGTGAGAAGCGCGAGTGTATTGAATGATTTCATGATATTTCCTTTAGGAATGTTTGGAAGATTTCGAGGGATAAGACTTGAAAATGCTGGTGCTGCCATCGGCTTTGACCAGCAGTACGTCATAAGCGTCTTTGCGCTTTCCATAGATGGGGCCGTCCATGCCCGGGGAGCCCACAGGCATGCCGGGCACCATCAAGCCGATTGCTTTCGGACGTTTCGCCAACAGGCTCTGAATATCACGCGCCGGTACATGGCCTTCAACGACATAACCGCCGACCTCCGCGGTGTGGCATGAGCCCAAGTTGGCAGGAATACCGAGCCGGGTCCTTGCCGCCGTGTTGCCGCTGTCGTGGCCCCGCACATTAAAGCCGCTGCCCTCCAGATGTTTCACCCAGTCTTTGCAGCAGCCGCAGTCCGGGTCTTTCCAGACCTCGACGAGGGGACGTGCTTTGGCGAACGCGCCGCTACCCCGGCTGAACTGCGGGTCGGCTACCAATACGGGGAGGATTTTGAGGAACGAGCGTTTTTGCATAGGGCCTCCTTCAGGGCTAAGAATTTACTTAGATGCCACCACTGTGACCTTGCCCACCATGCCGGCCTGGTAGTGGCCAGCGATCAGGCAGGCGTAGTCAAAAGTGCCTGGCTTGTTAAAGGTCCAGATGATCTCGCCTGTCTTGCCAGGGCCGACGTGGGCCATGTAGGGCTCCTCGTGCTCCATGCCCGGAAACTTCACCATCAGTGCGGCGTGCTCGTCCAGGTCCTTCTTGGTGCCGAGCACCATTTCGTGCATGATTTTTCCGCTGTTCTTGATCACGAACTTGATCGTTTCACCTTGCTTGACTTCCAGCTTGTCAGGGTTGAAACGCATGGTGTCGGTCATGGTGAACGTCACCGTCCGGGTGATGGTTTTGGCATCACCGGCAATGCCCCATGCTTTTTGTTCCTTCTTGACGGGGCCTGCTTTTTTGGCGTGGGCTTCATCGCCATGCGCCAGGGCGAGGGTGCTTGTGCTGGCAATTAGAGCGGCGAAGATGGCTGTGGTGAGTTTCTTCATAGATTCCTTGATGAGTGTTGATGAAAGATTGAGGGGAGAAACTAGTCAATGGATGCCGTGATGCGGAACTAATGCTTCATATTGCCCATGGGCTTGCGCACCTGGACTTCAACTTCTTTTGCGGGCATGTTCTGCGAGCGCATGGTCTTGCCGCCCTCGGCCGCAAACCGAGCAGGATTAGGCAAGGACCCGGTCCATTCATAGGCCACCTCACCGGCGGGGTGCTTGTACCAGCCCGGATCTTTGTAATCACCGGGTTTTTGGTCCTTGCGCACCTTGACCATGGAGAACATCCCGCCCATCTCGACCGAGCCGAATGGGCCTTCGCCGGTCATCATCTTGGCGGTGTTGTCGGGCAAGGGCATGTCCATCTCGGCCATGTCGGCCATGCCGCGTTCGCCCATCACCATGTAGTCGGGAATGACCCCGGCGATGTCCTTGACGATCTTGCGGTGGTCCACGCCGATCAGGGTCGGTACGTCGTGACCCATCGCGTTCATGGTGTGATGGCTTTTGTGGCAATGGAAAGCCCAGTCGCCCTCTTCATCCGCCAAAAACTCGATCTGCCGCATCTGGCCCACCGCTACATCGGTGGTCACCTCATACCAGCGCGTCGATTTCGGTGTCGGGCCACCGTCGGTGCCGGTGACCAGAAACTCATGACCGTGCAGGTGCATGGGGTGGTTCGTCATGGTCAGGTTGCCGATGCGGATGCGTACCTTGTCGTTTTTGCGCACCACCAGTGGGTCGATTCCTGGGAAGATTCGACTGTTCCAGCTCCACAGGTTGAAGTCCAGCATGGTCATGATCTTGGGCGTGTAGGCGCCGGGATCGATGTCGTAGGCGTTCAGCAAAAACACAAAATCCCGGTCGACCTCGTCTATCAGCGGATGCTTCGCCTTGGGGTGCGTAATCCAGAAACCCATCATTCCCATGGCCATCTGCACCATCTCGTCGGCATGCGGGTGGTACATGAAGGTGCCGGGACGCTTGGCCACAAACTCGTACACAAACGTCTTGCCTACGGGAATAGCCGGCTGGTTCAGGCCGGCAACCCCGTCCATGCCGTTGGGCAGGCGCTGGCCGTGCCAGTGAATGCTGGTGTGCTCGGGAAGCTTGTTGGTCACGAAGATGCGTACGCGGTCGCCTTCGACGACCTCGATGGTCGGGCCGGGCGACTGCCCGTTGTAACCCCATAGATGCGCCTTGAAGCCGGGCGCCATTTCGCGCACTACCGGTTCAGCGACCAAATGGAATTCCTTGACGCCCTGGTTCATGCGCCACGGCAGGGTCCAGCCGTTGAGGGTGGCCACCGGGTTATAGGGCCGGCCGGTGTTGGGCACCAGCGGCGCCATGGTGTCGGGTTTGGTTTGCAGTACCGGCTCTGGCAGAGCGGCCATGGCCACCCGGCTTACCGAAGCTGCGGCGATCGCGCCCGTGATGGCGCCCGCGCCCGTGAGAAAGTTTCGTCTGTTGTTCATGTGTGATCCGTCTTTTATGTACTGGTTCAGTGGCCGGCCTCGGACGCAGCGACGCCGCCACCCATAGACATGGCGCCCGTGGCCGTGGGTTTGCCAATCATTGAGGCGGCCAGGGCCGCATCGGCCAGCCAGAACTGCTGGTAGGCATTGATGGCCGCCTGCACGCTCGAAATCTGGTCGCGGGTATCGGCCAACAGCTCAAACACGCCGATCAGCATGCCGTTGTAGCGCAGCACGTTTTCCTCGGCCATAGTCTTGCGCAGCGGCACGATTTCATCGCGGTAATGCCGGGCCACGTCGTAGGCCGTCCGGTAAGCCGAATAGCTTTCGCGCAATTGCGACGAGACCGACCGCATCACGCCGTCGTAGCGATTAGCCGCGGCCAGCGACTGGGCGTTCATGGCCGCGCGCTGCGCACCACCCCAGTCGAAGATGGGCAGCCGAAAAGCCAACTCGACGCCACGGCGGTTGCTTCGATCCCCGGCCGCGTTGTTTTCAAAAACTGTGTCGTAGCGCAGGCCGAGCTCAACATCGACCAAACTGTTCAGCAGGTTCAAGCCCTGTGACTTGCCGGCCACATCCAGCTGATGGCGCGCCATTTGCACGTCCAGGCGTTGTTGCGTGGCGGTGGCGTTGACGACGCCCGCCGGGCGCGCCTCCTTCGGCAGGTCGGGCAGTCGCTCTGGAAGCTTGAGTTGCGATGATTGTTCGTCCGTCAGTCCCAACAAGCGAATCAATTCCTCTCGGGCGGCGGTGGCAGCGTGCTGGCTCGAAGCCAGCCGGGCTGCGCTGTCGGCATAAAAGGACTGTTGCCGTGCGCGCTGCAGCTTTGTGAAATTACCCACCTGCTGCATGCGTTTGGCCAGTTCAGCGCTGGCCTGCGCCGTGCGGTTGATCTGCTCTGCGTATTGCAAGGTCTGCTGCGCAGCCACGGCACGCACCCAGGTCTGGCGTACCTGGGTCACCTGCTCGACCACGGTGGCGCCAAGCTGCACTTTTGCCTGCGCGACTTGGTTGCGCGCAATGGTCTGTCGGTACGGCAGGGTGAGCAAGTCCAGCAAGCCGAAGGACAACACGCGCTCCAGTTCTAGCTCGCGCCCCGCTCGAATCCGCTCGAAAGAAAACAGCGGGTTGGTGATGCGGCCGCTCTGGTTGGCTGCGGCCATGTCAGCCCAGCTCTGCGCCAGCAAGGCCTGCAGCGCCGGGCTGTTGGCAAGCGCCAGCTGTACCGCATCGTCCTGGCTCAGGGTTTTGGCGAGCAGTTCGCTGCTGAGCTTGCCGCGGGCCTGCCGCTGCTCGGTGGTGCGGCTGAGTTCCAGCTTGCCCTGGGTGAAATCGCCCGCGCTGGTGTTGGTGTCCCCTACAGCCTGATCAAAGTTGACGGAAGCACAGCCTGCGAGCACCAGAGTGGCTGTTGCCAAGGCGCCCAGGCGGAAAATTCTTTTCATAGGTTGTCCTGTCACGGTTTGGCATGCCCGGCATGCGGGTCGGGTTTAGCTGCAGCGCCCGGTGCAGCAGACTCTTGTGCTTCTTTAGCGTACGCGCGCCATCCGCCAATGCCCCCAACGCTGTCGTTGGCCTCTTTCCAGGAGCGCATTTTTTCGTCGGTATAGGGCTGGTAGCCCTCGAATGCCGAGCGGTATTCGGGGAGCGCGGGCCGTGATGCTGCCGCTGAATTGGCTGGCGCGGCCGATGAAGTAGCACTTGCGGGCGCGGCTTGTGCTAGGACAAGCGCCGGTAAGGCGGATAGCAGGACCAGCGAACTGGCCAACAAAGGTTTAAACATGAATTCCTCGCGTTTTTCAAAGGGCGGCGATCACGAAGTCATCCCCCAGAAGGGATATTTCGATGGCGATCAGATGAAAAGTGCCTGTCCCTGCGGCGCGAACGGCCGCAGCTTTACAGGCGCGTCAGGCGCGAGGTGGTTTCTCGGGCTGGCGCGAGGGAACGGTATCGATCAGCACGAAAGGCTCGGCCAGATCGGAAGGGGGTAACGACGGCACGGCAATGGCGTGCGCAACCTCAGTGAGCGCCAGGACGCTGCAGCAGGCGGCACAGACCCCACACTTGTGGGTGGCATCAGGTAGCTGAGCTTGAGCCAAGTCGGTCGATTGATCAGTCAGAGTCCGCGCCGTCGTGTCGGTCGGCTGTGAGTGGTGGTCGTGCCGCACGGTCGCAACGGTGTGATCATGGGATTGCAGCGAATCCTGCGTTGCCGACTGAGTCTGCATTGCCTGGTGCGCCGGCCCCGTACCGCAATAGAGCATCGCTGCCGCGGCAAAGCCCTGCAGAGGTAAGGCCAGCATCATCAAGCACAGCAGAAAGCGACGGATACGCAACATGTTGTTGGGATTCTAACGACCGATTTAAGTCCAGTAGAAATCTATTTTCAAACTTTTTCAGGTTGCAAGCTACGCCCAGATATTTGAGCAATGACCCATACTAACCACTCTAAACCTTACCCCTGTAGGAAGGTCAAGCCCTTTTATGCTCTTTTTTGTTACTTGCTCTGCTGCGGACTGACTGCATCTCTAATCATGTCGTTTAGCGAGGCGTTAGTGCGAATGCCGATGGTGGGCATCCGGTAAGTGCGCATGGCTGTGGGAAATACGAACATGCCGATGAGTGTGCGCGTGGCGGGTACCTATCTCGGCCTGTACATCATGCCCATGGTCATGATGGTCATCTCCCGAACCGTGCTCATGCTCGTGGCTGTGTTCAAGTGGCTCGTGCGTGTGCGAATGCTGGTGGTTTTCAGTCAGATGTAGCCAAACGCCGCATGCCATTAAAGCTCCTGCCGCGACAAGTGGCAATGTGATGGGCTCCCCCAATACGGCAATAGCCAGAGCAGCACCAACAAACGGTGCGATAGAGAAGTAAGCACCTGTGCGTGCAGTTCCCAAGTGACGCAAGCCAAGGACAAACAATGCCAGGCTGACTCCATAGCTCGCAAAACCCAGCAGCGCGGCCGCCAGCACGACAGGAACTTCAGGCCATGCGGCCCCCAGCAAAAGTGCCAGCACTAAGTTGGTCGCACCCGCCGCCAACCCCTTGACCATGGCAATGAACGAGGCGTCGGACAAAGAGACCTTGCGCGTCAGGTTGTTGTCCACTGCCCAGGCCAGGCAGGCACCGACCACGGCCAAGGCTGGCCATAAATCGCCGAGCCGCGTTTCACCAGGCCAAGATAGGACCACACCGCCGGCAACGATGGCCAGCATTCCCAATGCAATACGCCGATCAAAATTCTCCCGGAATACAAACCAGGCAATCAAGGCCGTCAGGATACCTTCCGCATTCAGAAGGAGTGAGGCCCCTGATGCCGACATACCCGAGAGGCCAACCATCAACAAGACAGGTCCGACCATCCCGCCCGCGATCACTGCGCCAGCCAGCCACTTCCATTCGCCGCCGGGCAAGCGCACAGGCGCTGATCTGCGTATTTGTCGCAACAGGAACAGACCAATGCCCGAGCCAAGATAGAGCAAAGCGGCCAGTAGCCACGGACTGGTCTGCGCCAACAGCAGTTTGGCCAGCGGCGTGCCGGCGCCGAACAAGGTAGCAGCCATCAAGGTGGCCAGCACGCCGGGCTGTGTCAGTGCTCTCAAAAGTTGATCCTTCGTTTATCCATGCGCATGTCCGCCAATGCCGTCAATGCAGCACGCAATGGCAGTAGACGAAGTGCTGCACAAGCCCCGAAGGCGTGAGATGGTCCTCTTTCACATGTTCCAGCAATTCGAACGCGCCACCAAACTCGGCATGCAGGGCATCCGGCGCGTAACGCACGACCGGCAAACCGCTGCATTGAAGCGGCCCATCCGGCCCGAAGGCGGCCACGATGACATGGCCACCGGGACGCACCGCGCGGCGTACTTGCGCTACATAGGCGGCGCGGTCAGCCGGGTTGGTCAAGAAATGAAAAACCGCCCGGTCATGCCAGATGTCAATGCTGGCCTTCTCCAACTCGATGGTGGTGATGTCGCCTTCCATCCAGTGGACACGCCCGGCCTGCTCACCGAGCCTCTGGCGTGCCACACTGAGCGCGGCGCCGGAAATGTCCAGCACCCCTACCTCGGTCATGTCACGGGCGAGCAGATCATCGACCAAGTTGGAGGCACCGCCACCCACATCCACAATGCGCGTCGATTTGTCTTGCGCCAGGCGGCAGATCAAGTCCAACGACAACGTTGCATGAGGCTGGTACCAGCTCACGGCCTCGGCAGACTTGCTGGTGTAGACCTGTTCCCAATGGGATTTAAGCTCCATGAAGCGTCTCCTTGTAACGATGTAGGTCTTTCATAATAGCCATTTCTCTCTTGATACTGACCGGGTAAGCCCAGGTTGGCACCGGTTTTCAGACGCCCGCAAGGTGGAACTTCCCCGCGCGCTCCCGGTCACATGTCCATTAAACTCAAGCTATGAACCGAAACCGTCGCCACCGCCTGATCACAGTGCTTTTTGCACTGGTCAGCCTGCTGTTCATGCAGTTGGCGGTGGCAGGCTATGTGTGCCCCGGCTCTGGATCAAAAATCGCTGAGGCGGCCGCGATGGCCGAAGCCGGCATGCCCTGCGCTCAGTCCATGACTGTGAACATGGACGAAGAGCAGCCCAATCTATGCAAGGCGCATTGTCAAGCTGGCCAACAAGTTGCTGACAAGTACGAATTGCCCGCACCGGTGGCCGTGACCGCCCTTCCCCCCGATTTCTTAATGCCGGTCGTTGCACCGGTATTGCAAGGGGCGCCCATGCAGGCGCCTCACCTGATGCGCACCACGGCCCCGCCCGTGGCCATCCGGCACTGCTGCTTCCGCCTCTAGCTTCCCGAACCCCGCTTCTATCCGGTGCACCACTGCACCGGAATGTCGTTGTTCGCGTTCTGGAGGCTTTATGTATATTCATTTTTCGATTCATCGGGCGGCCGCTGCTGTCCTGATCGCGGCTGCGGCGCTTCCCGCCGTCGCGGCCGATCCCATCACCTTGCTGGAGGCCCAGCGCATCGCGGTGGGCCGGTCCCAGCAGCTGCTGGCGCAGGAGGCGCTCACCACCGCGGCCAAAGAGCAGGCCGTGGCCGCCGGCCAGCTGCCGGACCCGGTCCTGAAGTTCGGCGTGGACAACCTGCCGGCGAACGGCCCTGACCAACTGAGCCTGACGCGGGATTTCATGACCATGCGGCGCATCGGCATCATGCAGGAGTTGCCACGGGCAGAAAAGCGCCAGCTCAGATCCGAAAGATACGAACAAGACGCCCTGCGCGTGCAGG
>JAKFXR010000050.1 GCA_021731285.1 Polaromonas sp. | reverse complement strand
CTCTAGCTGTCGGACTCGCACTCGGCACTGTCTTGGCACCGATAGGCATGGCTACAGTCGACGCGAAATTCGCGACCCGTGGTTTAGGTCTCATGCTGATGGTCTACGCGATCATCGGACTCTCTGCAGCCCGCTTCATAGTTCGCCCGTCGCTTGAGTTATGGCTTTCGCCCCTAATTGGAATTATCGCGGGATTGGTTAATGCCGCGACGGGCTTGTTTGTGATGCCTGTAGTTCCATACCTACAAAGCTTGGAACTCAATAAGGACGAGCTGGTTCAAGCGCTTGCTTTGTGTTTTACCGTTGGCGCACTTGCGCTTGCTTTTCGATTACATCAGGACGAAGTCCCCGTTTTTGGTGATATGTCTGGTTCTGCCTTGGCGCTTATTGCTGCCTTGTTGGGCATGCCGATTGGAAAGTTGCTGCGAGCCCGGGTCAGCGAACGGGTGTTCAGAACCAGCTTTTACTATTGCCTACTAGCTATCGGGGGGTTTTTGCTGTTGAAGACGTTTTTTCGTTAGCGGTCTCGCCTACGGATAGTTTGGAGTGTTGAGCTAAACCGTTGAACCGGTGTTGACCAGAAACGGCCCCGCAAATCTGAACAGCGCTTTAATCATAAGGCAGTAATTTGCGGGCAATTTGTAGAGCTTTGTTGCCTTGGTTTTCTCGGACAACACCGCCGCGCCAATAGAAGCCGCCATGCAGGCCGGTCTACCCCAAAGGCCGGGTGCACATCGTGTGGGACAACCTCAACACCCACCGGGCGCAGGCCGTATGGGAGGATTTCAATGTCCGACACGATCACCGCTTTGTCTTTCACTTCACACCACTGCACGCAAGCTGGGTCAATCAGATCGAGCTGCTGTTCGGCATCTACGCGCGCCGCGTGCTGCGACACTCCAGTCATTCTTCCATCCAGCACTTGCGCGAGCGCACCGAGGCCTTCATGAACAAGCGCAATCAGGCGCCCAAGCCTTTTAAATGGACATTCGCCGGCTTTGAGCTACAAACTGGCGAACCCCTGAGGTTCAACGACCATGCCCTCCTTCGACGCACAACTAAAGGCCGCTGAGCTTCAGCGCCAACTCGCAACGCTCACCGGCCACGACCTGGCCCACGTGAAACCCTATGGAAAGCATCTGCTGATCCAGATGCACCGTGACGACAGCGTCGACACCATTGCGCGTCTCATCGAGACGGGGCGCAACGCCTACTCCTCAGCCTTTCGCAGCCATACCGGCCGCTGGGAACCCTTGCCTGGCACCGGAGATCTTGCAACGACCGCTGGCTTGGTGGTGACCCTGCTGGCAACTTACTTCGATCCTGATTATTAAACCTATTTACGGGATGTTGTACTAGTGCAGTGTTGCATGCTTGATGGGAGCAATAAAAGCGATGGATGTTGGGTCAGGGCAAGGCGCAAACCACGCGGTTTTATGTTCCAGATAGCGTGCAACACTGCACTAGGTTCCGAAAACGTGTCGTGGCAGCCATGTGATGATGCTCGGGAACACCGCGCAAATGACCAGTCCCAGCGCCTGCAACGCGACAAATTCCGGGGTTGACCGGTACAGGTCGCCCATCGTGATCCCGGGCGGTGCCACCGACTTCAGGTAGAACAGGTTGTACCCGAACGGTGGCGTGAGGTAAGACATTTCAAGGTTGATGATCAGCATGCCGCCGTACCAGAGCGGATCAAAGCCCAGCGCCACCACGATTGGCAGAAAAATGGGAGTGGTGAGGAAAATGATGCCCACGGGGTCCATGATCGTGCCCAGCACGAAGATGATGACCATCATGATGCCCATCACCAGGCCCGGCCCAAGATCCAACCCGACGAGCAAGCTGCGAACCAGCTTGTCGCCACCAATGCCCGTATAGACTGATACGAACATCAGCGAACTCAGGGCGATCCACAGAACCATGGACGTCGACTTGAGCGTCTCTCGAAGGGCTTCCGTCATGTCGGCCCACCGAAGATTACGGCGCAGCAGACCAATCAGGATCGCACCAGCGGCGCCGACCGCAGCCGCTTCTGTCGGCCCCGCAATACCCAGAAACAGGACACCCAGCACCGCCAGCACCAACAGGATCGGCGGTATGACGCCGATCGCCGCACGCCAGCGGTCTTGCGCCGTGATCTTGCTGCGCTCTTCGAGCGACAGCGCGGGCCCGACTTCAGGATTGAGGCAGCAGCGCACCAGCACATAGACGCAGAAGAGGCCGACCAGCAGCAGCCCAGGCATCACGCCAGACAGGAATACCTGTCCGATCGAGACATTCGCCAAGCCGCTGTAGACGATACCCAGTACGCTGGGAGGGATCAACTGCCCGAGCGCTCCACCGGCGAGAATCGTTCCCATCGCCATGTGCTTGTCGTAGCCACGCGCCAGCATGGCAGGCAATGCCAGCGTGCCCATGGCGAGCACGCCCACGGCGCTCACGCCGCTCATTGCGGCAATCAACGTGCACGCGAGAATCGTGCCCACCGCAAGTCCGCCGCGCAGCGGTCCAAACAGCATGTGGATGGCCGCATACAGGTCATTGGCGATACCCGCCTTGCCCAGCACGTTGGCCATCAGCATGAAAAACGGGATGGATACCAGCGTGTAGTTGAAGATCGCGCTCTTCACATGCCCCGACAGCAGGTGAAGGGCCATGGGTCCCCATTCAAAGAACCCCACCACGATGGCTACCGAGCCGATGGCAAAGGCCAACGGCACACCCAGGAAAATCAGGAAGAACAGGCTGCCGAAAAGCAGCACGGTGAGCGTGCCGGCTTCCATGTCAATCCACCTTCGATATGTCAAGGCCAACGCATTCGCGCAGGATCAGAGCGAGCGCCTGCAGCAACAGCAGAGCCGCAGCAACTGGCACGGCCGTGACGACAGGCCAGATGTAAGGCGCCCACGCGCTTTCGGCGCGCTCCCACGCGGCCATGGAATCGACCGCCTGCTCGCCGCCAATCCAGAGCAGTACGCTGGCGTAGAAAACCACAACCAGCAGCGCAAAAACATTGGCAACCCGCCGTCCACGCGAAGTCATGTTCAGCAACAGCACATCAACCCGTACGTGACCGCCATGAAGCAGCGTGTAACCCCCGCCCAGCAGGAAATAAAAGCCGAAAATGATCTGCATCGACTCATTGACCCAGATCGTCGGACTGTCAAACACATATCGCGCGATCACCTCGTACAGGGTGATGGCCATGCCCGGAAGCAGCAACAAAGCCGCCATGCGGCCCGCTTGCTGGTTCAGCCACGAGATCGATTCCCACAGCCGTTTCATGCTCAGTCTGCGCGGTAGCCGAGGGTCTTGAGGAACTTGAGTTGTGACTCCAGTTTTTCGGCATACAGCGGCGACTCGACGGCGTATTTCTCCTTCATGACTGCCAGTCGAACGCGCTCGAGCTTGCGCATCTCGGCGTCTGGCCAGCGCACCAGCGTGACTCCACCCTTCTCGATCTTGCCCATGATTTCCTTTTCTTCTGCCACCGCAATGCGCTGGTAGCCTTCACTGGTCCTCTTGAGGGCCTCTTCCATCTTGACCTTGAGGTCTGCGGGCAACTTGTTCCAGGACGCGCTGTTGACAATCCAGTCTGACGTGCCACCGCCCGAATAGGAAGGAACGGCGACATACTTGGTGACCTCATGCAGGCCGATGCCGTAGTTGACGGGCATCGTGGTGAATTCAACCGCATCGATCACGCCACGCTGAAGGGCCTGATAGATCTCCTCACCTGGCAGGGGCACCACGGCAGCACCCGCGCGGGCGAAGCTGTCGGCTGCAAGGCCTGCCGCGCGGAACTTCACGCCTTTGACGTCGTCCAGACCGCGAATCGGCTTCTTGGACCAGATCTGCTCGCCAAGCAATGCTGTCACGCCCAGAAAATACATGTTGTGTTTGGCGACGATCTTTCGCATCAGGTCCGCGCCACCGGCTTCATAGAACCACCGCACGCCTTGAAGGGGGTGCACTTCAGCTGGCCATTCATTGACGGCCTTGAGTGCGGGCTCCTTGCCGCTGAAATACACGAGATAGGTGTGCCCCATGTCCAGCGTACCCTTGCTCACGGCATCGACGACCTGTGCGCTGCTCATCAGCGTGCCGGCGGCATACGTCTTGACCTCCACACGACCGCCTGTGGCCTGGGCCACATT
This sequence comes from Polaromonas sp., assembly GCA_021731285.1. Lineage (GTDB taxonomy): Bacteria > Pseudomonadota > Gammaproteobacteria > Burkholderiales > Burkholderiaceae_C > Polaromonas. Next base: position 7,955 of record JAKFXR010000050.1, on the reverse strand, counting down.
CCTGGAGAACTGCTCGACCAGGTCCTTGTATTCCGAGGTGCCGGCGCCGGCAATGGTTTGCAGACGCCAGGTGAATTCAGCGGCCATGGCGCTGGTGCCGGCCCACGCAAAGCCGGCAACGGCCACGATGGCGGCCAGGACGGGACGACGGGGGAAATGGATCTTCATGATGGAAACTCCTTGGAGAAAGGGCTGGCTGGTTTTGGAATGCAGGGGCGATTGCCCTGCCGAGAGACACTCAATGCATGGATTCGAGGCGACGCATGGCGTCAACGAGGTCTGCCTCGGAGAGCGGGCGGGAGAAATTGGCAATGTGTGGCGCCTGGCACGTCAGTCGCGCAATGGTGCTGAGATCGGCTGCGGAAGGGTTTGGCAGGCCCAACCCCGCAAGACGGGTGGGCAGCCCGATCGATGCATGAAAGTCAAACTGCGCCCGCATGAAAGGGGCATCCCGCTCTTCTAGCAGAAACTGCACCAGCAGCGCATAGGCGATCTGCACACCGTGCGCGGCAGCCGCTGTCGGGGGCAATGCGGTCAGTCCGCGGGTCATGGAGTGCGCGACCGACAATCCACAGCCCTCAAACCCGATACCCGCCATCAGGATGGACGCTTCGATGACGGCTTCAAACGAAGCGTCCGGCCTGCCGGATCGGGCGGCCCTCAGCGCCGCCACGCCGTGTACGCGAAGCGTTTCGTCGCTGGCGCGCGCCAGGCTGAGCGCCGTCAGCGTCGCCCGCCCGCCAAGCAGGTTTGGCCGGTTGGCTCCGATGCATTGCTCCGCCTCCCAGCGCTTCGCGATGGCATCGCCGATACCCGCGATCAGGAACGACACCGGAGCAGCCGCCAGAATGGACGTGTCAACCACCACCGCATCCGGATTGCGCGGGAGGCGCTCAACGGATTCGAGACGATGCTGCTCGTCATAGAAGAGAAACACCCGGCTGCCCGGGCCATCGTTGGACGCCGCGGTAGGCAGCGTCACTAGGGCCACGCCAAGGGCGCTGGCGACGGCTTTTCCGGCGTCAATGCCTTTGCCGCCACCGGCTGCAATCACGACGTCGATGGCCGGTTGAAGCGCTCGCGCGTCGGCGAGTAGCATCGCCACCGTGTTACGGGTGACATCGCCATCAAACAGCGCCGCGTGGAACGAGACGCCGGACGCCTCGACGGACGCAGCAGCTTGCGCTGCAAAGCGCTTGCCCACATCCCTGTCCGAGACGAACAGCGCGTGTCGACCCAAGCTCATCACACATTCACCAAGCCTGCTGATGGCTCCGGGGCCCTGTATGTAAAGCGCGGGAAGTGACAGGATGGCGGGCAGTTGCGCCTCGGTGCCTGGGGGATGGGTCACGGTCCGTCCAATCGTTCAGGCCGAAATCGGCACACCCGCCTGCTCGCACGAATTGGCGATGTCCGCCACCGTTGCGCGCTGGAAGTCGCGACGCCAGCGCATGTCGTCAAATTCAGTGCCGTGATGCATGGTGCAACGGTTGTCCCAGATCACGAGGTCATCCTGCCGCCAGCGGTGGGTGTAGACGAACTGGCGTTGCACCGCGTGGGCGGTCAGCTCCTCGATGAGTTGGGCCCCCTCGTCATCGGGCATGCCGATCACGCGCCCCGCATGCGAAGCGATGTAAAGCGACTCGCGCCCACTTTCGGGGATGCGGCGCACCATCACCTGCTTGACAGGCGGCAGCGCGGCCCGCTCTTCCGGGGCAAAGTCGTAGAAGCCGAGCTTGGTGCGCGAGTTGAAGATTGAGTGTTCGGCAACCAGCCCGCGAAGCTGTTCCTGCTTTTGCGGCGGCAGACTGTCGAACGCCGCGCGCATGTCTGCGAATTCGGTATGACCGCCGATCGGCGCTACACTGCGCCCGTACAGAACCGAGGCGAACGCCGGAACATGGCGAAACGAGCTGTCGGTGTGCCACAGGCGGTTGCCCATGTTGTACATGCGCTGGCGGCTGTCTCTCCCGAGTAGCTTGTTTTCGGGATCGAGATTGGATACGTCCGCGATCTCCTCCTGAACGCGCAGCTTCTCGCCCGGTCGATACGTGGCGATGGTGGTCTCCAGGGCGCCGAAGCGCCTGGCGAACTCCACGTGCTGGGTGCCCGACAATTTCTGGTCCGGAAAAACCAGGACGGAATATTTCCAGAACGCCTGCTTGATGGCGCCCATGTCGGCATCGGAGATGGACGCAAGGTTCACATCGCCGATTTCTGCGGCGAAGTCCGGGGTCACGGGATAGATGGTGATGGTCATGGCGGTGCTCCTGGTCTGGACAGGTTGATTGGCGACCCGCGGCGTGCGTCGTGGACGACTGCGCGGGCAGATCGAAATAGGCATGCGGGTTCAGTTCGCCGTGATCTTGAGTTTGGTCACCAGGTCCTTGAAGACCTGGTTGTCACGCGCCATCGTGGTCTTGAAGCCGGCGTCGTCCGCATAGACGTAACCCAGGTTCATCTTCTTGAGCGCGTTCTGCATCTCCGGCTCTTTGGCGATAACCGGAACGACCGCCTTCAGGGTCTTGAGCACGTCGGCGGGCAACCCCTTGGGGCCCATGATGCCGCGCCAGGTGCCGATGGAAAGGTCGATGTTCCGCTCCTTCAGGGTAGGAGTGCTTTTGAACTCGGCCAGGCGGTTGTCTGCCATCACGGCCAGTATCTTGAGTTTGCCGGCGTTCACGTGGGCCGAGACTTCAGCCGGGCTGGCGGTAACAGCATCAAGCTGGCTGCTCAGTAATGAGAGGATGGAAGGCGCGGCGCCCTGGAACGGGATACGGTTGAACTTGGTACCCGTCTTGTCTTCAAAGGCGGCAGCGGCCAGATCGTAGATCGTGCCATTGCCGGATGTCCCCATCGACATCTTGCCCGGCTGCTTGCGGGCGGCTTCGATGAACTCCTCCACCGTGTTGTAAGGCGAGTCGGACCGCACAACCACCGAAGCCGGGTCGGCGTTCAACTGCGCGATGGGCGTGACGTCGTGGTAGGTGGCGTTGAACAGGTTCAGGTGCGGCAGGATCACCATTTCCACCGTGACCACCGCCAATGTGTAGCCATCGGGCTTGGCGTTCATCATGTGCTGCCAGCCGATGCTGCCACTGGCGCCGGCCCTGTTCATGACGATGACGCCTTTGGGTAGATGCTTCAGGGCAGCGACGGAAAATGCGCGCGCGAGGGCATCGGTTCCGCCTCCGGCCGCGAACGGAACGATGAGTTCGATCGGCTTCTCAGGGTAGTCGGCGGCCCAGGAAACCGGTGCCAGCAGCATGGATGCCGAGACGGCGAGACTTGCGGCCAGGATATGACGGCGATGATTCAACATGGTTTGTACTCCTCTGGGGTCAGGGTGGAAAGGTCTGCGCCTTGCGGCGCCGGGGAAATATCGGTCTGTCTTGATGCCCAGCCTGGTGTCGGCGCTACCGTATGAACTTGTCGACAAAATCGTCGCCAAGGCCGCACGCGGTGTAGTGCTTGCGGCACATGTCGATCTTGGTGAACACGTCTTCATAGCCAGTCTGGCGGCCGAACGGGTCGACGTAGATCATCGCGCCCGTGATGTGGAAGAGCGTGATCATTTCCGTCACGTCCTCGGGCACCACAAGGGTATGCGTTTCACCCGGCGGCTCGAACACGTAGCTGCCTTCCTTGGCCTGCCAGTCGTGCTCCAGGTAATGCCACCGGCCGCGCAGCACATAGCCGTGCACCGGCGCGGGATGGCGGTGCCGGCTCAGCACACCGGACTTGCGCACGCGCAGCAGGTTGACCCAGTAGCCCTGTACCGTGTTCAGGCACAGGGGGCGAAACCACACGTTCTCCATCTGGGGCACCCAGACGCGCTCGTCCTCGGGAATGACGGCGCCGACGACCACCTCGCCCGCGGCCTCTCGCGGAAACGGCAGCTGGTAGGGCATGCGCGACATGTCGAGACCGCCAGCGCGGGCGGGCGATTCAGAAGGGGTTGGAGTGGCATGTTCGCTCATGGTGTGTCTCTGGTGTGATGTGGGTCATGCAATCAGGTAGCCGCCGTCCACCGGCAGGACCACGCCCGTGACGAAGGCGGCGGCGCCGGAGCAAAGGAACAAGGCCGGTCCGACGATGTCCTCTGGCGTACCCCAGCGCGCCATTGGGGTCCGCGCCAGCACGGTGGAGGCCCGCGCCGGGTCATCCTGCAAGGCCTGCGTCAGAGGTGTTGCAATCCAGCCGGGCGCAACCGCATTGACGCGTATGCCCAGTGGCGCCCAGGCGATGGCGAGGCTCTTTGTCAGTTGCGCAATGCCGCCCTTGCTGGCGCTGTAGGCCGGGACCAGGCCGCCGCCAAAAAAGCTCAGCATCGACGCGACATTGACCACGCAACCACCCGCCGCGGCCAACCTCTCACGTGCGGCCATGGAAACTCGCATGGTCCCGGTCAGGTTGACGTCCAGCACCCGCTGGAACACGGCAAGGTCATGCTCCTCGCCGCGGCGAATCATGCCTGCGGCATTGACAAGCACATCAAGACGATCGAGCTGGCCGACCACGGATTCCACGGCCATGCTGTCCGTTACATCGAGGGCTGCCACCTTCAGGCCTTGGAGGTCGGACGCGTTGTGGGCGGGCAAGCCAGCGACCACGACCGTGGCGCCTGCGCTGCGAAGCCCTTGCGCAATGGCCAGGCCAATGCCACTGGTGCCGCCGGTGACGAGGACCGTCCGCCCGCTGAAATCACACTGCATGTCGTCCACCCTGGGTTGCGTCCGGGCGCTGGCTCACGCCGTCCTCACGCCTTGCGAGAACGGGCCCAGCACCGGGCCACTGCCCGCCACCGTGGTGCGGCGGAAGACACGGCGATACCGCGTCATGTCATAGGTTTCGGCCTTGTGCAGGGTCGTGCGGTTGTCCCACACCACGAGGTCGCCCTTGCGCCACTTGTGGAAGTAGCAGAACTCCGGGCGCGAGAGGTGTTCGATCAGCTCGCGGTGCAGGGCCTGTCCCTCCTCCAGCGGCAGGCCACTGATTTCATTGCCGGCGTTGGCAGTCATGAACAGCGAACGGCGGTTGCCGGCTTCCGGATGCACGCGCACCAGCGGGTGGCTGACCGGCGGAACCGTGGCCTTCTCGAACCTGGACAAGGGCGGCAGTTGCGGGTACAGGCGGCGGCCGTGCTCATAGGAGTGCACCATGTGCAGCGGCTCAATGCGCGCCTTCATCGCCGGCGTGAGCGCCTCGTACGCGGCCACCATGTTCGAGAACCCGGTGCGGCCACCGACGGCATCGTCAGGCATCACTTCGATACCATAGAGCAGAGATGCGTAAGCCGGGACATAACGGAAGGAGCTGTCGGTGTGCCACAGCGCGTTGACCCTCTGGAAGATTACGCGGTGGTCGGTCTCGGGCAGGTGCTCGCCCTCGGCGGAGACGTTGGCCACGTTGTATACCGTGGAAGCAGTGACCGTCTTGTCTTCCTCCGGGAAGTCTTCCAGCGGGCCCCAGCGCCGCGAGAACTCGATCTGCTGCGCCTCGGTCAGATGCTGGTCGCGAAAGCACAGCACGCCGTTTTCGTGCAACGCGGCGCGCAAGCGCGCGACTTCGGACTCGTCCATCGGCCTGGAAAGATCCATGCCAATCACCTCGGCACCCATGGCCGGACTCAATCGCCGGATCGTGACTGCCTCTTCAACTGCCGCTGCTTGTGTCATTCGGGACTCCTTGAACACCGGTGACCGTGCCCGGTCGCGGATTTGGAATTGATGGAACTTATGTAGAATATTACTGGCATGCCAGTAATATGGCACGAATGGTAAGCCCCTTATTTACATCAAGGCTACTAGGATAAACCCTGATTTGCATCGAAAAAACGAGGATCCGCCCTGCGCCCTCTGACACAGACGGTCATGGCCCGCTGGCGGCGGGATTCAGGGACACTGCGCCGCCTCGGCAACGGTTAACACCCGCCCACGCAGGGGCCAGGCTAGGCGCCGGGCAGGGTCGCGTTGGCGAACTCGACGAGGTAGTCGATCAGTTGGTCAGAGGCAGCCGCCGCTGCTGCTGTATCTCCGCTGGCAATGGCCTTGACGATCGCCAGGTGCAGCATCGCCGTTCGTGTGAACTGCTGGTCATCAGACAGGTGATAGAACCAGAATCGGCGCGACACCGCATGCAGCATGGCTGAAATGTCGGAGGCCACCGAGTTGCGTGCCGCCTTGGCCAGCCACTCGTTCAACTCAGCATCCGTCCGCAGGAACTCCTTGATGTCGTTGGCCTGCATCGCGGCTTCGGTGGCCACGATCAGCTTGGCCAAAACCTGCCGTTCGGCGGGACTCGCGCGCTGTGCCGCGCCACGCGAAACGAGGCGGTCTAACTCACGCCTGGCTTCAAGTACCTCGAACTGTAAACGCACGTCGACCGACGTGATCACGACGCCGCGCCGTGGAATGATCTGCACCAGATACTGCCGCGCGAGCCGATGCAGTGCCTCCCGTATCGGTGTGGTGCCAATCCCCAGCCGCTTGCTGAGAATCGCTTCGGAGACCGCCTCGCCAGGCGCCAGTTCCAGCGTGATGATCATCTCCTCAAGACGCTCATAGGCTTCCTGCGTAAGCGTGGGTGAATTGGCGCCGTTATCTGCCTTGGGGTCGGACAGCGCACCATGCACGGATTCGGTGCCGCCACTCCCTGTCAATCTCTTCATGTTAGTCTTTGCTCCACATCTGCTTTCTCGCGGCTTCCCCAGATTGCGCTTACTGTGCGCCACCGCTGGACTATATCGGAGCGCAAGCAAGTCCACCGTCCAACGGAGAACGTATGGAGTGGATGAAACGCAAATTGTTGTTGCCCCTGGCCGCTTGGCTGGCGTTGGGTGGGCTTGTTGGCCCTGCCGGCTGCGCGCGTCCAGCCCGGCTACACGGTATCAAGCGAACACTTGCAGGAGGCCGGCGCAGCGGTTCCCGATGCGCTACCCGGTGGGTGGGCTGCTGGACCTGACCCTGCAGGCACCGCGCCAGCGCTGAGGCGCCTCGGCGGCCGAGGGGCGACAATCAGTGTGATGTCCTTGAAATATCTGGCATAAGTAATGCTCGCCGGTGAGGTATCTTTTGGAAGGAGATACCGCAATGGTGATGGGTCGACCCAAACTCGCACTGGAGCTCAACAGTCAGGAGCGTGAGCAACTCGAATCCTTGCCCGCAGCCGCTCATTGCCGGCCTCGCTGAGCCTGCGAGCACGCATGGTGCGGGCAAGTGCAGAGGGCGAGCCCAACAGCTCGATTTCGCAGCGCCTTCAGCTCAACAAGACGACGGTCAGAAAGTGGCGCACCCGCTTCATGGAGCTGCGCGTCAAGGGTCTGTACGACGATCTGCGCCCGGGACGGCCGCGCTCTATCAACGACGAAGCGCTGGCGGACTTGATCAACACGACGCTGCACACCAAGCTTGCGGATGGCTCCACGCACTAGAGCGTGCGCGGTGCTGCTGATGCGGTGGGCATTTCCAAGAGCAGCGTCGCTCGCTACTTCAAGATGTTCGGCTTGCAGCCGCACCGCCAGGAAAGCTTCAAGCTGTCCACGGACGCGTTCTTCATCGAGAAACTGCGCGACGTGGTGGGCCTGTACCTGAGCCCGCCGGACAACGCACTGGTGCTGTGCGTGGACGAGAAGAGCCAGTGCCAGGCCCTGGAGCGTACCCAGCCGATGCTGCCCATGGGACTGGGCTACCTCGAAGGCGTCACCCATGACTACAAGCGCCACGGCACCACGACGCTGTTTGCCGCGCTGAACGTGCTCAATGGGGCGGTGCTGGCCAGCTGCAAACCACGTCACCGGCATCAGGAGTTCTTGAGTTTCCTGCGTGAGATCGACAAGGCGGTGCCCGCCGGGTTGGATATTCACTGCATCGTGGACAACTACGCCACGCACAGCCATCCCAAGGTCAAGGCGTGGCTCGCCAGCAGACCGCGCTGGCACATGCACTTCATCCCGA
>JAKFXR010000151.1 GCA_021731285.1 Polaromonas sp. | reverse complement strand
TCCCTCGCCCCGCTGGGCGATGGAGGGGGACTTCATTTGGCCATGTGTGCTCATTGCCGCGTGCAAACATGACGGTCCCGTGGTTCGACGATGGCGCGCTTTGCGCGTCATCGACTCCCCGCATCGGTTCCCGCTTCCCCACCCCTTCTGTATGCGCCGAGGAGCGCAGCCGAAAGTGGATCAGGGCGAGCGATTGTCTGAGCCGTAGGCGAGTTCGAGCTCGACCCCGTTTTCGGCGAGCACCGCAGGTTGAGTTATTGGGGTCAGACGCCAATTTCGCTGCGGTGCCTTGCACCGCACCCAAGGGGCGAGCCATAGGCTCGGCGAATTTGGACTCTGACCCCAAAAACTCCGCAGACAGCAGGGTCGCCTTTCTTTTGCTTACTTTTCTTTGGCGAAGCAAAGAAAAGTGAGTCGCCCGCCGGGGCGAGACCCGGCCAGCAGGCAAACCACCAACGGTAGATAAAGACGGCGTCGGACAGATTCAGCCAGTAAGGCTGGAAAAGCCAGCCTTACTTCTTCACAGGCGCCCGTCGCCCGCTCTCGGCATTGCCAGCACTGCGGCTAGACGCCAGCCGCTCCATGCGCTGCGCAATGGTCACAGGAGGCTGACCGGCGAGATTGTCCAGCCGCTTGCCCATGGCCTGCTCCAACACATCCAGCCGTTGCTGGGCCGGCGGGTGCGTGCTCAGGGACAGCGCAAAAAAGGCGTTGTCGGGTGTGACGGTGCGCAATTGCTGCAGCACGGCCACCAGTCCGTAAGGGTCAAAGCCAGCGCGTGCGGCCAGCGCCACACCCGTGCGGTCGGCGTCGAACTCGTCGCCCTGGTCCAGGCCCCTGGAGTACAGGTCGCGCCCCAGGTTCAGAAACTGCGCAGACACCATGCCGGCCAGTTCGCCCCTGACTTGCGATCCGATCACCTGGGTGAGCAATCCGGCGCGCGCCCTTTTGGCAATCGCCTGCAGGTGGTGTTTGGCCGTGACGTGGGTGATCTCGTGGGCCAGGATGCCTGCCAGCTCGGCTTCGTCGGCCACACGGTCAAGCAGCCCTTTGGTCACAAACACATACCCGCCGGGCGCGGCAAAGGCATTGAACCCGGGGTCGTCGAGCACGGCAAATGTCCAGGGCAACTGCGGTCGCGATGACTGCAGGCTGATCCAGCGGCCCAACTGGTTGACGTAGCGCTGCAGCGCCATGTCGGGATGCAATGGCTTGCTGCCCAGCAGCACGGCAGCCAGCTGGCGGCCAATCTCGATCTCTTTGGCTTCGTCAATCTGCTCCAGCGATTGCGACAGCAGGCCAATAAGGTCGCCGCCCCGTGCCGCCTGGTTGCCGGCTGCAGGCGCCAGACCGGCACCCAGCAGATTGCCCAGCATGCCCGCAGGCGATGCGGGGGCGGCCGGGGTTTCAGGTGCCGGTGCCTGACGCAGCAAGGAGCCGAGAAAGTTCAGGGCCTTGCCGGCGTCCTGACTGTGGGCAGGCACGCTTCCAGCGCCCAGGGCAAGGGCCAGCAAGGCCAGGTGCAGTGGCTTCATGGCGCGCTCCGGTTTTGCTCGTTGTTTTGCACTGGAGCTGCAGCAGGCTCTGGCAGGGGATCTACCGTGCGGGGGGTCAGCGCGGCGCTGCCTGCAAAGCTGCGCGCTTCGCTCGCGTCCAGCCTGAGGGCGTCGGCTTGCGCCACGGCCTCCATGCTTGGCTGCGACCGGTTCAGGTCTTCAGCGCCCAGGCCGCGTATGCCTATGGTGGAAGTTGCTGTGGTTGTGCCGCCCTGAGCACTGCCCTTGTTGAAAAAGCTGGTCAGACCCCGCAGGGCGCTGGCGCCCGCGCTGGCCGGCGCGGAGGCGCCGGATGCCGGACCGACGTCAAACATGTGTACCCAACCGCTTGCGCCTTGTTCAGTGCGCACCTGTATCCAGGCCCCCTGCCGCGCGCCCGAGCGTGTCACCGGTGTGCGGTCGGGCAGTGCGGCCAGGCTGCGGGAACTGTCGCCGGGGGCCTCGCGCAGTTCGGCTGCGCGTTTGAGCAGCACCGTGTCGGTTTGCGCGTGGGCCGATGCGCCACACAGCAGCAGGGCTACCAGGCCCAGCCGGTGAACGCGATGGAATTTGCTCAGTATCATGGCCCACCAACTTTCTAACATGAAGCGGAAATTATTATGGATTTAGGTATTGCAGGCAAATGGGCACTGGTGGGGGGTGCAAGCAAGGGCCTGGGCATGGGTTGTGCCCAGGCGCTGCTGCGCGAAGGCGTGAATGTGGTGATCGTGGCGCGCGGCGCAGAGGTGCTGCAGGCGACGGCTGCCAGGCTGATGGCCGACAGGGCACGGCCGGCAGATGCTGTGGTCCAGGCCGTTGCCGCGGACATCACCACGGCCGAAGGCCGGGCCGCGGTTTTTGCGGTGCGCAAGGACTTTGACATCGTGGTCACCAACGCGGGGGGGCCGCCGCCTGGTGACTTTCGCGACTGGGACCGCGACGCCTGGATTAAGGCCATCGACGCCAACATGCTGACGCCCATTGAGTTGATCAAGGCCACGGTGGACGGCATGGCTGCGCGCGGTTTTGGCCGCATCGTCAACATCACTTCGAGCGCGGTCAAGGCCCCGATTGATATTTTGGGCCTGTCCAATGGCGCGCGCAGCGGCCTGACTGGTTTTGTGGCCGGGGCGTCGCGCAGCAAACTGGCGGCCCAGGGTGTCACCATCAACAACCTGTTGCCCGGTGCGTTCGACACCGACCGCCTGCGCGGCACCATGCAGGGCGCGGCCGCCAAGACCGGCAAGCCGATGGAAGAGCTTCTGGATACCCGCCGGAAAACGATTCCGGCGGGCCGTTTCGGTACGCCCGAAGAGTTTGGCGCCATCTGCGCTTTTCTGTGCAGCACACACGCGGGCTACATGACGGGCCAGAACGTGCTGGCCGACGGCGGGGCTTTTCCGGGCACCTTCTAGATCGGAGCAGGCGCGGCAGCCTGCTGCGCCTGGTGGTTCTGGAAGGCTTACTTCAACGCGGCGGGTGACACGATGTGCCAGACCCCGCCGTTGCCGTTGCCATTGCGGTCTCCCGGCTTGGCATCACCGGCGAAGTAGTACAGCGGCTTGCCGCCCACCGTCCACTGTTTGGCGCCGTTCGCGTCTATCAGCCCAAAGTTACCCTGAGCGGAGGCGCCGGGCCTGGCCACAAAGGCAGGCCATGCGGTCAGGCAGCCACCGGCACAGTTGCTTTTGTTGGGCGCATCCTTGTCAAAGGTGTAGACCGTGCGGCCGTTTGCGTCGGTCAATGCGCCGTCTTTCATCACGGGTTGCGCCTGCGTGCCAAAGTGCAGGAATGTCAGCATGGCCGCAGCCAGAAGGGTTTGTTTTTTCATTGTCAGATTCCTTGTGAGGGTTGGTGATAGGGGTACCGGCAGAACGCGACATTGCGCTCTGTCCTACTTACGAAGCCCGGGGCCAACTGGACGCAAGGGGGCGGAAATATTTCTCCCGAGGTCGTCAACTTCCGCCGTGGCGCAAAATAGCTGCAATGAAAACACCTGCGCGACTGCAATCCCTGCTGGAAGAAGGCCTGATCGACACCGTCGTGCGCCAGCTCATGAGTGGCAAGGAGGCCATGGTCTATGTGGTGCGCTGTGGCGACGAGACGCGCTGCGCCAAGGTGTACAAGGAGGCCACGCAGCGCAGCTTTCGCCAGGCGGTGGACTACACCGAAAACCGCAAGGTCAAAAACACCCGCCAGGCCCGGGCCATGGCCAAGGGCACCAAATTCGGCCGGCAGGCGCAGGAGGCGGCCTGGCAAAGCGCCGAAGTCGACGCCCTGTACCGCCTGGCCGCTGCGGGGGTGAGGGTGCCCACACCGTACAACTTTCACGACGGCGTGCTGCTGATGGAACTGGTGACCGACGCACATGGCGACGCCGCCCCGCGCCTCAATGATGTGGTGCTGACGCCCGAAGATGCGCGCCGGCACCATGCCATGCTGCTGACGCAGGTCGTGCGCATGTTGTGCGCCGGCGTGGTTCATGGCGACTTGTCCGAGTTCAACATCCTGCTGGCTGAAGATGGCCCGGTGATCATCGATCTGCCGCAGGCCGTCGATGCCGCAGGCAACAACCACGCCGGACGGATGCTGCTGCGGGATGTGGAGAATCTGCGCAATTTTTTTGGCGGTTTTGCACCTGACTTGCTGCCCACCCGCTACGGACTCGAAATCTGGGACCTGTACCAGCGCGGTGTGCTGTCGCCCGAAACGGTGCTGACTGGCCGTTTCGAGCGCAAGGCCGGAGCTGTCGACATGGGCAGCGTGATGCGGGAGATTGATGATGCGCGGGCCGAGGAGACGGCGCGCCGGGTGCGCATGGCCGGTTAGGCCTGGCGCCTCGATGACACCACAATCCCGCCGACGATCAGCACAAAAGCCAGTGCGTGGTACAGCTGCGGCAATTCGCCCAGGAAGGCCGCCGACAGCAAGGCGGCAAACAGCGGCGTGAGGTTGGAGAAAAACCCCGCAACCGCCGGGCCGGCGCGTTGCACACCCAGCCCCCAACAACGGTAGGCCAGAATGGCCGGTCCCACCGCCACATAGAGCAGGGCGGCGGCCAGTGGCCAGCCCCAGGTGATCTGTGCGTCGGTCAGTGCCCATTCGCTTGCGGCAAACAACCCGGACCAGCCCAGGCCGAAAATGATTTGCCCCATCAGAAAAGCGGCCCAGTCCTGGCGTATCGATGGCGGCTCTTTGGCTTGGGACAGCATCCAGCTGTAGAAGGCCCAGGCCAGCGTCGCCAGCAGCACATACAGGTCACCCGGCACCAGCTCCACCTGCGCGAGCAGGGCCCACTGCCCTCGGGACAACACCAGCAGCACGCCCGCGATGGACAAAAATGCCCCCGCCATTTGCCTGAGGCTCACCCGCTGGCCGAAACACAGCCAGCCTATGCCCAGCATGAAAACCGGTGTGCTGGAGGCCACCAGGGTGACGTTGAGCGGGGTGGAGGTTTGCAGCGCGAGGTACTGCAAGGCGTTGTAGGCACCCACGCCCAGCAGGCCCAGCACGACAAAACGTTTCCAGTGCGGCCACAGCCCGCTGCCCCGGCGCAAGACCCAGCCGGCCAGTGGCAGGAGAATCACAAAGGCCAGCGCCCAGCGCAGGAAGTTCAGGGTAATGGGCGGCACCAGCGTGCTGACCAGACGTCCCACCACGGCGTTGCCAGCCCAGAGCATGGGTGGCACAAGCAGCAACAGGGCGGTGCGAAGGTTCAGGCCGTTTGGCATGCACCCGACTGTAACCAGCCCCCACGACTGTTGACTGACGCAGGGCTGAACACCTGGCCGCGCTGCAGGACAGTCGCATGAGGCGAGCAGGCGCGCCTGATTCGTGGCAGGATGCTGACCCATCCCCCAACCGCATTTCAAGGAAACCCATGAGCACCACCACCTCCAGAGCCATCCGCATCGACCAGCATGGCGGACCCGAAGAGCTCAAACTGGTGGACGTGGCGGTGGGCGATCCCGGGCCGGGCGAAATCCGCATCCGCCACAAGGCTGTCGGGCTTAACTTTATTGACGTGTACCAGCGCAGCGGCGTGTACAAGCTGCCCATGCCGCTGCAACTGGGCATGGAGGCCGCCGGTGTGGTGGAGGCGGTGGGTGCAGGCGTGACCCACCTTCAGCCCGGCGACCGCGCCGCTTATGCCAGCCAGCCGCCGGGCAGCTATTGCGAAGTGCGGGTCATGCCTGCCAAGTGTGTTTGCAAGCTGCCGGACGCGATTTCTTTCGAGACCGGCGCCGCGATGATGCTCAAGGGCTTGACGGTGCAGTACCTGCTGAGCCGCACGCAGCCGCAGGGCGGCCTGCAGGCCGGCGATTTTGTGCTGTTTCACGCTGCCGCGGGCGGTGTTGGCCTGATCGCCTGTCAGTGGGCCAGGGCCATGGGCCTGCAACTGATAGGCACAGCGGGCTCCGACGAAAAATGTGCGCTGGCCCTGGCCAATGGCGCAGCCTTCGCCATCAACTACGCCAAGGAAGATTTTGTGGCCCGCGTCAAGGAGATTACCGGTGGCAAAGGGTTGAAGGTGGTGTACGACTCGGTTGGCAAGGACACTTTTCTCAAGTCGCTCGATTGCCTGCAGCCCTTTGGCCTGCTGGCCAACTTCGGCAATGCCTCCGGCAAGGTCGAGCCGCTGGACATTGGCCTGCTGGCCGCCAAGGGATCGCTGTACGTGTCTCGCCCGACGCTGTTCACCCACATTGCCACACGCGAAAGCACCCAGGCGATGGCCGACGAGCTGTTTGGCATGGTCAGCAGCGGCAAGGTCGAAATCCGCATCGACCAGCGTTTTCCGCTGGACCAGGTGCAGCAGGCGCACCGGTCTCTGGAGGCCAGGCAAACCACGGGTTGCACCATCCTGACCCTGTGAGCGCGGGTACGGTGAAAGGGGTTGATTCGTACTGGCTGGCAACACTGCGCGCAGACTGCAGTCAGGCCCCGCTGCGGCCACGTGTACCTTTGCTTGCGGGCGGAGCCGTCCTAGGCTCGGTCGAGCCCGATCTCATGAAGAAAATCGCCACTCTGCCCTTGGGTGACGGGAATACTTTGCTATCAATACAGGAGCATGCGGATGCTGCTGCGTGGTGTGTGACCGGGGATCCTACCGCCGGCCTGCACGCGCTGGCGCTGGCGCTGCGCGAGCTGGGGCTGGCCCATGTGTGGCGCGATGAACAACTGGCCATCAACGATCTGTCGGGCCGGCGGATTGCCACGGTGGAGCGCGCCGTGGTGCGGGTGCTGGGCATTGCCACCCACGCGGTGCATCTGGTCGGGAGGACGGGCAATGGCCACCACTGGGTGCAGCAACGTTCCCTGACCAAAGCCAATGACCCGGGCCTGTGGGACACCCTGATGGGCGGCATGGTCGGCGCTGCCGACACCCTGGACAGCGCGCTGGAACGCGAGACCTGGGAAGAAGCCGGTCTTCACTTGAGCCAGCTCAAAGACCTGGTCCGTGGGGGACAACTGGAAATCCGCCGGCCCTGTGAGGACGGCGGCGGCACGGGTTACGTGATCGAATGCATTGACTGGTACCACTGCACCGTGCCTGATGGCCTGGAGCCGCTCAACCAGGACGGCGAAGTCGAACGCTTCGTTCTCACGAGCGAAACAGAGATGCTGGAACGCATGCACAACAACGAGTTCACACGCGAGGCGGCGCTGATCCAGGCTGACCTGATGACCGCACACTTTGGTTTGTCATCCCGGACTTGAGCCGGGATCCATGTGCATGGACTACTGACAGCAGTTCGCCAGCATGGATTGCGGGTCAGGCCCGCAATGACGAGTGAAGCACAGGAGCAAAAACCCAACAGGGGCCGCGGGTCCGGCTTTGCCGGCCCGCAGGCGCAGCGCCCACTAGGGGCTGGAGCCTGCGGCTCCAAAGCTGCTTGAGCAGCTTTGGACAGGCGACAGAGGCGAAGCGTCTCGCGAGCCGCGGCCTGCGAGGCCTCGGGCGCTACACGCAGTGAGCAACCGTGGGGGCCACTACGTGCCGATCTCGGGCCAGCGGTGGTGCAGGTAGAGCCAGGCCACCAGGCCAACACACATCATCAGCAGTGAAGACGCAGCCAGCGCGACGGTGGAGTGCATGACCAGTGGCGCGATCACGCCCGCCACAATGCCGTTGGCCGTCGATCCTACAAAGGCCTGCAGTGACGAGGCCATGCCACGCCGCTCGGGGTACAGGTCCAGCACCAGCAGGGTCACGACAGGAACCATCATGGCCCAGCCAAAAGCGAACACGGCAATCGGCAACATGGCCCAGGAGACATGGGCCTTGAAAAGAAGATTGACCACCAGGTTGATCACCGCAATGGCCAGCATGATCACAAAGCCATGGCGGATCTGCCGCTTGGGGGCGATTTTGCCGGCCATGCGCCCGCTGACCCAGGCACCCAGCATGATCCCGCTGATGGTCAGCATGAAAAACCAGAAGAACCCGGTGGGCGACAGGCCCAGGTGCGTGCCCAGAAATTCCGGCGCAGCCAGCACATACAGAAACATGCCATTGAAAGGAATGCCGCTGGCCAATGCCAGCAACAGAAAGCGCGCGCTCGAGCCAAGCTGCCAGTAGCCGCGCATCAGGTGCTTCACGTGGAATGACTGGCGCTCGGTGACATGCAGCGTCTCGGGAAGCAACTTGAAATTGGCGATCCAGAGCAGTGTTCCGACCCCCGTGAGAAACCAGAAAATCGCATGCCAGTTGGTATGCACGAAGAGCCAGCCGCCAATGATGGGTGCGATGGCCGGCGCGACGCCGAAGTAAATCGTCACCTGGCTCATCATCTTCTGCGCTTGCGCCGGCGGAAACATGTCGCGTATCACCGCGCGTGACACCACAATGCCCGCGCCAGTTGACAGGCCCTGCAAGGCCCTGAAGAAGACAAGCTGCTCAATGCTTTGCGACAGCGCGCAACCAGCCGAAGCGATGGTGAACATTGCGATGCCCCACAGCACCACGGGACGGCGCCCAAAGCTGTCGGCCAGCGCGCCATGAAACAGGTTCATGAAGGCAAAGCCGAACAGGTAGGCCGACAGGGTTTGCTGCATCTCGACCGGTGTTGCGCCCAGCGAGCGCGCGATGCCCGAGAACGCAGGCAGGTAGGTGTCTATCGAAAAAGGCCCGAGCATGCCCAGCAGGGCCAACATCACAGCCAGTGTCCAGCGCGGGCCACGCCAGAGTTGATCGGCGTTGGGGTTCATGGCATGGGCCGATAGGCTGGGAGAATTCTCTGGACCCGCAGAGCAATGGCCACGAGCTGATTGAGCAAATGCTTCATAAGTTCAAGTCACTATAGCCTGCCTCGCAACGCCTTCAAAAGAAGAGGGCGACGGAGCGAACAAGCGTAGCTCTTCAAACCAGCCAGGGCCGCGGATCTGGCTTTGCCAGTCCGCAGGCGCAGCGCCCCCTCGGGGGGCAGAGAGCTACGCGAAGCGAGCGAACGTGGGGGCTAACTCTTTCTGACCCGAAGCAACTCGTCCAGAATCAGGCAGACCGCGCCAACGGTGATTGCACTGTCGGCAATGTTGAAGGCGGGGAAGTGCCAGCTGCCGTAGTGAAAGTCCAGAAAATCCACCACATAGCCGTGCAGCACGCGGTCGATGACATTGCCGATGGCGCCGCCCAGGATGCAGGCGAGCGCAAAGGAAAACAGTTTTTGCCCGGCGTGCGAGCGCAGCATCCAGACAATGAATAGCGCCGCCGCGATACCGATGACCGTGAAGAACCACCGCTGCCAGCCGGAAGCCGAAGCCAGGAAGGAGAACGCTGCGCCGCTGTTGTGTACCCGCACGACGTTGAAAAAGCTGGTGACATAGGTGGCGTCCCCGAGCTTGTAGTAGCCCAGGATCAGCACCTTGGTGAACTGGTCGGCAATGAGCAGGAGGAGCGCCAGGCCCAGCCAGGGCAGCATGCCGTATGTTTTCCCGGAAGAGCTTTTGGCCATTATGCGAATTTCCTGACTTCACCCGCGCCATACAGATTGCTGGTGCAGCGCCCGCAAATGGTCGGGTGCGCGGGCTCAATGCCCACATCATCGCGGTAGTGCCAGCAGCGATCGCATTTGGTTGCTGAGCTGGTTGCAGTTTTTATGGAGAGAGCTTCGCCCGCGGCCAGGTTCATCGCGGACGTGATGAACACAAATTTCAAATCGTCCTTCAAGCTGGCCAGCAGTGCGTGGTCGTCCGGTGCCACTTCCAGCGTCACATTCGCCTGCAGGGAAGAGCCCACCTTGCCGTCGGCGCGCAGGACCTCGATGTCCTTGTTGACGGCGTCGCGCAGTTCACGGATACGTGTCCACTTGGCCAGCAGCGCCTCATCAGGCGCGCCGAAAACCGCATAGGTCTCCATGAAGATGGACTCGGAACTGCCAAACACCGTCCACGCCTCTTCAGCGGTGAAGCTCAAAAACGGCGCCATCCAGCGCAGCATGGCGTGGGTGATCTGGTGCAGCGCGGTCTGGGCGCTGCGCCGGGCCAGCGAGCCGGGCGCGGTGGTGTAGAGCCTGTCCTTGAGGATGTCGAGGTAAAACGAGCCGAGGTCTTCGCTGCAATAGATCTGCAGCCTGGAGACCACCGGGTGAAATTCATACACCTCGAAATGCGCCAGGATGTCGGCCTGCAACTGCGCCGCACGACTGAGCGCGTAGCGGTCAATCTCCAGCATCTGCTCCAGCGGGACGGCGTCTTTCACCGGGTCAAAATCGCTGACATTGGCCAGCAAGAAGCGCAGCGTGTTGCGGATGCGACGGTAGGCATCGACCACTCGCGCAAGAATCTTGTCGTCAATGGCCAGGTCGCCCGAGTAGTCGGTGGATGCGCACCACAGGCGGATGATCTCGGCACCCAGCTTGCTGGACACTTCTTGCGGCACCACGGTGTTGCCTTCGCTCTTGCTCATCTTGCGGCCCTTGCCGTCCACGGTGAAGCCGTGGGTCAGCAGGCCTTTGTAGGGCGCATGGTCGTACATGGCGCAGGCGGTGAGCAGCGAGGAGTGAAACCAGCCGCGGTGCTGGTCGTGGCCTTCGAGGTACAGGTCGGCCGGCCAGGTGGACTGGGCCGCATGGCTGTGCCTGAGGACATGGTCGTGGGTGGTACCGGAGTCAAACCACACGTCCAGGATGTCGGTGCTCTTGATGTAGTCAGGCGCATCTTTGCCAATGATGGACTCGGCGCTGGCCTTGCTCCAGGCCTCGATGCCGCCGGCCTGCACCATGCTGGCAGCCTGGTCCATGATCTCCATGGTGCGCGGGTGCAGCTCGCCGGTAGCGGTGTGAATGAAAAAGGGCAGGGGTACACCCCAGTTGCGCTGACGGCTGATGCACCAGTCGGGCCGGCCTGCAATCATGTCGCGCAGACGGGTCTTGCCGTTCTCCGGGTAGAAGCTGGTTTCTTCGATGGCGGCCAGGGCCAGCTTGCGCAGGGTCTGCGGCGCCTTGTCTTTGGTGAAAACGCCTTCGCCCTCGTCCATGCGCACAAACCACTGGGCGGCTGCGCGGTAGATCACCGGGGTTTTGTGGCGCCAGCAATGCGGGTAGCTGTGGGTGATGTTTTCGGTGGCGAAAAGGCGGCCGGCATCGCGAAGGGCTTCAATCACCAGCGGCGCTGCTTTCCAGATGTTCAATCCGCCAAACAGCGGCAACTCGTCCACATAACGGCCATTGCCCTGCACCGGGTTGAGGATGTCGTCGGTGGCAATGCCGTTGGCCACGCAGGAGTTAAAGTCTTCCACGCCATAGGCGGGCGACGAATGCACGATGCCCGTGCCGTCGTCAGCCGTGGCGTAGTCGGCCAGGAACACCGGGCTCAGGCGCTGATAGCCCGCATGCACGTCGTACAGCGGGTGCATGAAATTGAGCAGCGCGAGATTTTTGCCGGTCGTGGTGGCCAGTACCGTGCCGCTGAGCTGGAAGCGCTCCAGGCATTTGTCCACCAGCACCGAGGCCAGCAAGAGGATGCCGCGCTCGGTGTCCACCAGGGCGTACTCCAGCTCGGGGTTCAGGTTCAGCGCCTGGTTGGCCGGGATGGTCCAGGCGGTGGTGGTCCAGATGACGGCATAGGCGTCTTTGGTCAGGCCGGGCAGTCCAAAGGCTGCGGCCAGTTTGTCGGGCTCGGCGCATTTGAAGCCCACGTCCAGCGTTTGCGATTTCTTGTCGGCGTATTCGATTTCGAACTCGGCCAGCGAAGAGCCGCAGTCAAAACACCAGTACACCGGCTTGAGGCCGCGGTACACAAAGCCGCGCTCCATGATGCGTTTGAGCGCGCGGATTTCATTGGCCTCGTTGCCGAAGTCCATGGTCCGGTAGGGGTTGTCCCATTCGCCGAGCACGCCCAGGCGTTTGAAGTCAGCCATCTGGCCGGCGATTTGCTCGGTGGCAAAGGCGCGGCTTTTGGCCTGCACTTCGTCCCTGGGAAGGTTTCGTCCATGGAGCTTTTCGATGGCGTTTTCGATCGGCAGGCCGTGGCAGTCCCAGCCCGGTACATAAATCGCGTCCAGGCCCTGGAGTTGGCGCGCCTTGACGATCATGTCCTTGAGGACCTTGTTGACGGCATGCCCGAT
This sequence comes from Polaromonas sp., assembly GCA_021731285.1. Lineage (GTDB taxonomy): Bacteria > Pseudomonadota > Gammaproteobacteria > Burkholderiales > Burkholderiaceae_C > Polaromonas. The sequence continues at coordinate 189 of JAKFXR010000151.1, read as the reverse complement.
GTGGATCTGCCCGTTGGCATAGGGCGGACCGTCGTGCAGCACAAACTTGGGTTTGCCTGCGCGCACATCGCGCAGCTTTTTGTAAATGCCTTTTTCTTCCCAGGCCTTGGCCCAGGCCGCCTCCCGCTTGGGCAGGTCGCCGCGCATGGGGAAAGGCGTGTCGGGCAGGTTCAGGGTGCTGCGGTAATC
>JAKFXR010000167.1 GCA_021731285.1 Polaromonas sp. | reverse complement strand
ATGCGCCAGCTCCGGCGCACCGTCAACGCGGTGGACGACAACCCGCAATCGCTGATTTTTGGCAACGGCCCGCCCACACCCGGCCCGGGTGAAAAAGGCTTCACCGCTCCCGGAGGAAAACCATGAATTCGTCCAATGCTATCAATTCAGTAGCTACTCGCTCCCGACGGACGGGGGCTACAGGTCGATTAGGCTTGATGTTGTCGCTGGTTGTGCTGCTCGGCGCGTGTTCGGCCCTGCCCGACAAGCCCGTGCGCGCCGCGCTGTACGACTTCGGCCCCGGCGCGCTGACGCCGGAGGCAAGCACGCGTCAGGCGCCCCTGGCGCCGATTGCCCTGGCCGACATCGGAACGCCGGGCGGCGCGCTTGACAACCAGGCCGTGCTCTACCGGCTGGCCTATGACGATGCGCAGCAACTGCGGCCCTACTCGCAGGCGCGCTGGAGCATGCCGCCGGCGCAGCTGATCCGCCAGCGGCTGCGTGACACGCTGGGCCGCACCCGCGCCGTGCTCAACGCGGGAGAAGGCCCGGCGCTTAACCGCAGCGTCAACCAGGGCGTGTTGCCGCGGGTGCTGCAGCTCGAACTCGACGAGTTCAGCCACTTGTTCGAATCGCCAGGCCGAAGTGTCGGACTGATCCGCCTGCGTGCGACGCTGGTGGAAACCACGCCCAGCGGCGAAAAGTTATTGGCCCAGCGCAGTGTCACGGTGCAGCGCCCGGCGCCCAGTCTTGACGCGCCCGGCGGCGTGCGCGCGCTCACGGCGGCCTCTGACGCCGCGATTGACGAGATTGCGACATGGCTGCAACAGGTTCCTTGACCCTGGAGCAGAAGCTGCAGGACGCCGGGCTGGAACTGCTCGGCAACTGCCAGAAGATGTCCGGGCGCGGGCCGGGCCTGCTCGAGCATTCGGCGATGCTGGAAGACTTCACGCACGAGGAGCTCGACACCCTGGGCGAGGCCATGTTGCTGGTCCGCGCGCAACCCGGCCAGGTGCTGATCAGCGAAGGAGACCAGGGCGACTGGATGCTGCTGCTGCTCAGCGGCACCGTCGACGTGACCAAGGCCACATCCCCCGGCGAGGATGACCCGCAGGCGCAGGAAGAGTTTTCGCGCCTGGGCGTGGCGACCGAAGGCGCAGCACTGGGCGAGATGTCGATGTTCGACCGCGACGTGCGTTACGCCACCTGCACTGCCATCGACGCGGTGGAAGCCGCCGTGCTGAGCCGCGCCGCGATTGGCCAGCTGATCCGTCAGCACCCTGGCGTGGGCGCCAAGCTGGTGGTCAAAATCACGCAACTGCTGGCGCAGCGCCTGCGCAACACCAGCAACCGGCTGGTCAAGATGCTGCAGAAACCATCAAGCTAGGCGTCTGGGCGGCCGCTTCATGAATTTGGGAGCGATCAGGATCCAAAGACCGCTTCCAGATCCACCTCTTCGGTGGAGCTGTCGAGCTTGAGGCTGCTTTCGATATGGTCCAGGTGCTCGCGCATCAGTCGTTCGGCGCGCGCGGTGTCGCGTTTGGCAATCGCATCAATGATTTCAGAGTGTTCGTCGGCGCGGCAACTGGAGGCGGTGGGCGCGTCGTACAGGATGATGATCAGGCAGGTCAGTGTGGACAATTCGCGCATGCTGCGCGCCAGTGCCGCATTGCCGGCCAGAACCCCCACAAGTTGGTGAAACTCACCGGACAGACGCACGACCGCGCGCTTGTCGTCGCGGCGCCGCGCGTCGAGTTCGAGCTCTTGGTGCTGGCGCAGGCGCGCCACCTTTTCAGAGGTCAAGGTGTGGATCAGGCGGCGCAGCAGCGCAGGCTCAATCAGCCGACGCGCCTCGAAAACGTCAATGGCCTGCTCCGGCGAGGGTTTGGCGACAAATGCCCCGCGCTGCGGGTAAAGGTCGACGATCTGCTCATGCGCCAGGCGTGCCAGCACTTCGCGCACGCGTGCCCGGCTCACGCCGAAAATGTTCGCCAGGCGGTCTTCACCGAGCTTGGTGCCTGGGTGCAGCCTGTGCTCGACGATCGCGCCGTAGATTCTTTCGTAAATATCGTCGTTGGCCGTTTCGCGTTCCAGGCGGACCTCAGGGGGTATTTTTCGCGCGTTGGGGGGCATGGCTGACGATGTGAGGTGAGGCAATGGGGCAGTAGAGGCCGGCACGACTGTCCGGGTGTCAAGCAGTCTCGCGGGCGGCCTGTCACAGCCGCAAACCATTCTATCAAGCGGTTCCGGGTCAAGACGCATGCTTTAACGCCAGCCATAGAGTTGGCCCCAGCCGCGCACGGCACCGGGGTCGGCGCCTGCCACACGCAACATGCCCCACACCGTGGTGCTCACGGTATCGAGCAAGGGGATACCCAGGCTGGCTTCAATCTCTCCGGCCAGGCGCGCGGCGTGCAAATTTGTGCAAAAGGTGGTGATGGCCTGCGGCTGGGCCGTGGCAACGTCTGCCATCAATCTGCGCAGCGCCTCCGGCTCGACCAGTGCGAAGTCGTGGTTCACGCTGATGCCCAGGTGTCGCTCGGCAACGATCTCGATGCCCAGCGTCTGGTAATTGTCGATGATGCGCCGCTGTACGTCCGCCGTGTAAGGCGTCACGAGGGCCAGCCGGGAGATGTCGCGCAGCGCCATCAGCTCGTTGAGCGCCAGCACGGCCGTGGTGGCCCGGATGCCGGTGCGCTCATGGATGCGCTCGCACAGGCGGTGATCCGCATCGAAGCCCAGCCAGCCCGAGGAGGTGCCGCTCCAGCCAATCACGTCAACTTTCGCATCGGCCAGCAGTTCGGCCGCCGCGAGGATTTTGCTGTCGTCAAATTGCCCGAGCGCCTGGCCTTGCAAGGAAATCTCGGTCACCTTGAAGCGTGAGAAGTGGGCACTCACGCCGGGAATGCTGGCGGCGATGGCGCTGGTCAGCGGCTCCAGGGCGGTATTGGAAGAGGGTGTCAACACACCCAAGCGGACGGGTCGGATCATGGCGGGTTCCTGAAGAAAGGTGGCACCGAGAATAAGGCATTTGAAGTGCCCACAGGCCTTTCATTTCGATCTTCGAAAAAGATTGTCAACATAAGTGTAAACGATAATGTCGTCAATTTGTTTTTGATTCATATTACTGTGTATTACCCTGATCGCTGATGTATTTCGTCAGGCCCGGAATTTGCTCAGTAATTGCTAGTTATTGTTATGAAAACCTTCACGCACCAAAACAAACTGCCATACATATTGTTGACAACAATGTATGCACTAAAGCCGACATTCATTCACCAGCACGGTGCGCGGGAGGCGGTTTGATGAGCCACGCAGCGTTTGATCTCGTCATCAGAAATGCGCGGGTTGCAACCGCCAGCGACACCTTCGACGCAGACATTGGCGTGAGGGGTGGGCGGATCGCCCAACTCGGGGCCGAGCTGGGCCGCGGTGAGCGGGAAATCGATGCGGCTGGCCGCGTGGTCACACCCGGAGGTGTGGATGCGCATTGCCACCTCGATCAGCCGATGCCGCCCCCGGTGCGCATGGCCGATGACTTCGATACGGGGACGCGTGCGGCGGCCTGCGGCGGCACCACCACCGTGATTCCATTTGCGGCCCAGGAGAAGGGCCAGTCGCTGCGCGCCGCTGTGGCCGACTATCACCAGCGCGCCGATGGTCGCGCGCACATTGACTATGCCTTCCATCTGATCGTCAGCGATCCGACACCGCAGGTGCTCAATGTCGAGTTGCCGGCACTGATTGCCGAGGGCTACACCTCGTTCAAGATCTATATGACCTATGACGATCTGAAGCTCGATGATGGCCAGATCCTCGATGTGCTGGAGGTGGCGCGCAGTCACGGTGCGATGGCCATGGTGCATGCCGAGAACGCCGATTGCATCGAATGGCTGACGAAGAAGCTGGAAGCTGCTGGCCGAACCGCGCCGCGTTTTCACGCCCATGCACGGCCGATGCTGGTCGAGCGGGAGGCAACGCACCGCGCCATCGCTTTGTCGCAATTGGTGGATGTGCCCATCCTGATCGTGCATGTCTCCGGGCGGGAGGCGATCGAGCAGATCCGCTGGGCGCGCAGCCAGGGCCTGCAGGTATTTGCCGAAACCTGTCCGCAATATCTGTTCTTGACCGCAGAAGATCTCGGCATCGACGACAGCTACCGAGGTGCGCGTTGCGTTTGCAGCCCGCCCCCGCGCGACAAGGCCAACCAGGAGGTGATCTGGAATGGTCTCAATGACGGTCTGTTCACGCTGTTCTCGTCTGACCACGCGCCGTTTAACTACGACGGTACGGAGGGCAAGAAGCCCGGTGGTGAAGAAGTTGAATTTCGCCACATCCCGAACGGCCTCGCCGGCATCGAGACGCGCATGGCGCTGCTGTATTCCGAAGGGGTGCTGGCCGGACGCATCACGCTGGAGAAGTTCGTCGAACTGACTTCGACCAACCCGGCCAAGGCTTACGGCCTGCACCCGCGCAAGGGCACCATCGCCATCGGCTCCGACGCGGATCTGGTGATCTGGGATGAGCGTGAGTTCGTACTGCACAACACCCAGTTGCACCATGCCGTTGACCACACACCTTACGAAGGCATGACCTTGAAGGCTTGGCCCGGCCTCACGCTGTCGCGCGGTGAGGTGGTGTGGGATGGGCGCGAGTTCCATGGCCGTGCGGGTCGTGGCCACTTTCTGGCGTGTGGTGCGCCTTCGCTGCTGCCACGCCGTTCCGCAAGGCCCGCATGAAACTGTTGCTTATCAACCCCAATATCTCGGACAGTGTGTCCGAGCTGATACGCAGCGAAGCGCAACGCAGCGCTTCACCGGGCACCGAGGTCGAGGTGCTGACGGCGCCGTTTGGCGTGGCCTACATCGAAACGCGCTTTGAGGCGCTGATCGGCGCCTACGCGGCGGCCCAGCTTGCGGCTGAACACCACACGCGTTTTGATGCGGTGGTGGTGGCAGCTTTTGGCGACCCCGGGCTCACCGGTTTGCGCGAAGCCTTGCCGGTGCCGGTGACGGGGCTCACAGAAGCGGCATTGGCCAGTGCCTGTTTGCTGGGTCACCGCATTTCCATCATTGCGATTTCGCAGCGCCTCCAGGCCTGGTACCGCGAGGTCGTCGAGTCGTATGGCCTGGGCGCGCGACTGGCCAGCATCCGCGCGCTGGACCGTCCTCTGGCCAGCATCGGTGGTGTGCAGGAGGACCACGCGCAGGCGCTCAAGGTACTGGCTGAACGTGCGGTCGATGAAGACGGTGCCGACGTCATCGTGCTGGCCGGTGCGCCGCTGGCCGGGCTGGCGCGCTCGCTCAAAGGCCAGTTGCCGGTGCCGGTTGTCGACGGCGTTTCGAGCGCGGTACGCCATGCCGAAACCCTGGTCGCTTTGCAGCCGGGCACCGCACAACGCGGTAGCTTTTCGCCGCCGCCAGTAAAGCTGAACTGCGGTTTGCCGCCAGCCATCGCGCGACTGCTTGACCGCTCAGCCTGAGCCATGACCCGATCTGCCACGCCCACGAATTGATTTCCGCCGCCCATCCCATCCACCCTCAGCTATCAACCGACTGGAGTTTGCAATGTCATACCGCCCCCGTTTCAAGGCTTTCGCCGTCGTGGCCGCGCTCGCCGCGACACTTGTCTTGCCCGCTCACGCCCAGGACAGACTCAAGCTCAAGGCCATCGGCCAGCCGCTGGCCACCGGCCTGATCCAGAAGAACAAGGAACAGCCCTTCTTCGAGAATTTCGCGGCGAGGACGGGCCTGCCGATCGACGTCGACTACAAGCCCATCGACACCCTGGGCATCAAGGACACCGAGCAGCTGCGCGTGATGAAGGCCGGCCTGTTCGACATCGTGTCGCTGCGCGTCTCGCAGAACTCGCGCGACGAGCCCACCCTGCTGGGCCTCGACCTGGTCGGCGCCTCGCCCGACTATGCCACCGGCAAGAAGGTGGCCAAGGCCTACTTCGACACCATCGACGCCCGGCTGCAGCAGCAGTTCAACGTCAAGCTGCTCGGCGTGTGGCCCTTCGGCCCGCAGATCCTGTTCTGCAAGAAGCCGATTAGCAAGCTGGCCGACGTCAAGGGCATGAAGGTCCGCGTCTACGACCAGAACCTGGCCAAATTCATCGAGATGGTCGGCGGCACCCCGGTGCCGGTTTCGTTTGCCGACACCCACCAGTCGCTGTCGCTGGGCGTGGTCGACTGCGCCATCACCGGGCCCTCGTCCGCCAACTCCGCCGGCTGGCCGGAGGTGACGACGCACCAGCTGCCGCTGGGCTTCCAGATGGCGCTGAACGGCTACGCCATGACGCTGAAGTCGTGGAACTCGCTCAAGCCCGACCAGCAGGCCAAGCTAAAGACCGCCTTCGACGGCCTGACTGAGGAGATCTGGAAGTACTCCGAGGAACTGTTCGTCGATGCGCTGAACTGCAACCAGGGCAAGGACCCGTGCACCACCGGCAAGAAGTTCAAGCTGGTCAACGTGCCGGTCACGCCCGCCGACGGCGAGCTGATCCGCAGCGCGGTCAGCAAGGTGTCGCTGCCGGTCTGGGCCGAGGTCTGCGACAAGTCGAACCCGGACTGCTCGAAGAAGTGGAACGCCACCGTGGCGCCCGTCCTGGGGCTGAAGTGAACACAGGCGCGTCTGTTCTGAAGAAGGAGGGCGCGTCCACGGCCGCCCCGCACCGGAGATCAGCGTGAAGGCACAGATCGAAAACGTGCTCGCGTGGGTGTTCGGCCTCACCTTCCTCGCACTTGCGGCGGTGGTGACGGTCGAAACGCTGTCGCGCAAACTCTTCAACGTCTCGCTGCAGGGGGCGGATGAACTCGGCGGCTATTCGCTGGCGGTGGGCTCCACCATCGCCTTCAGCCTGGCGCTGATGGGACGCAACCACATCCGCGTGGACGTGTTCCACGAGCGGATGCCGAAGCCGGTGCAGGCCTTCCTGAACTGGTTCTCCATCGTGAGCCTGGCGGGTTTCGGCATCTTCGTCGCATGGGTGGCCACCAAGGTGATCGCCGACACCAAGGCCTACGGCAGCACAGCGCAGACGCCCTGGGCGACGCCGCTGATCTGGCCGCAGTCGGTCTGGTACGCCGGGCTGGTGGTCTTCGCGCTGGTGGCCACGGGCTACGCCCTGCGGGCGACCGGCCTGCTGGTCACGGGCCGTGTCGACACCTTGAACCACGACTTCCATCCGAAGAGCGCGAAGGAAGAACTGAAGGAAGAACTGGACGACCTGGCGCAGCGCCAGGCGGCCGAAGGAGCGAAGCCGTGAGCCTGGCCTTTTTCGGAATCGCCTTCGCGGCGATGCTCGCCATGATGCTGGTCGGCATTCCGATCGCCGTGTCTATGGCCTTAATCGGCATCATCGGCGGCATCGCCGCCTATGGCGCGCCCTTCATGGACTCGATCGCCCCGGTGGTCTGGGGCGTGCACAACGAGAACCTGCTCACCTGCATCCCGCTGTTCGTGCTGCTTGGCGAACTGCTGCTGCGCTCGGGCATCGCCGACCGCATGTACATCGCCCTGTCGGCGTGGCTGGGGCGGCTGCCCGGCGGCCTGCTGCACACCAACATCGGCAGCTGCGCGCTGTTCGCGGCGACGTCCGGCTCGTCGGTCGCGACGGCTGCCACGGTCGGCACGGTGGCGCTGCCTTCGCTGCAGCGGCGGGGTTACCCGATGCGCGCATCGCTGGGCAGCCTCGCCGCCGGCGGCACGCTGGGCATCCTGATACCGCCCAGCGTGAACATGATCGTCTACGGCTCGCTCACCAACAATTCCATCGGGCAGCTGTTCATCGCCGGCATCATCCCGGGCCTGCTGCTCACCGCCTGCTTCATGGCCTGGATCGCGATCTCGAGCCTTGCCAGCGGCAAGGTGATGCGCGAGGCCGCGGTGCCCTGGGGCGAGAAGCTGCGCAGCCTGGTGCACCTGGTGCCGCCGCTGGTGGTGTTCGGCATCGTCATGGGCAGCCTGTACTTCGGCATCGCCACCACCACCGAAAGCGCCGCCCTGGGCGTGATGGCGGCGCTGGCGTTCGTCTGGCACTCGGGCAAGCTGAGCCGCGAGCTGCTGCGCAACTGCTTCATCTCGACGGCCCGCGTGAGCGGGATGATCCTGCTGATCATGACGGCCGCCTTCATCCTGAACCTCGCCATCAGCCTCACCGGCGTGGCCGAGGCAATGACGAAATGGGTGGCGGGCCTGGGCCTGTCGGCGACCGGTCTGATCCTGGCGCTGATGGTGTTCTACCTCGTCCTCGGCATGTTCATGGACGTGCTGTCGATGCAGGTGGCGACGATTCCGATCACCTACCCGATTGCGGTGGCGCTGGGCGTGGACCCGATCTGGTTCGGCATCTTTATCGTGCTGATGTGCGAGCTCGGTTTGATCACGCCGCCGGTGGGCATGAACCTGTTTGTGGTGCATGGCATCCGGCCCGACAAGGGCGGTATCGAGGACGCAATCTGGGGGGCTTTGCCTTACGCGATCATCATGATCCTCTTCACCTTGCTGATTCTGGCGATACCGCAAATCGTGACCTGGCTTCCGGCACGCATGTGAGGCCGATACCATGACCGACTCTTCCGGGCTCTGGCGCCTTTCTGCTGTTGAGTTGCAGCGCCGCTTTCGCGAGCACTCGTTGACGCCGCTGGAGGTGGCCCAGGCCTGCCTGGCTCGACTGGATGCGGTCAATCCGCAGCTCAATGCGGTCATTGCGCGGCGTGACACGCGTTTCCTGGAGGAGGCCAGGGCCTCCACGGTACGCCATGCGTGCGGCCAGCCCTTGTCCGCGCTTGACGGCATACCGCTGACGGTCAAGGACAGCCTGTTCACCGCCGACCTGCCCACGACCTGGGGGACACCGGGCCTGCGCGCGTATCAGAGCAAGCACGACGAACTGGCGGTGGCGCGCGCGCGCGCGGCCGGCGCCCTCATCATCGGCAAGACCAATGTGCCCGAATTCGCGCTGGAGGGTTACACCGCCAATCCGCTGTTTGGTGTCACCCGCAATCCCTGGGACTTGCGGCTCACGCCGGGGGGCTCCAGCGGTGGCGCTGTGGCGGCACTGGCCAGTGGTATTGCGCCGCTGGCGATCGGTCAGGACGGTGGAGGGTCGATCCGCCGGCCGGCCGCGCATGCCGGTGTGGTGGGTCTCAAGCCCACACTCAGTGCGGTGCCGCGCGAACATGTTTTGCCCAGTCTGTTGCTGGACTTTGAAGTGATAGGCCCGCTGGCCCGAAGCGTGGGGGATGCCCGGCTGCTGTTTGAGGCCATGCGCGGCCCGTCGTCCGTCGACCGGTCTTCTCTGGCGGCGGCCTACGCTGCGGCGCAGCTGTCACCGAAGGGCCCGCTGCGAATTCTCTATGTGGAGCGGCTGGGCAACGCACCGCTGGACCCGCAGGTGGCTGCCAGCGTGGGGCGTGCTGTGGGGCAGCTTGCAGCGCTCGGTCACCGGGTTGACGCAGGTCCGTTGCCGCTGGACCTGGACTTTTTCAGTGAGGCCTGGCCGCAGGTCGGCCAGATCGGACTGGCCCGGATGTTTGAAGCCAATCCGGCGTGGGAGGCGCAGGCGTCGCAAAAGTACCGCGAGATGGCCGAGAGCGGCCGGCGTCTGCCGGCGGCCAGACTCTGGCAAATCCTGGCGCACGTCGCGCAACTGCGGCGTGACGTTGCGGCCTTGTTCACCGAGGTGGATGTCATTGTGATGCCTGCCGTTGCCGCCTTGCCGTGGTCGGCGGAACAGGCCTACCCCACCCACATTGACGGCCAGGAGGTGGGTCCGCGCGGCCATGCCATCTACACCGGCTGGGTCAATGCCGCCGGTTTGCCCGGCCTGGCGCTGCCCTGCCAGCCTTCAATGGAAGGCTTGCCGATCGGCATGCAACTGATTGGCGCCTACGGCGCGGACGAGCTGCTGCTGGACGTGGGCGCCGCTTACGAAGCGCTTGCCCCCTGGGGCGGGCGTTGGCCTGCGTTGACCCAATAACTACTGAGTGCTTCAAAACGTATGGCTGCAGGATTTCTCAATCCCTCGCCCCACATCTGTCCCCAAGGACGGGGATGAGCGCCGATCAAATTGCTATCGTGTATTTCGAGAAGATCAATAGACCGCATTCAATTTCTGGAGACTCCTCATGAAAAGACGTCATTTCATTCAGGCTGCAGGGCTTGCCTCCGCTGTTCTGGGCGCACCCAGCGTGTTTGCGCAAAGCTGGCCCAGCGGCCCCATCCGAATTGTGGTCGGCTTCCCGCCGGGCGGCGGCGCTGACGCGCTGGCCCGCGTGGTGGCGCAAAAACTCGGTGTGTTGTGGAACCAGCCGGTGGTCATCGAAAACCGGGCCGGCGCCTCTGGCACATTGGCTGCCGAGTATGTGGCGCAGCAGCCGAGCGACGGCAGCACACTGCTGCTGACGACCATCAACAGCCATGCGCTGGCACCGGCCGTGTTTCCCAAGTTGCGTTACCACGCCGAGCGCGACTTCGTGCCGGTGGCGCTGCTGGGTCTGACGCCCAACCTGCTGATCGCCTCCCCCGCGCAGGGCGCCAAGACCGTGAAAGACATCGTGGCCCTGTGCAAGGCGCAGCCGGGCAGGGTTACTTTTGGCTCCGCCGGTCCGGGCACGGCCCAGCATTTCGCGCTGGAGCTGTTCAAGCTGCGCGCCAAAATCGACGCCCTGCATGTGCCTTACAAAGGCAGCGGGCCTCTGCTGACCGATCTGATTGGTGGCCAGATTCAGTACAGCTTCGAAACCATGGCCGCAGCCACACCGCATGTGAACAGCGGCCGCGTCATCGCTATCGCGCAAACGCGCGGCAAACGCGTCAAGGCCTACCCGAACGTGCCGACCATGCAGGAGCAGGGCTTCGACAAGTTTGAGACCATGAACTGGTATGGCATCTCCGGGCCGGGGAAGCTGCCAGCGACCATCGCCCGCAAGATGAACCAGGACATCAATGCCGTACTGGCGATGGCCGACGTGCAGGAGAAGTTCGATACATTCGGCGTCGAAGACGGCGGCGGCTCCGCCGAGAAATTTGCGCAGTTGGTGCAGACCGAACTGACCAAGTGGGCCAAGGTGGCCAGGGAAGCCCAGGTCACCGTCAACGGCTGACCGGGATTTTGGCGCGGCGTGTGGGTCAGGCCGTGAAGGCCACGCGCGCTTCGCCAATGCTGTCGAAGCTGGCTACCACCGTGTCGCCCGACTGCGCGTGCAAGATGCCGCACCAGGTGCCGGTTGTCACCACGCTGCCAGCGCGCAAGACCTGACCGTCCCGCGTGGCATGACGCAGCCAAGCGGGCAACAGATACGCCGGGTCACTCATCGAGTGGGCGCCGCGAAAGACCTGGGCGGGCGCATCGCCGATCTGAACCCGGCACAGCTGGGCATCCCAGTCATGCGTCGCGTCAAACGCCACCCAGTCGCCCAGCACCAGCGCGCCGTGTGACTGCAGGTCGGCCAGCTTGAGGAGTGCCGGCGCCTCAAGGCCCTGCAACCAGCGCGAGTCAACAATCTCGATGGATACGGCCATCGCATCAATCAGATGGCAGGCGCTGTCACGGTCCAGCGAGGCTGCGCCTTGCGCGTCCACGTCCACACCCAGACGCAGCGCGATCTCGGCCTCGATGCCACGCATTGCAAACGGCCAGGCGCTGACCGCCGGGCTGCGCCAGATGCCCCCGGGCGGCAGCGGCGCATGTGTCAGGAGGGCCTCGCGCGAAGGTCCGCCTGACTTCCAGTGGCGCGGCGTCTCCTGCTTGAACCACTGCAGGCGTTCAGCCACGCCTTGCTGCACTTCATAGGCCAGTTCGAAGCTAGTCACACCCTGCGCGGCTTGTGCGATATCGGCGGGGCGCTGATGGATCCGCGCCTGGACAAGCGCCTCGACGGCGGACTGGAGGGGGGCGTGGTTCATGCAGAGAGGTCTTTCCTGAAAGCGATGGCTATGTCACGATTTTCGAGGCCGGGCTGCGCGTGGACAAGCCCTCTTTGCGTCTCGACTTTCGTGACCTCAGCAAGCACAATCGTTTCGAGGCCAGGTTCCAGCCCGCTGTCAGCAACCAGCTTATCTACATGCTACAAAATTAATAGCTGCTTACGCTTGCTGGTTATGGGTTGAGTGCCAATTTGACTACAAACTCCGGCCCAGGATCGGAAACAGCTTGAGCAGCCCGCCGGTCATCACCTCGATCGCCAGCGCGGCGAGAATCAGGCCCATCAGGCGCGTCATCACATTGATGCCGGTTTTGCCCAGCACCCGCGCAATCGGGTCGGCCAATGCAAAACACACCGCCGTCGCCAGGCCGATCACCACGCCGTAACCAACCAGCGTCGCCAGTTGCAAAAAGTTCTGCGCTTTTTCGGCGTAAATCACCACGGTGGACATCGTGGCCGGGCCGGTCAGCAGCGGAATGGTCAGCGGCACCACGGCGATGCTGGCGCCCATGGCGGCTTTCTCCGCGCCGTCCTCGAGCTCGTGGGTGTTCGGCTTGGCCTCGGCCGGCTGCGCGTTGAGCATGTTCATGGAACTGATCAGCAGCAGCATGCCGCCGCCGA
>JAKFXR010000064.1 GCA_021731285.1 Polaromonas sp. | reverse complement strand
GCCGCCCAGGTCATAGACCGAGATCTTGCGGTCGCCTTTTTCCTGCTTGTCCATGCCGAAGGCCAGGGCCGCGGCCGTGGGTTCGTTGATGATGCGCTTGACGTCCAGGCCGGCAATGCGGCCGGCATCTTTGGTCGCCTGGCGCTGCGCGTCGTTGAAATAGGCAGGCACGGTGATCACGGCTTCGGTGACCGGCTCACCGAGGTAGTCCTCGGCGGTTTTTTTCATCTTGCGCAGGATGTCGGCGCTGACCTGCTGCGGCGACATTTTTTTGCCGTGCACCTCGACCCAGGCGTCGCCGTTGTCGGCAGCCACGATCTTGTAGGGCATCAGGTCGATGTCCTTCTGGACTTCTTTTTCGGTGAACTTGCGCCCGATCAGGCGCTTGACGGCGTAGAGGGTGTTTTTGGGGTTGGTCACGGCCTGGCGCTTGGCCGAAGCGCCCACGAGAACCTCGCCATTTTCAAGGTAGGCGACGACGGACGGGGTGGTGCGCGCGCCTTCGGAGTTTTCGATCACGCGCGGGACATTGCCCTCCATCACTGCGACGCAGCTGTTGGTGGTTCCCAAATCGATGCCGATGATTCTTCCCATGATTTACTCCTGATTTTCTGAATGATTAAATGGATTGAAGGCTTGAGCGTTTGCGCTGCACATGTTGATGACTTGTGGATAACTTTGAAGGTTTCAAGAGCATCAAGACCCGTGCGGCGTACTTATTTGGGGGCGGCCACTGTGACCAGGGCGGGGCGCAGGACGCGGTCGGCAATCAGGTAGCCCTTCTGGAGCACGCTGACCACCGTGTTGGCTTCCTGGGTAGAGTCGGGCGCGAGCGGGACCATGCTGATGGCCTGGTGCTGATGCGGGTCAAACCGGGTACCAGCGGGCGGCTCGATAGCCAGGACCTTGTTGCGTTCAAGCGCCGTGCGCAGTTGCTTGAGCGTGGCCTCGGTACCTTCGCGAATCTGCGCGGCCGTGGCGTCCAGCTGCAGCAGCCCGGCCTCCAGGCTGTCGGTGACCGGCAGCAGGCTTTCGGCAAAACTTTCCACAGCAAATTTGCGCGCTTTGGCGACTTCTTCTTCGGCGCGGCGGCGGGCGTTTTCAGCCTCGGCCTTGGCGCGCAGGTAGTTGTCGGCCAGCTCCGTGTTTTTGGCTTGCAGGATCGCCAGCTCGTTTTGAGCCGCCGTCAGGGCATCGGCTTCGTTGGCGGCCTGGGCCGCTTCCTGTTCTTCAGGGCTGGGGGCTCCTGCAAGGTCTTGATTTTGTTCAGCTTGTTTGTTTTCAGGCATGGTGGATGCGCTTGTTCAGAAAGGTAAGGGGATCATTTGGGGGCAGCAAAGCCCTTTTCAAGTCAGGGGCATGCGTCTGGCATGCCTGCCGCGGGGTCCGCCCTGATTGCCGCTGGAGGGCTTGCCGTTCGCTATCAAATAAATAGCAATGCATTCTCACCGGAAAAGGGCAAGTGGCAGATTTTATATGCGCAAGGAGGCGGGCAGAACAGACCTGGCCCTGAAACAAAAAGACAGGCGCAGGGCCTGTCTTTGGCGAGGGCGCTGGAGCCCTATTTTTTCTTGACGGTGGCAACCTTGGTCTGGCTGGCGGCCCACTTGCCGGCGAAAGCCTGCATGTCGTTGAGGCGCTTGAGCAGGTCGGCCCCCAGGGTGGTCACGATGTAGCCTTCATTGCCGTGCCCCATCAGGCCTGCGCTGCGCAGCTCCTTGATGCGGGTGTTGAGGGTGTTGGGGGTGATGTTGCCAATGCTGTCCTGCAACAGCCGGAACGTTTGCGGATGACCGTCTTTCAGTGCCCACAGCACGCGCAGTGCGTAACGCGATTCAAGCAGTTCAAACAGCTGGCCGACCGCCGCGTTTTCTTTGGCACTCATGGGGGGGATCTCCTGGTCACAATGTTGTCAGAGTTATTGGGTAAGCACGCGCTCAGGGCGAAATATAGCTCAATTTTTGAGCTGCTACGAGTTTTATAGCTAGCTTGTGCCGCACGGTGTGGCGTTGCAGGCAAAAACGCTTGAAAAAACGCCGCAAATGCGTTAGCACTGGCGCCTGCCCCGCAGGCGCCGCCATCACAGGTAAATTTTCTGCAGCAGCCGGTGCAGGCTCTTGCGCTCGGTCGCGCTCAGCCGTTGCGTGGCGTGGGATTCGAGTTCACTGGCCGTGATTTCGGCATCGCGCATCAGTTTTTTTCCGGTGGTGGTCAGGTGCAGGCCGAAGGCGCGCCCGTCGCGCGGATGCGGCTTGCGCACGATCAGCTCGCGCCGCTCCAGCGTGTCAATCATGGCCACGAGGTTGGGTGGCAGGATGTCCAGCGCTGCGCACAACTGGCGGGAGGTGATGCCCGGGTTGTGCGTGATCAGCGAAATCACCGAAAAATCGACAGGACGGAAACCGTAGACCGCCATGCGGTCCAGGAAGATCGCGATCACCTTCAAGGCCGCGCGCTGGGCGTTGTAACCCGTCAGGCTTTCGAGGTAGGTGGTGTCTACGGTGTCCACCGAGGGGGGCAACTTTTCCGGCATTGTCTGGGCGGGTGTAAATGTGTGAACAGGCCCTCGGGATTGTCTTCTGACTTTTCCGTGGAATTCAGGACATCCCGGTAAAGCCAATGTGCTTGACCAGGGGCCCCCAGCGGTAATAGGCATCACGCTGGCTCTTGTCCATGTCGCGCACCGACGAGCCTGCGGCCACCAGTCCGAAAGTGCCCAGGCTGCTGATGACCCCGGGGTTGCGCAGGGCCGCATTGATGGCGGCATTGGCATTGTCGATGATGGTCTCGGGCGTGCGCGCCGGGGCGTAAAAGCCGAACCATTCCTCCACCATCAGGTCAGGAAAGCCCTGCTCGGTGAAGGTGGCCACTTCCGGCGAGAACGGCGAGCGTGCCGGGCCCGAGGTGGCAATCATGCGGATTTTCCCGGCCTTGTGATTGGCCAGAAAATCGCCGCTGGGCGTGAACATCGAGGCGATCTGTCCACCAATCATGTCGGCCACGCCAGGGACCGAGCCGCGGTAGGGCACGTGCTGCATGGGCACACCGGTGTAGCTGCTCAGCAGGGCGCCCAGAAAGTGCGGCAGGGACCCGGCTGCAGGCGAGCCGTAGCTGGCCTTGTCCGGGTTGGCCTTGCACCACGCGACGTAGTCCCTGACATTGCGCACAGACGCCGGCACCATGGAGCCGACCGCCAGGCCATGGTGCATCACGGCGGCAATGGACACCGGCATCAAATCCTTGAACGGGTCGTAGCTGAGCCTGGTGTAGATGTGGGGATAGACCGCGGTGCAGGAGTAGGGCGTCAGCAGCAGCGTGTTGCCGTCGGGTGCGGCGTTCTTGACGGTCTCGCAGGCTATGCGACCGCCGGCGCCTGGTTTGTTTTCAACCACCGCCGCGTTTTTGGCATAAGCGCTACCGCGCAACTGCTCGCCCACTCGGCGGCTGGTGGCATCGGCCGTGCCACCCGCGGGAAAACCGTTGATGATCTTCACCTGCTCAAGCCCCTGGGCCCGGGCAACCAGAGGTGAAAGTGTGCCTATTGCGGCAAGTGCGGTGGCGGACTGTACAAAGTGGCGACGGGTAGTCATGTCATGCTCCTTGAAGTATTTGCTGGATGTGAATCAGGATTCGGCGGTGAAGCCAATCCGCTTGACGTAGCCGCCCCACAGGTCGGAGTCTGCCTTGACCACACGGGCGAAGTCTTCAATGCTGGGGGACACGCTGGGCTCCAGACCCAGCGGCGCGGTGAAGTCTGCCACGTCCTTGCCCGTGATCACGGTCTTGAGCGCATCGTTCAGGCGTTTGGCCATGGCCCCCGGTGCTCTTGCAGGCATGAAAAAGCCGAACCACTCTTCCATGTTGAGTTCAGGAAAGCCCTGCTCTGTGTAGGTGGGTACATTGGGCGCGAACCTGGAGCGGGTCTTTCCCGTGACCGCCAGCAAGCGGGCTTTGCCTGTGGGCAGGTGCTGCAGCAGATCACCGATGGGCGAGGACAGGCAGGTCAGTTGCCCGCCTAGCAGTTCGATGATGGCCGGGCCGGAGCCGCGGTAGGCCACCTGCTTCATGTCCAGGCCTGCAGCTTTGTCCAGCAAGGCGCCGACCATGTGCGGCATGGAGCCGGCACCCGGCGTGCCGTAGTTGGCTTTGGTGGGGTTGGCCTTGATCCAGGTGATGAATTCCCTGAGGTTGGTGACCGAGGCGGGTACGGCCGGTCCCACGCCCAGGCCGAAGGCGGTGTTCAGGCCGGTACACACGGGCAGCACATCCGATGGCTTGTAGGGCAGCTTGGGATAGGAGTGGGGGTAGATGGTGATCATCGAGCCCGGCGTGAACAGCACCACGCTGCCGTCGGCGGGCGAGCTGATCAGCGTGCTCACGCCGATCTGGCCGCCTGCGCCCGGTTTGTTGTCGACCACGACGTTGCTTGCGTACACGCCGCGCAGCTTTTCTGCCATGCGCCTGGCAAAGGCGTCGGTGGTGCCGCCCGGCGGAAACCCGACAATGATGTGCAGCGTATCTATCATCCCCTGCGCCCGGACAAACGAGCCAGGAACGGCCCCCAGAACTGCGGCGCTCAGCGCGGACTGCGTGAATTGACGGCGTTGCATAAAAGTCTCCTTGTGGGTGATTGAAGTGGCGTGAAAAAAAACTCAGCGTGGCGCCATGCGCAAGGCGCCATCCAGGCGAATCACTTCGCCGTTCAGATGACCGTTGGTGACGATGTGGGCCGCCAGCTGGGCGAATTCCTCGGGTTTCCCCAGGCGCGGCGGAAAGGGAATCGAGGCTGCCAGCGATGCCTGCACCGCTTCGGGCAGTTGCCGCATCAACGGGGTGGCAAACAGGCCGGGCGCTACCGTACACACACGGATGCCATGCTGCGCAAGATCGCGCGCCATGGGCAGCGTCATGCCGACAAGCCCGCCTTTGGATGCGCTGTAGGCCTGCTGGCCGACCTGTCCATCAAATGCAGCGACAGACGCGGTGAACAGCATCACGCCGCGCTCGCCGCCGTCCAGCGGATCGAGTTTGGCGCACTCGGCGGCAAACAGGCGGCTGACGTTGTAGCTGCCAATCAGGTTGACGTTGATGACGCGCGCAAAGTCTTCCAGCGGGGCGGCGCTGCCGTCCTTGCCAACGATGCGTTTGGCACCGCCAATGCCAGCGATGTTCATGAGCATGCGTGCCGGGCCATGGGCTGCTGCGGCCCGGGTCAGCGCGGCAGCGACGCTGTCGCTGTCGGTGATGTCGCACTGGCATGCCACGCCACCCACGTCCGCCGCAACCTTTTCAGCCAGCGCCATGTTGACGTCAAGCACGGCGACTTTCGCGCCAAGCCTTGCCAGCTCCCTGGCCACGGCCTCACCCAGCCCGGAAGCGCCGCCGGTGACAAGTGCTGCGTGGCCCTGGATGTTCATGGCTTGGCCGCCGGCGTTGCAATGTGCGCGGCGCTGCCGTCGTGAAGCGCCCTCACAAGCGCATCGCGGTGCTTGAGCACTGCGCGCTGGTTGATGGAGCCCTTGTCGGTGACTTCGCCCCTGTCGATGCTGGGCGGTTCGGTCAGGATCAGCGCGCGCGCCACACGGGTTGCGCTGCCTGTGGCGGTTGTTGCAAGGGTGTTGACCAGGCTTTGCAGCCAGTCCTGCACCGGGGGTGAGCCCGCGACGTCTGCAAGGCTCGCATCGGGCGGGAGCTGGCTGAGTCGGCGCAAGGCGGCCGTTGGAAACAGCATGGCACCGACTTCGTTCAGATTGAGCCCTGTGATGACCACATCCTGAACATAGGGCGCGCCCGCTGCAATGACTTTGGCGCGCATCGGTCCGACGCTCACAAAAGTGCCGGTGGCCAGCTTGAAGTCTTCGGCAATGCGGCCATCAAAGCGCAGGCCCTGGTGGACGTCGGCTTCGTCAATCCACTGCACGGCATCGCCGCTGCAAAAGAAACCTTCATCATCAAAAGCCTCGGCCGTGGCGTCGGGGCTGCGCCAGTAGCCCGGCGTGATGTTGGGCCCGCGGTAGCGCACCTCGGTCTTGTCGCCCATGGGCACCAGCTTGAGTTCCAGCCCGGGAGCGGGCAGGCCCAGGTCGCCGGCCCGGGAATGGGGCGTGGTAACAAACAGGCCAAAGGGGCCGGATTCGGTCATGCCCAACCCGGCGGTCATTACCACGCGCTCGCCGTACTCCTGTTCGGCGGCTGCATACAGCTTGTCCCAGATGGGCTGCGCCAGCGCGGCGCCCGCATAAAACAACTGGCGGACGCGGCTCAGAAAGTTGCGGCGCAGTTCGGCGTCGGTTTGCATCGCGTTGGCAATGGCTTCAAAGCCAATGGGCACGTTGAAGTACCAGGTCGGGGCGATCTCGCGCAGGTTGCGCAGTGTCTCTCCCAGCAGCGCCGGCGTGGGCTTGCCGTCGTCGATGTACAGCGTGCCGCCGTTGTAGACCACCATGTAGAAGTTGTGGTTGCCGCCGGCTGTGTGGTTCCATGGCATCCAGTCCACCAGCACCAGCGGATCTTCTGCCAGGACCGGCATCGACTGGCGCATCTGCTGCTGGTTGGCGCAGATCATCCGCTGCGTGTTGATGACCGCTTTGGGCAGCTTGGTGGACCCACTGGTGAAAAGGAATTTGACAATCGTGTCCGGCCCGGTCGCCAGCATGGCTTTTTCAATCTCTGGCGTAGGCGGTGTCGCCAGCAGGGAGGCAAACGTACTGGCAGGCCGCGCTTCTCCTGAAATGTCGGCAAGTGAATCCAGAACCACCTCGACCCCTTCCGGGGTCACCGCTTCAATGGCCCGGCCATAACGCGCCCAGTCGCTGGCGTACACCAGGCCGGGCGTCAGCGTACCCATCACATGCCGAAGTTTTTCAAAGTCCTGGCTGACCAGCGAGTAGGCGGGTGACACCGCGCAAAAGGGCACACCCGCATACATGGCGCCCAATGCCAGCATGGCGTGCTCCAGGCTGTTTTCGCTGAGAATGGCCAGCGGCCGCTCAGCGCTCAGGCCGCGGTTGAGCAAGGCCTGACCAATGCTGCGGGCTGCCTGCAGCGCCTGCACAAAAGTGATGTGCCGCCAGTCGCCGCCAGTCGCTGGATCGCGGCGGGCATACACAGGGCGGTCGGGGGTGGTCGCGGCCCAATGCAGCAGCCGGTCGGTCATGCGCCTGGCATAGCAGCCCAGGGCCTGATCAGCCACCAGGTAGCGTGCACCGCCGGCCTCGCGCAGGCTGGCGCGCGTCACGCCGAACTCAAAAGGCCGGAAGGTCGGGGGGGCGGATACGGCGCTGGCTGTGTTCATGGGCGCCTCAGGATTTTTTGACCTTGGCGGCTTTGCCTTGCAGGAAGGCATTGACGCGCTGTTTGGCCTCTGGCGCGCTCTGGGCAATGGCCGCCATCATGGACTCGGTCAGAAAGCCGTGGTCTGCGCTTTGCTCGGCAATGCGTGGCAGGGCATGCATCAGCGCGTAGTTGGTCAGCGGCGCGTTTTGCGCCACCCGCACGGCGAGCTCAAAAGCCTTGTCAAAGGCCTGCCCCGTGGGCACCAGGTACTGCGCCAGGCCAATTCTTTCGCCGTCGGCCGCGTTGTAGACACGGCCAGTGAGCATCATGTCAGCCATGCGTGCGACACCGATGAGTTTGGGAATGCGCACAGAGCCGCCCCCGCCGACAAAAATGCCGCGCGAGCCCTCGGGCAGCGCATAAAACGTGGACTCATCGGCAACGCGGATATGGCAGGCGCTGGCCAGCTCCAGCCCGCCGCCCACGACCGCGCCATGCAGCGCCGCCACAAAGGGCACCGGCCCGTACTGCACGCGCTCCAGAATGCTGTGCCAGCTGCGCGAATGGTGCAGGCCCTGGCCTGCATCCCGGTCCTTGAGCTCGCTCAGGTCCAGGCCCGCGCAGAAGTGCTCGCCTTCGCCATCGAGCACCGCAGCGCGCACCGTGTCCGGCAGGCTGTCGATGGCCCTGGCGAGCTCGGCCATCAGGGCGTCGCTCAGGGCGTTGCGTTTGGCCCCCCGGGCCAGACGGATGATGGCAATTTCCCGGTGTTCACCGCGTAGTTCAAAATGGATGTGGCTGGAGGTCATGGATGGATGGCAGGTGCGGATGCAGTGGAAATTGATTTTTTGATGCGTATCGATTATGGTTATGGAAAATAACTAACTCAAGACCGGATTCGACTGTCTGTCATGGGGTTTACCCGGCTCATCCCGGATCTTTCCAGCCTCGACCGTCCTCCCGCCCCACGCCTGCCTGACACTTTGCCGAGACACCCCATGGACCACAAAAATCTCATCGCCATCGACATCCACACCCACGCCGAGGTGAGCTGCTGGAACCCGTTTGACAACTACGGCGAGGAGTACGACCGCGCCGCCGACAAGTACTTCAAGAACAGCCGTAGGCCAACGATTGAGGAAACCGTCGCCTACTACCGCGAACGGAAAATCGGCCTGGTGATGTTCACCGTTGACAGCGAGGCCCAGCTTGGCCGGCGCCGCATTCCGAACGAGGAGATTGCCGAGGCTGCGCAGAAAAACAGCGACATGATGATGGCCTTTGCCAGCATTGACCCGCACAAGGGCAAGATGGGCGCGCGCGAAGCCGAGCGGTTGATCAGGGAGCACGGCGTCAAGGGCTTCAAGTTTCACCCCACCGTGCAGGGCTACCACCCTTACGACAGGATGGCCTGGCCGATCTACGAGGTGATCAACGCGCACAAGCTGCCGGCCATCTTTCACACCGGGCACAGCGGCATCGGTTCGGGCATGCGCTGCGGCGGGGGACTGCGGCTGGAGTACAGCAACCCCATGCACCTGGACGACGTCGCGATTTCTTTCCCCGACATGCAGATCGTGATGGCCCACCCCAGCTTTCCCTGGCAGGACGAGGCGCTCAGTGTGGCCACGCACAAGCCCAATGTCTGGATAGACCTGTCGGGCTGGAGCCCCAAGTACTTCCCCAAGCAGCTCGTGCAGTACGCCAACACGCTGCTCAAGGACCGCATCTTGTTTGGCAGCGACTACCCCTTGATCACGCCCGAGCGATGGATGAAAGACTTCGAGGAGGCCGGCTTCAAGCCCGAGGTGATGCCCGGCATCCTCAAGGGCAACGCGGTGCGCCTGCTGGGGCTAGAGCGTGACCTGACTGCCGCTGTTTGACGATTCGATCATTGCCGCGATCAGCCGCTGCACCCGCAGCGCTGAGCGCCCCGAGGTATCCGGCTCGCCCTTGCTGCGGATGGCGGCCACAAAGTCGCTCAGCACCGCGCGGTGCGCGTCGTGGTCAAAGGCCATCAGGTTGGCGCCAGAGCCTGTGGACTGCCGTGCCCCGGCGTGAAATTTCTGGCCATTGACCCGTTCGGCATGTAACTCGCCGGCCTCCAGTGTGGCCGTGCCCCCAGTGAAATTCAGGCAGATGCGCTCTGGAAACCCGGGAAAAGCTGCGGTTGTGGCGTCGATGCTGCCCAGCGCACCATTGGGGAAATGCAGCGCCGCCGTGACGGTGTCTTCAGACTCCATGCGGTGCACGGCGCTGGTGCTGGCCAGCGCAAGCACCTTGTCCGGCATGCCGGTCAGGCACAGCAGCAGATCCAGCGTGTGAATGGCCTGCGTGATCAGTACCCCACCGCCATCACGGGCATAGGTGCCGCGGCCCGGTTCGTCGTAATAGCTCTGTGGCCGCCACCAGCGGATGCTGGCCGACGCGCCCACCAGTTCCCCCAGCGTGCCGCCAGCGACCAGTTGCCTCAATGCCACTGCAGCGTCACGCATGCGGTGCTGAAACATCACCGCCAGCTTCACGCCGCTTTGCTCGCAGATGTCCACCATCTGCTGCGCCTTGTCCAGGCTGATCTCCAGCGGTTTTTCCACCAGCACATGCTTGCCGGCCTGCGCCAGGCGCTGCACGATCTCCAGGTGCGTGTTCGGCGGTGTCAGCACTATGGCGGCCTGGATGGTCGGGTCCTCCAGCACGTCTTCCAGTCGGGTGCTTCGTCGTGTAGTCGCAGGCAGGCTGATTGAGGCCAGCCGTTTGGGGCTGCGTGCCACAACGCAGGCGAGTTCAAGGTCTGCGCTCAGGTCACGCAGGCTCTGAAAATGCGGTGCGCTGGAAAGGCCAGCCCCCACCACGGCAATACGCATGGAGGCCCTGTTTATTTGATCGCCTGCACGCGGTCAAACAGCTCGCGCGGCCAGGGGGCGTCAGCGGCGGTCAGCGGGCCGCGCACGGCTGCTGCAAAAGGTGTGCGGTCCACCTTGTTGACGATCTTGCCGCGTTTTTCAAATTCAGCCACCAGCCGGTTCTCGGCATCAAAGATGTCCTTGGTCGCGCGGTTGGATGCTTCCCACAGCACCTCGTCAAAGGTTTTCTTGTCAGCGTCCGACAGCCTGGCCCAGGTCGGCGCGCCCACAATGGTCACCAGTGACTCGGTGATGTGACCGGTCAGCGTGATGTACTTCTGGACTTCGTAAAACTTCTTGGCTTCAATCGTCGGCAGCGGGTTTTCCTGCGCGTCCACTGTGCCGTTTTGCAGCGCCAGGTAGACCTCAGCAAAAGCGATGGGGGTGGGGTTGGCGCCCACGGCGCGCGGGAACATCACAAACAGCGGCGCTTCAGGCACGCGCAGCTTCAGGCCTTTCATGTCTTCAGGCCTGGCAATCGGCTTGTTCGACGTCATGTGGCGCAGGCCGTAGTAGGTGTAGCCGGCGATGTGCTGACCATTGGTCTTTTGCTTGTACTGCTGGGCCAGGTCCTTGAACACCGGGCCATTGCGGAAAGCCTGCCAGTGGGCAAAATCACGAAACATGAAGGGCGCAGCGGCAATCGAGATCGGCGGGTGTGCGCGCGCCGCAAAGGCCATGCCGGTGTAGATGATGTCCACCGTGCCCAGCGGCAACGCCTGGTTCAGCTCTACTTCCTTGCCCAGCGATGAAGCCGGAAAAACCTCAATCTCATAACGGCCGGCGGTGCGCTTTTTCAGCTCGTCTGCGGCCCACAGCGCCTGCTTGTGATAGGGCTCGCTGGTCTCGTACACATGGGCCCACTTGAGTTTGGTCTGCGCCGACGCCGTACCGGCGCCCAGCATGCCGGCCATGGCCAGCAAGGACGTCGCGGTGAGTGTCCAGAATGTTCTGCGTTTCATGTTGTCTCCTGATATTTTGGTGATCGCGGCATGACTGACATCAAAAGCCTCAAGGCATGCCGCAACCCTGGACTTGGTGATCGGAGAAAACGCAGGCGAGGTCTGGGCCGCAAACCTACCGAACCATGCAGGGCATCTTGTTGTTGAACTTCCAGTCCGGAACCAGGTACTGCATGGCCATGGCGTCGTTGCGCGCGCCCAGGCCATGCTTCAGGTAGAGCTGGTGGGCTTTGTCCACCTCGGCCATGTCCAGCTCCACGCCCAGGCCGGGCGCCCTGGGCACGGCCACGTTGCCATCGACAATTTGCAGCGGCTTTTTCGTCAGGCGCTGGCCGTCCTGCCATATCCAGTGGGTGTCGATGGCCGTGACCTTGCCCGGCGCTGCCGCTGCCACGTGGGTGAACATGGCCAGTGACACATCAAAGTGGTTGTTCGAGTGCGAGCCCCAGGTCAGGCCCCAGGTCTGGCACATCTGGGCCACGCGCACCGAACCCTGCAGCGTCCAGAAGTGCGGGTCGGCCAGCGGAATGTCAACCGACTGCAGCGAGATGGTGTGCGCCATCTCGCGCCAGTCGGTGGCCACCATGTTGGTGGCCGTCATCAGGCCAGTGGCGCGGCGAAACTCGGCCATGACCTCGCGGCCCGAGAAAACACCTTCAGCGCCGCAGGGGTCTTCTGCGTAGGCCAGCTCCTTGTGCCGGTCGCGGCACAGCCGCACCGCATCCTTGAGCAGCCAGCCGCCGTTGGGGTCCAGCGTGATGCGCGCAGAAGGAAAGCGCTCGGACAGCGCCACAATCGCTTCCATTTCTTCCTCACCGCGCAACACGCCGCCCTTGAGCTTGAAGTCCTTGAAGCCGTAGCGCGCATACGCCGCTTCGGCCAAGCGCACCACCGCCTGGGCGTCCATCGCGGGCTCGTGTCGCAGGCGCAGCCAGTCGTCGCTGGCGCCGGGCTCGCTGGCGTAGGGCAGGTCGGTTTTGCCCTTGTCACCGACATAAAACAGATAGCCCAGCATCGCCACCGAGTCCCGCTGCTGGCCATCGCCCAGCAGCGCGGCAACCGGCACCCCCAGAAACTGGCCCAGCAAATCCAGCAGTGCGCTTTCCACCGCGGTCACCGCATGAATGGTTACGCGTAAGTCAAAGGTCTGGCTGCCACGACCGGCGCTGTCGCGGTCCGCAAACCCGTCTCTCATGCTGTTGAGGATGTGGTTCCAGTTGCCCACAGCCTGGCCTTCCACCAGCGGACGGGCGTCCTCCAGTGTCTGGCGGATTTTTTCGCCGCCGGGTACCTCACCCACGCCGGTGCGACCGGAGCTGTCTGTCAGCAGCAGCAGGTTGCGGGTGAAAAACGGAGCGTGCGCGCCGCTCAGGTTGAGCAGCATGCTGTCCTGCCCGGCCACGGGGATGACCTGCAGGCGGGTGATGCGGGG
>JAKFXR010000029.1 GCA_021731285.1 Polaromonas sp. | reverse complement strand
GATGTCCTGCAGGGTGGAGTGCGTCAGGCTGCTGATGGGATTGAAAGTCAGGTTGCCCCAGAGCTTGAGCCAGATTTCGGAGCGGATGTTGTCCAGCACGGGGGCCTTGAAGCCGGCGTTGGAAAAACATTCTGAAATGCGTGTCACCCGTTCACTGGCCGTGCCGTCGAGCTCGCCCACCGGAAAACGGTCACCTTCGATGTGCCTGACAACCCCCGGGGCCACCAGCTCAGACGCCGGATAAACCACGCAGCCGATCACGCGTTGCGGCGGAATCCTGTCGATCAGGATGCCCGTTGGGTCGACGCTGTGCACCTGGCTGCCTTCCAGGGGGCCACCGTGTTTGTGAAAATACCAGTAGGGGATTCCGTTCTGCATGGTCACAACAGCGGTGTGCGGACCGAACAGCTTGGGCAGTTCCCGGGCCACGGCTTCGACCTGATGCGCCTTCATCGCGAGGATGACCACGTCCTGGGGGCCGGCTTCGGCGTAGTTGTTGGTGGCCTTGACGTCGGTGGCGACATGTTCGCTGCCGTCATGCATGATGAGTTTCATGCCGTTCCGGCGGATGGCCTCCAGGTTGGCGCCACGCACGATGAAGGTCACATCTTCGCCAGCCAGCGCCAGTTTCACGCCCACATACCCGCCAATGGCGCCGGCGCCAATGATCGCAATCTTCATACCCGATCTCCCCGAAAAATGTTATTCAAACCGGTTGCTGAGGCTGCCGATGCCGGCAATCTCCACCGTGATGGTGCTTCCCGGCTTCATGGATCCCACGCCCACCGACGTGCCGCAGAGGATGATATCGCCGGGGTACAGCGTGATGTCCTGGGAAATCAGGCTGACCAGTTGTTCCACTGAAAAGCGCATGTCACTGATCGGGTAGTCCTGGCGGACTTCCCCGTTGAGCAGGGTTCTGACCACCAGTCTGGACGGATCGAGCCCGGTGGCCACCACCGGACCGAAGGGGCAGAAGGTGTCGAAACCTTTGGCCCGCACCCACTGGGCAAATGACGCATCGCGGTTCAGGATGTCGGCAACCGTCACATCATTGGCGCAGGTATAGCCGAACACATGGCCGAGGGCCTCATGTTCGGAGACCTGCTTGCAGGTCTTGCCGATGACGATGCCCAGTTCGCCTTCGAAAACCACCTTGCCGTCGCAGGGGGGCTTGCGGATGATGCCGCCCGGCTGGAGGTAGGAGTTTGGCGATTTGATCAGGTACAGGGGTTCGCTGGGCACCGGCAGACCGAGCTTTTCTCCCAGCGCGTGGAAGTTGTTCCAGAGGGCGATGACCTTGGTGGGCTCCACCGGCGTCAGCAACTCGATGCCGGCCAGCGGAACCAGGCGCTGGGTCGGAATCGCCCGAATGAACATGTCGCCGTCGCAGACCCGGACCTGATCGCCCTGCAGGATGCCGAAGCGAACGCTCTGGTTTTCCCTGAACCGCACCCAGTGATTTGTCATCCCGTTCTTTCAGCCGAGGGCGCTGGTCGCCGACCGATGTGCCGAGGCACCGGATGCGGCGCTGTGCCGCGGCGAGGCGGACATCTGCGTATGGTTGGCCCAGTTGCCTGGTGCCGGTTGGGCCTGGCGAGCCATGTTCGCGTAACAACGGGTCTGGGTAGTCTCAATGGCACCGACCAGGAAATCAGCTTCGTAGGCGCGCAGCAGGTGCGATTGCTCGGTTTCCAGGTAGACACGCACGCCGTCGCGGCCATGCGCCTGCAGGCGGGCGTAGGTGGCGGCATCCCAGTACCAGGTCAGGCCCAGTTCCTCGAACGCGGCGTTGTAGGCATGGCGGTGTGCTTCGGCAGCCTGGCCGGCGGCGGTCTGGGAAAGCAGGGCATTGAGCATGACGATCTCCTGGTGGTGTGTGATCTGGTCGGAGTGACGGCGCTTTGTGCACCGGGCTTGACGCAAATGTAGGCAGGAAAGATGATTAGCGATAGTAAAAGTATTTGATACTATTGATAATCTAAGAGTTATAGATAAGACACCATGAAAAACGCGACACTGCGCCAGCTCAAGGTTTTTGAGTCGGTGGCCCGGCACCTGAGCTTTTCGCGGGCTGCCGAAGAAATGCATCTTTCCCAACCTGCGGTCTCCATCCAGGTGAAGAAGCTGGAAGACCATGCCGGCCTGCCGCTGTTCGAGCAGCTCGGCAAGAAGATTCACCTTACGCCGGCGGGCGTGGAGATGCTGCATTCGAGCCGGATCATCATCCAGCAGTTCAAGGAGGTGGAAGAGGCCATGGCGCAATTCAAGGGCGTGGCTGGCGGCAAACTCAACGTTGCGGTGATCAGTGCCGGCGACTATTTTTTGCCGCGGCTGCTGGTCGAGTTTGCGCGGCGCCATTCCGGTGTCACGCTGGATTTTGGTGTCTGCAACCGCGAAGAGTTGCTGGGCCAGCTCAACGACAACCTGACCGACCTGGCCATCATGGTGCGGCCGCCGCTGGGGCCGGACACGGTGAGTGAGGCGTTTGCACCTCACCCCTATGTGGTGGTGGCGGCCCCCGACCACCCGTTGGCCAGCAAGAAGCGCATTGCGTTGTCGCGCCTGGCGCGCGAGCCCTTTGTGGTGCGGGAAAAGGGTTCGGACACCTGGAACTCCATGGAAGAGGGTTTCGGCGCCCATCTGGCCAACCTCAATATCGCCATGGAAATCAAGAGCACGGAAACCATCAAGCAGGCGGTGATGGCGGGCATGGGGGTGAGTTTTCTCTCGGCACACACCATCAGCCGCGAACTGCAGGTCGGCAGTCTCAGCGTTCTGGATGTGCAGGGCTTTCCGCTGATGCTGCACTGGTATGTGGTGCACCGGCGCAACAAGCGGCTGACACCCGTGGCCCAGGCCTTCAAGACCTTTCTGATGAGCGACGGCGGGGCACTGATCGAGCAGACCATTGGCTACCGGCCCCGCCCCGCGCCGGCCCGCGTCAAAAAGTGAGCAGGCTCAAAGCGCCGGGCTGATGAGCCGGCGCTCGCGCGCGAAGTCCGCCGCATTCACTTTTGCGCCACCTTCGGGCTTGAGCTTGAACACCTCGATCTGGCCGCCGTGCGAATTGATCAGCAAGCCGGATTCCGTCACACCGGCGATCTCCCCGGGCTTGCCGCGCACCCCGGCAAAGGCGCGCACCGGATGTTTTCGGCAGTCATACAGCCAGACCCGGCTTCCTCCCAATTCGGTCCACGCGCCGGGAGCGGGGTTGCAGGCGCGGATCAGGTTGTAGACCTGATCGACATGGTTGGCCCAGTTGATGCGCGACTCTTCCTCGTGGTACCAGCCTTCGTAGCTGGCGTGCGACTCATCCTGGGCGCGCTCCTGGTGCCGGCCCGATGTCACCAGGTCGGCGGCCTCCAGCAACGCTGCCACACCCATGGGAAACAGCTTGTTGAAGTACAGCTCGCCAAGGGTCTCGTCGGGTCCGATGGCGCATGCCTTTTGCAACACCAGCGGCCCCTCGTCCAGGCCATCGGTGGGCCGGAAGATGCTGATGCCGGTCTGGGTTTCGCCCAGCGCAATTGGCCAGCTGATGGACGAGGGCCCGCGGTGCCGCGGCAGCAGCGAAGGGTGGAACTGGATGGTGCCGCAGCGCGGAATGTTGACAAAGGTTTGCGGCGCGAACTGCACCACATAGGCCATCACGCCGATGTCGGCCTGGAGGTCGCGCATGGCTTGCTCGGCATAACTGCTCTTGAGGCTGCTGAACTGGAACACCGGCAGGTGCAGGGCTTGCGCGGCCACACGCAGGGCATCGGGCCTGGCACCGGCTTTTTCCGGCACGCAAAAGACACCGGCCACTTCGTCGCCGCGTGCGAGAAACGCTTCGAGCGTGGCTTTGCCGAATTCCTGCTGGCCGATGAATGCAATTTTCATGAATGATTACCAGGAGCAATGTGGACTGTTTGGGCGGGCCGCCGGGCCTCCCCAAGGCAAGGCCGCTCCCACTCGGGGCTGATGCCTGTGGCTCCAGACCTGCTTGGGCAGGTTTGGACAGGCATCAGAGGCGAAGGCTCTTGCAAGCGGCGGCCTGCAAGGTTCAGCGTCGTCAACGAAAGTGGCAAGCGGGGGGCCATGTTTTAGCGAAACAGGAAGTATGCCGCGAGAGCATAGAGCAGCACCGCGAACACCTTTTTCAGAGGCCGGATGTCCATGCGGTGCGCGGTACGCGCACCCAGCGGTGCGGTGCAGATGCTGGCCAGCGAAACCACGATCAGACCGGGCAAGTAGAGGTAGCCGATGGAGCCCGGCGGCATCTCGGGCATGCCCTGGCCGGCCCAGATATAACCCAGTGTGCCGGCCAGCGCGATCGGGAAACCGAGCGCTGCCGACGTGCCGACCGCGTCATGGATCTTCACGTTGCACCAGGTCATGAAAGGCACAGAGACAAAGGCGCCGCCAGCGCCGACCAGTGAGGACAACATGCCGATTACCCAGCCCATGCCGAAGGTGCCCAGGCGGCCGGGCAGGGTGCGGCTCGGTTTGGGTTTGCGGTCCAGGAACATCTGCGTGGCGGAAAACGCCACGAACACCGCAAACAGGGTGCCGAGAATCTTGCCAGGCAGTGCGACGGCGAGTTGCGCGCCGACCAGTGAGCCCAGCAGGATGCCGGGTGCCAGCAGGCGCACGATGGGCCACAACACGGCGCCGCGGCGATGGTGCGCACGCACCGATGCCATGGAGGTGAAGCAGATCGTCGCCAGCGAGGTCGCCACTGCCATTTTCAAGGTGTAGTCCGCCGGGTAACCCTTGGCCGTCAGGATGAAGCTCATGAACGGCACCATCAGCATGCCGCCGCCTATGCCCATCAGGCCGGCCAGAAAGCCGGTGATGCTGCCCAGCAGCAGGAATTCGGCAATGATTTGCGGTTCAAGAAACATTCAGGCCGGGCCGGGCCCGAAAGGAAAACGAAAAAGGTGTCTGCAAGTGCCACCGGACCGTCATCCTGAACCGGGGTTCAGGTGGGCGAGGGCAGTCAGGTTTCGGGTTCGTCTGACGCGAGACGATCACGCCTGCCGGACAATTTACCAAGCCCGTGCTCGTAGAGCATTGGTTCAAGGAAATATAAAGCCCGGTGCGCACCGCAGACAAGTTCATTGTAGGCGCTTGTGGCTGACCGTGCAGCCGCTTAAGGGTGGTGTGTTTGCGCCTGGCAAGGGCGCGGCGCGGCCTTACAGCAGGCGTCCGTCCACACCCAGTGCGCTGTCCAGGCGTTGCAGCAATGCCGCCAGCTGGGGCTGCGCCGCATCGGCTTGGGCGGTGCCGGGCGCTTCTCCCCGGACGGGGGCGGCAGCTGGCGTTGTGTGGCGCGAGGCTTTAAATGCGTTGGCCTCGAGTTCGGACAGCTCGAAAGCCAGGTTCAGCGCCGCCAGCACGGCGATGCGGTCGCGCGCCTTGATTTTCCCGGCGTCGCGGATCTTGCACATGGCGGCATCGACTTTTTCCACCGCATCGAGCAGGCGGGTCTCGCCGCCTTCGGGGCATCCGAGCAGGTAGCTCTGGCCCATGATCTGTACGTCGAGCTGCTTCATGAGTCGGATCCGGCGGTGCTTCGTGCAGAACCTGCCCCCAGGCTGAGGGAAGAGGAAGAGTCGGGCAGCCGCTCCAGCAAGGCATCAACCCGCGCGCGGGCAGCACTGAGGCGCGAGCGCAGGGAATCGCGCTCCTGCGTCAGCACATGCACCTGTTCGCTGAGCAGGGCGTTGGTACGCTGCAATTCCTCGTAGCGCAGCAGCAGCCGCTCGACACGTTCGGCAATCTGGTCGATGTGGGTTTGGTTCGACATGGCTTTGTGATTGTAGGGTTTGCCGGGTTTTGGGGCGTAGAATCTCGCCTGTTGGTGCTCGCGGTGTGGTTCACACGCCGCAGTTCAACGGGAAGCAGGAGGGAGTTTTCGCCATGCGTTCAGGGTTCGCCCCCCATTCGCAAGCGCCGCGACTTCCAACCTGCGCTGCCCCCGCAACGGTAAAACGGACGAATGTGTTTCCCTGAGTCGGCTCAGGGTGCATTCAGCCCCCATCACGGCCACTGAGCGTTTTGAACAAGCGTTTGGGAAGGCGATGAGGACAGTTCCGTCAGCCCGGATACCGGCCAACAAGGTGGTTGCACGCCCAAAAGTTTGCGGCCGTAACGCTCAATGCACTGGCGGGGAAGCCGGTGAGAGCTTTTTGTTGATTGTTCCCACCCATGAAAACCTGTGTTTTTGATGCGCGCCCGGCCGCGCTTTCGCTGGCGCTGGCCGCTGCTTTTCCCGTCTTTTCCCAACCCCGGGCAGAAACCCCGCTCAGGGAAACGGTGGTCACCGCAACCCGCACCGTCCAGCCCCTGACGGATCTTCTCGCCGATGTCAGCGTGGTGGACCGGGAGGCGATTGAGCGCAGCGGTGCCACAGGTCTGGCCGACGTGCTGGCCCGCTTGCCCGGCATCGAGTTCCAGCGCAACGGCGGGCCGGGCACCACGACCGGTGTGTTTGTCCGGGGCGCCGAGTCACGCTTCACGGCGGTTTACATCGACGGCGTGCGCATCGACTCCCAGGCTACTGGTGGAGCTGCCTGGGAAAGTATTCCGATCTCGCAAATCGAGCGAATCGAGGTGTTGCGCGGCCCGGCGGCCGCGGTGTACGGCTCCGATGCGCTGGGCGGCGTGATCCAGATCTTCACCAAACGGGGGGAGGGGGCGTTTTCGCCTTTTGTGGGCATCGGCGTGGGCTCGCGCGGCACCAACAAGGCTGACGCGGGCTTCAGCGGCGCGGTCGGCGCTTTCGACTACTCGCTGGGCATGGCTGCGGAGCGCAGCACGGGCTTCAATTCGCGTACCGCTGCTGGCCAGAACCGCGACCTCGACGGCTACCGCAGTCGGTCGGCCAACGCCAAACTTGGCTTTCAGATCAACAAGGCGCATCGCCTCGAGGCTGCCGCCCTGTCCAACAACATGAAATCGCAGTACGACAGCGCGTTTGCCCGCGACGACCTGAACCTGCGCGAGCTTGACACGCTGGGACTCAACTGGCAGGCCCAGTGGACCGAGGCTTACAGCACGCGCCTGAGCCTGACCGATTCGCGCGACCGTTACCAGACCGTGCCTTCGCCTTACCTGACGGTGACCAGTTTGCGCGGCTACCTCTTGCACAACGAGTTGCGCCTGGGCGCGCATGTGCTGACGGCCGACCTGGAGCGCAAGGAAGACTATCTTGAAAACGCGCCGATCAACCGTGGCCGCTCCCAGGACGGCTTCGCGCTGGGCTACGGCTGGAAGGGCCAGCGGCACACGGTGCAGCTCAACGCCCGGCACGACGATGACAGCGAATTCGGCGGCAAGAACACCGGCAGCGCCGCTTACGGTTTTGCCCTCACGCCGCAATGGCGCGCCACCGTTGCGGCTGCCACCGCTTTCCGTGCCCCCACGCTTTACCAGCGCTTCAGTATTTACGGCGTGTCCACCCTGCAGCCGGAAAGCAGCCGCAACCTCGAGGCAGGCTTGCGTTATGCGCAAGGCAGCAGCAGCTTCGGCTTTGTCGCCTACCGCAACCGGGTGAACAACCTGATCACTTTCACCAACGGATCCGGTCCCTGCACCAACGGCCGCGCGCCGGTGGCGCTGGCCAACCGCGCCTGTTATTCCAACACGGCGCGCGCCGAATACACCGGCGTCACCTTCACCGGCGGCTACAAGGTGGGCAACACCTTGCTGTCGGCCTCGCTGGACCTGCAGGACCCGCGCGACCTCAACACCGGCAAAAGCCTGGCCCGCCGGGCGCGCCGCCATGCCGTGCTGACGGCCGACACCCGTGTCGGCAGCTGGCAGGTGGGGGCGGAGGCGCAGTTGTCGGGCCGCCGTTACGACGACGCGGCCAACACCCGCACGCTGGGCGGCTACAGCCTGATGAACCTCAGTGCAAGCACCGCGCTGGCCCGTGACTGGACCGTCATCGCGCGCGTGGACAATGTCACCGACAAGTCCTATGAACTGGCGCAAACCTATGCCACCGCTGGACGCACCCTGTATGTGGGGCTCAAATGGGCTCCCCTGTGACCCGCCGACCTGCCTGCCCATGACCGAATCCACCCGCTGTCCCGCCATCCTGATCGCCGCCCCGGCCTCCGGCCAGGGCAAGACCACGGTCGCCTGCGCGCTGGCACGCCTGCATGCGCGCCAGGGCCGGCGCGTGCGGGTGTTCAAGTGCGGGCCGGATTTTCTGGATCCGTATTGGCTCAGCGTCGCCAGTGGCGCGCCTGTACATCAGCTTGATCTGTGGATGACCGGCGAAGCCGATTGTGCGCAGCGATTGCACGCTGCGGCGCAGGACGCCGACCTGATCATTGTTGAAGGTGTGATGGGCCTGTTCGACGGCCATCCCAGTGCCGCCGACCTGGCGCAGCGCTTCGGCTTGCCGGTGCTGGCGGTGATCGACGCCAGCGCCATGGCCGGCACTTTTGGCGCGCTGGCCTGGGGCCTGCAGTCTTACCGCGACGGCCTGCGTTTTGCCGGGGTACTGGCCAACCGCGTGGCCTCCGACGGCCATGCGGCCATGCTGGAGGAAAGCCTGCGGGATCTGGCTCAGTGGCAGGGCGCGCTGATGCGCAGTCCGGCCTTCCATCTGCCCGAGCGGCACCTGGGCCTGGTGATATCCGCCGAAATGGACGACGCCATGGCCCGGCTCGATGCCGCGGCCGATGCGCTCGCCGCCACACCGTTGGGACAGATGGATGCGGACGCATTGCAGGCCTGGTCGGTGGCCTTTGCGGCGCCGGCCGATGCAGCGCCTGCGCCGGACTTGCTGCGCGGCGTGACAATTGCCGTGGCACGCGACGCCGCCTTCTGTTTTATCTACGCGGCGAATCTCGACTGCCTGCGTGCCCTGGGTGCCCGGGTGGCTTTCTTTTCGCCGCTGGCCGATGCCGTCTTGCCCGATTGCGATGCCCTGTGGCTGCCCGGCGGTTACCCCGAGCTGCATGGCGCAGTGTTGGCAGGCAACAGCGCCATGAAAACCGCGATCACCGCCCATGTGGCCGCCGGCAAACCGGTCTGGGCCGAATGCGGCGGCATGATGGCGCTGTTCGAGGAACTGCACACCGCAGACGGCGACAGCTTTCCCATGTGGGGCGTGTTGCCGGGCCGGGTGACGGTGCACAAGCGCCTCGCCGCGCTCGGTCCGCAGCAGCTCGCCGTGCCGGGCGGCACCTTGCGCGGCCACACCTTTCATTACTCCACCTGCGACACGCCGCTGGCGCCGGTCGCCCGCACCGAGGCAGCTCCGGG
Organism: Polaromonas sp.; assembly: GCA_021731285.1. Taxonomy (GTDB): domain Bacteria; phylum Pseudomonadota; class Gammaproteobacteria; order Burkholderiales; family Burkholderiaceae_C; genus Polaromonas. The sequence continues at coordinate 3,385 of JAKFXR010000029.1, read as the reverse complement.
GCGCAAACTGCGCGGCGAGGGCGAGGCCATGTATGTGGCTGGCACGGCTGACAACGTCAAGGCCAGCTACTTTCATGCCTGGTTCGCGTCGGATCCGGCCGCAGCGGCTTCACTGTTCCTGAAGGACAAGCCATGACTCAATCCGTGGACTGGCGCGCATTGGCATCGGCGACAGATACGGCGGCTTATGGCCCGCAACGCATTGTTTGCCTGACCGAGGAGCCGACCGAGTGGCTGTACCTGCTCGGTGAAGAGCGCCGCATTGTCGGTATCTCGGGCTACACCGTGCGGCCGCCGCGTGCACGTGAGGAAAAACCGAAAGTCAGTGCCTTCCTCAATGCAAAGATCGACAAGATCGTGGATCTGCAGCCTGACTGCGTGATCGGCTTTTCCGACCTGCAGGCCGACATCGCGTCGCAACTCATCAAAAAAGGCATTGCCGTCACCATCTTCAACCAGCGCAGCGTCGCCGAAATTTTTTCGATGCTGTACCAGCTGGCTGCCATGGTCGGCCAGGAAGCCAAAGGCCTGGCCCTGATCCAGGGCATGCAGCAACGCCTGCTGGAAATCGAGAAGGCAGCGGCCACGCTCAAGCGCCGGCCGCGCGTGTTTTTCGAGGAGTGGTACGACCCTCACATCAGTGCGATCGCCTGGGTGTCGGAGCTGATGGGCATCGCCGGTGGCGACGACTGTTTCCCCGAGCTGGCGTTGCAGCCCATGGGCAAGGACCGCATCATTGCCGACGGCAGTGAGATCGTCCGGCGCAACCCCGACATCATTTTGGGTTCCTGGTGCGGCCGCAAATTCCGTCCGGACCATGTGTTGGCCCGGGCTGGCTGGGAGGAAGTCAACGCGGTCAAACACAAGCAGCTGTTTGAAATCAAGTCGGCCGAGATTCTGCAGCCGGGACCTGCAGCATTGACCGAGGGTGTGGAGCAGATTCACCGACTGATCCTGCAATGGGCAGCCAGCCATGGCTGACATCGCGCGCAGCGAACTGATACTCGGCGGCCAGCGCAGCGGCAAGTCGCGCCGCGCCGAAACGCTGGCGCGGCAATGGCTGGACGCCGCGCCTGACCACCAGGCCGTGCTGCTTGCCACCGCCCAACCCTGGGACGACGAGATGCGTGACCGGATTGCGCGGCACCGGCGGGACCGCGCCGAACGCGTGCCAGGAATGATCACCGTGGAAGAACCGGTGGCCCTGGCCCAGGCGCTCACGCAACACAGCAGCGCGCGCACCCTGGTCGTTGTTGATTGCCTTACGCTGTGGCTCACCAATCTGCTGATGTCAGCCGAAAGTTCGAAGAACAATGGCCCTGCAGCCCCCGATTCATCTGGGCAGGCAGCTATGCTTTTGATAGCGATCCAGGCCTGCACCGGCCCCGTGGTGCTGGTCGGCAACGAGATAGGGCTGGGCGTGATCCCCATGGGCCGCGAGACCCGCGCTTTTGTCGATGCGCTGGGCCGCCTGAACCAGGACATCGCTGCCGCCTGCGAGCGTGTCACTTTCATGGCAGCCGGTTTGCCGCTGACGCTGAAAGGGGCTGCGTGATGTTGCGTTTCCCATGCTGGCTGCCGGCCAGCCTGGTACTGGTTTTCATGGCGATGGCCACGGGCGCCCACGCTCTGCAGGTGACCGACGACCGCGGTGTCAGCGTGAGCTTCACGCAGTCGCCCCAGCGCATCGTCAGCCTGCTGCCCTCGCTGACCGAAGGGGTGTGCGCGCTGGACCAGTGCCAGCGCATCGTCGGCGTGGACCGATTTTCCAATTACCCGGCCAGCGTGCGGCGCCTGCCGGTCATGGGCGGCGGCCTGGACCCGAACATCGAGGGCATCGTTGCGCTCCGACCCGACCTGGTGTTGCTGGCGACCTCGTCGCGCGCCAGCCAGCGGCTGGAGTCGCTGGGCATCAAGGTGGTGGCGCTGGAACCCAAAAGCCATGCCGACGTGCGGCGCGTGTTGTCGGTGCTGGGTGTTCTGCTGGATGTGCCGGAAGAAGCCGGCGCCTCACGCCTGTGGCGCATCATCGACGCCAGCGTGTCGGCGGCGGCACAGTCGCTGTCGCCGAAGGCGCGCAACTCCCGCGTGTATTTCGAGGTCAGCCGCGGCCCTTACGCTGCCGGCGAAGCCTCTTTCATCGGTGAAACCCTGAAGCGCCTGGGTGTCAAAAACGTGGTGCCGGCCTCGCTCGGTCCTTTTCCCAAGCTCAACCCCGAGTTCATCGTGCGCGCCAACCCGGACGTCATCATGATCGGCAACCGAAGCATGCAGTCCATGGTGCCTTATCCGGGCTGGGCCGCCATCAAGGCCGTGCGCGAGAAGCGCATCTGTGTCTTCGGCGTGGACGAATCCGACGTGGTGGTGCGTCCCGGCCCGCGCATGGCCGAGGCAGCGCGGCTCATGGCCCGTTGCCTGGAAGACCAGGCACGATGAGCGCGCTGCGGACCACGCAGGACCGCAAGGCCTTGTGGCTGGCTGGCGGCCTGCTGGCGGCTTCGGCACTGCTCTTGCTGCTGGGCGCCAGCGTGGGCAGCACCGGCTTCGAGAGTGTGCGCGCCATGACCAGCGATGCGCAGGCCCTGCAAATCGTCTGGGAGATCCGGCTGCCGCGTACCGCCGGCGCCTGGCTGGCCGGCGCGCTGCTGGGACTGGCCGGCGCGGTGGCGCAAGGCCTGTTCCGCAACCCGCTGGCCGACCCCTACCTGCTGGGCAGTGCGTCCGGCGCCTCGCTGGGTGTGGCGCTGGCCATGGCGCTGTTCGGCGTGTCGCCACTGGCGACACACTGGGTGGCGCGCATCGGGCTGACCGGTGCGGCCTTTGTGGGCGCGGTGCTGGCGGTGCTGCTCACGCTGCTGCTGGCCAAAGGCGTGCAACACACCTTGCGCCTGCTGCTGGCTGGTGTGATCGTCGGCGTGGTGCTGGGCGCGCTCAGTTCGCTGATCCTCTTGATGACGCCGGACATCATGCAGGCCATGCAGTCTTTCATGCTGGGCAGCACGGCCTTTGTCGGCTGGAGCGCCTGCGCCGTGATGGCCGGGGTACTGGCCCTGTGTGTGCTGGCGGCCTGGATGATGAGCCATGTGCTGGACGGGCTGGCGCTGGGCGAAGCCACCGCGCAAAGCCTGGGCCTGAAGCTGCCGCAAATGCGTGCCGCGCTGGTGGCGGTGCTGGCGCTGGCCACCGGCACAGCGGTGGCGCAGACCGGGCTCGTTGCCTTTGTCGGCCTGGCCGCGCCGCATCTGGTGCGTTCGGTCATCAAGACCACCCACGGCCGCCTGATCGTGTTGTCCAGCCTGACCGGCGCCGTGCTGCTGACCGCCGCCGATATTCTGGCCAGAGGTGTGATCGCGCCGCAGGAGTTGCCGGTGGGTGTGCTGACGGC
>JAKFXR010000073.1 GCA_021731285.1 Polaromonas sp. | reverse complement strand
CTGGAGCCCATCGGATACATTCCCCCTGCCGAAGCTGAAGAAAATTACTATCGGCAATTAGCCAGTCAGGCCGCCATATCGGTCTGACTTAACCCAACGGGCCTCCACGAAACCCGGGGCGATTCAGTAAGCTTGACCCAATTCATGCCGATACTCAATTTCTCTTCAGCAACTCTGGACGCTGCAGACTGAACAAATGCGCGCCATAAATTCTCTGCCTGGTCTTCAAAGCGCCACCCTAAGCGATAGGCCTCGTGGACGAAGAATTCGGTGCATGAGCATCCGCTGCCATCTGGGTACTCCGACATTTCCTCATTGTCGAGGCAGGCTAAAACTTCTCTGAGTTCCTCACAATTCCTGACTCCTTCGAAGGCCTCAACGACAACCATAAAACGCCCGATGATGTCGACCCGCCCATCTTGGTAGAACCTGTCCCGCAACTTAATAAGTTCGGGTTGGGCAAACAAACCCACCGTAACGGAGATGCCCTGGACTGCCAGGGCATTTGTCAGGTCAATCAACCACGAGTACTCATCAATGCTTAATTTTTGTGCTTCATCAATCAGGAGAATGACCCGACTGGAGCGTCCGTTCAAAGCACTGGTATACAGACCCTTCCAGAGCCGCTCGAAGTGTTCGTCTGCCTTTCGCCCTGGCGGTGGAGAAAACCCGCAATCAGTCAAAAGCTCCTTGTAAAAACGCACTTCATTCGGCTCTTGATGATGCTTGGCTACGAAGCTGAATACCGGAGTGTTCGGGTAGGTGTGCGCAAGTTGTCGAACAATCACTCGTATCGCGGTACTTTTTCCGCAGCGGGAATAGGCAACCCACGCCATCCCCGGCAGTCCGGCGCTGATCCCTTCTACGAATTGGTTCAAGGCGGTTTTTACGGACGGCGTAGGGAAGGCATAACCGGTCGGCCGCATCAACGGGTGCTGCATGATCACGTTCTGCCGCATCTGCTCGTCCGTGGGATCGAAACTCGGGAACAACCGCAATTGCGCCTGCATGTTGCCAGGTGCATCTGATCGTATCGCAGCCATGGCAGTCACCTGGCCTTTCCGGAGAATTTCGGCGGAGGCAGAAACGACGGCCACTTGGCCGGCGCCCTGGAGGGGGGCATCACAGGCGCATCAACCTTCGGCGGGCCATCCACTGGCGGAATAGGCTGTCCGGTCGTGCGAGCAATGTGCGCCGCCTTGGTAGCGTCCTTCGAGATCGTGTACGGTGTCTTTTCGTTCTTCTTATGTTCGACTACTTTTTCCGCCACGTGCTTTAGAAAGCCGGTGATCGGACTCTCCCCCTTCAGGAGTTTTACCTTGCCTTCCCGGATAGAGCTGCCGACTTCTTGTCGAATGGCCAGGGTGTGGGGTATTCGCCCCCAACTGCCTCTGGCAGTCAACACCCCCAGCTCCGTCCCATCCTCAAAAAACGCTCTGGCGGTGCGAGGGTCCAGTGGCTTGACATGGAGTCGAACCTTTCTACCTATCAACACTGCCGCCTGAGCCAACATCGGACTGGAGTAACGCGCGTACAGATATTCGACGAACGGGGTGGTCCCGCTTGCCTGGTCGCCCTTGATGCACACAACGACCACCACGGTGTCCATATCCGGGACATGCGCAGGCAGCGGTGGCAAGATATGCGGAAGGATTGCTCTGGTAGGCAGGATCAGGCAGTCTCGCAGATGGTCCAAGTAGGATCGCCCTGCATACGCCTGGTTGGGTTCCGCATTGAAATTTGCGATGACAACATCGATGACGTCTAGAAGCTCTTCAAAGTCGATTAGAAGAATTACTGCATTTGCAGCAGGGTTGGTGCGGTGAGGGTCTTTTGGCCCCCTGCCTGTCGAGTTCGGCAAACGATGGAAACCTCGTTTCGCAAGAATTCCAAAAATGGCCTCCACCACATTTCGCCGCACCCATGTGGCTACCGGCCCCCAATTGATCGCCATCCCTGTACGGTCGCTGACACGATCCATCATCGCATTCGACCAATGGACCGTGGCGTTGTCCAGCATCAGCGCCGCACCACACGCACCACGAAGTTGAGGAAACACAGCAGTTGGAAACCCGGCGCCCTCCTTGTAGGAGAGGTAATTCACAATCAGGTCGCGTGGCTTCCAGATATGGGAAGGATTTAGACCGATCGCGTTCGACAGCGTGAGAACCACATCCTCTGCTGAGGCCTGCGCCTTCAGGGTTACGTAATAGCCAGGTATGCCTTGGCCCCCCGCGTCCGCCACCAGAACAAGCGTCATGCGCTGCAGCGGTACCCGGATTGAGCCTTTAGGGGTTTCAATCACAGCGGTTCCAATCAAGTCAATCGTGTGTTCATCGAGCTGAAATAAGTCATATAGACCTGAGGCCACCAACGTCTTGGCATGCCCATTGCCCACCTGCCCACGTTTAGCAGCATCCTTTCCACCGAGTATTCCTGCGCCCAGGACAAAATTTCCCGTTCGGACGTCGTTGGCGAATTTCCGCAACGGTGCAACGCCCTCGTTTTCAGTGTTAAACGGATACTCCAAATAGGACAACGTGCCGGCCTGCTCCTTCTCCGCGCAAAGCTCTAAAAATTTGGTGTATATCTCACTGAAGGAGTGGCCATGCTCAAAAATGTGCGTGTCGCCGCGCTTCTTTTTCTTGAGACAGAACAGGTGGAGAGCCTCTTCCATATCCGGATGTTTATCGAGAAATTGTCGGAAGGCCCCCGACAAACCGGCCCCCTCGCCAGTCCAATCGGAGGTATCCTGTTTACGGACGTAGCCTCGTACGTTCTTCCCGCCCGTTAATGCGCCCCACCCTCGGATCTGCTTCTCCTTGGTTACGGATAGGCATCGATTGAGGTCATCGAGGATCTGTCCGTTACTGATGTGCCATTGCTCCTCGATTTCCTTGATCCTGGCGCCGCCAAGGTACATCTCCAATGCCCCCTTGCGCCGCTCGAAACCGGCCAACTTCTTTGGTGTGAACTCACTGCTGTCCACCTGGGGCCAGTTTTCCCAGTCGGCGAAATCGAGAGGCAAGTTTTTACGGGTGTATTTCTGCCTGTCAGTCATTTCGAGCTTTCAGACGGGTAACCGGTCGCAGCGGACGCTGGGCAAGGTCGCTGTCGATCAGGCCGAGCTGGATACAGCGCATCAGACCCGCTTGGGCGAGGGAGCGCTCGGCGGCCGGAAACAGGTCAAGGAAGGAGCAAATTTCTACCAGCTCCTCCGCGTCTACAAACGCATGAGCGCGATCGATGTAGCGCTGCAAGTTCGAGTGTTTTGCTGCGGCTAACATTGGAACGATTCGCCGCCAGTTCTCGATCAGTTGGGCGTGATTTTTGAGAAACAGCGGAGACACGCGCAAATAATCAAAACCAAGGTTCTTTGTGACGTATGTCTGGGTCTTCCGCTGTGCCAGCTTTCGCTCGTCGACTTCTTGCATGTCCTCAACGGCACTGACTTCCCGCCATTGCGTGGCTCCAGCGCGAAGCTGGACTATGGCGTCGGGTTCTGTGCCGACGAAATCTTCTTCCTCCCCGGCCATATATCGCTCACCGCCGATTTCGTAGCTCAAAATGTCGGAATCCCCTTCCATCAAAGCAAAGTGCTGATACTCTGAATCGCCCAGGAGCACCACATCTTTTTGATTTTTTGAGCTGTAGCAAGTCCAGATGTTGTAGGGCCGCTCGCCACGATTCACCATGGCTTCAATGAGCTTGCGCCGGTTGCTGCGGAAGCTCGGCTGTTTTACCGATGTTTTCTTAACCATGATTACTCCAAACGTAGTACGTCCAAGACCGTCGCGGAGGCAGACCGTGGCGACAACACACTCGTCCCCCCCGAGCAAGCGTCGGTGAACGATGCGGCTTTCAGGCAGCGCGCTATTCAGAAAGGTGTGGGTGTGAGAAAAAACCCAGTGCTCAGCAGTGAGAACTTGGATTCAGGCCGCAGGCGGCAACTGCGGGTGCATGGACTTCGCCCGCTTGACAGCCGGCGATTGGACGCTCAGAATGGAGATTCACTGTAATGAGACCCACGCTGGCCCCGCTGGCGTGCTCGGGCCGGGCCACGTGTTGTCGCACGTGGCTTTTGTCTTTTTGCCAGTCCTTTAATGTCTATGACTTGTTCATAGCGATCTCCATTAAAAGACTTGCCAAGCTTGGTTAAAGATAGCGCTTGAGCGCTGCACGATCAGCCATTCGGCCAGATCCGTTGCGAGCGCAAATTTTCCGCGCCGATGCTCTATCGTAAAAATAGGGACGGTGAGGCGCCCGCGGTTGATGGCTCGCCGCATTGCATCCTGGTTTTTAAATGCCAGCAGTCTCAGTAGCGGTTCTCCCGATACAACGGGGCCGTACCGCTCGGTGATGCCAACTTCCAGGCAATGCTGCAGCTCGATCTCCGACCTCAACGGCGCTGGCGAGATAAAAACGGGCTGCTTTTGCATACCCCCAGTTTGTCGGCCCGCCTAAACGGAAACAAGCTGGTAAAAAAAATAAAAATATTACCCGGGTTTTGTCGCTATTGGACATTTCTGACGACATTTCAAACCGATCCTCCGGCCTCAATATTTGAAGCGTTTCAGAGGAGAAAGGGCGAGTTTTAACATGCCAGGAGGCGGGAATCAGGAAGCAATTCCTCCGTGGGTTTCGCGCGCTCGTTTTCGAGGCTGAATGCCGGCGCCTGCCGACGAAATCTCTGCGTATTTACCTAACAGTGACGAAGTCTTTGGTCAATTACCTAACGAAATCGAAAAGTTCGGTGATTTTCCTAAATCCTGTTTAGGTAAATCGCGTCAGGTTCCTTGCCCCGAGATTGGGAAGAAAATGAGGTTTTCAGAGGAGAAATGGCTGTTTAAGCCTCGGGGATTTGCTGAGAGAGATTACCGAACCGCCCTCCGTTGGAGCGTGGGATCTGCCTCGCCCCTGTTGGCTTATGTAGCGCCCTGTCGCACATGCCCCTGCGATATCCGGAACCTTGGCGACGGTGACCACACTGGCCCGGACCGATCTGCCGCGGGTTAGATGACAGCTGCTAGGGATTGGGCACCGTTACGCCGCTGCTTGCCTTATGGCCGCCAGCGCGCCGGCACGTCCAATCCAGGCCTCACGGATCTTTCGGCCAGACACAGGGGTGGCCGGGCACCTGCCATACTGTGGCCGCAAGCTCGTCTACCGGGTCCGGACCGCGCGCCATCGCCCTGCCCGCCCTGATCGAACAGACCGACAGACGGGTGTAAGCAGGGCTGGCGGGCATCGCCAGCTATCAAAAACATAGCGTTCCAGAAGTCCATGGACATTCTTCATCATTTCCCCCAAGCATGTAGGACGACGGAGCATCCTGCACCGGCCCGCCTCCCGGGCAGGCAAACTGTGGTGATGCTTCACAACCCCACCCTCAAGATCGGCCGCTGGGTCGCATCGGCGTGCCTTGTTGCCAGTTTCGGCACCAGCCTTGTTCATGCACAGCAGGCGCCAGGCGCAGCCGAGTTGCAGGCCAAACACACGGCCATGGCGTCCCAGCTCGCGCGCAACCAGTTCCAGCGCCCCCTGGTAATGGACTCGACCGAAACGTCCCAGGCGGTCAGCGGCAGCGTTTACGCGGTCATCAACTACCCCTACGGTGCCGTGTTGACCGCCTTCAAGAATCCCGAAACATGGTGTGAGGTGATGATTCTTCATCTGAACACCAAACACTGCAGCGCCGACAAGGACAGCCAGCCGGCCACGATGTCGGTCAGTGTGGGCAAAAAAACGCCCCAGGAACTGAAAGACGCGCATGCGCTGACCTTCAGTTTCACGCCGGCGGCGACCCGCGCCGACTACCTGGCAGTGCGGCTCAACGCGCCCAAGGGGCCGCTGGGCACGCACAACTACCGCATCGACCTGGAAGCCGTGCCGCTCGATGGCGACAGGACCTTCATGCACCTGCGTTATTCCTATGGCTACGGGATCACCAGCCGGCTGGCCATGCAGGCCTACATGGCCACGGTGGCAAGCAGCAAGATCGGCTTCTCTGAGGTGGCTGGCGAGTCGGGCAGCGCCAAGGCGCCCGTCGGCGGCATGCGCGGCGCGGTGGAACGCAACACCATGCGTTATTACCTGGCGATCGATGCTTACCTGGCGTCGCTGGCGGTGCCGGCGTCCCAGCAGTTTGAAAAGCGCCTGCAGCACTGGTTCGATGCCACCGAACGTTACCCGCGCCAGTTGCATGAGATCGACAGGGCGGCTTACCTGAGCATGAAACGCAGCGAATACAAGCGGCAGCAGGCGACGCCCTGAGGAAGTGGACGGAGCTTGTGGCGCTGGCTCCGCCGCTTTTTCCGCTCAGGCCTGGACCGGTATCACCTTGCCAGGCTCCGTGACCGGGATGGTGGGTTCGGTCTGGGGCGGCTCGATGATTTCTGGCGGGCTGCCGGGCCCCGGCATGGGCGGCATCACCGGTGGCGGCATTTCAGTCGGTATCTGGGTTCCAGGTTCAGGGGTCGTGGCAAGGGTCATGGGCTTCATGGCGTTTTCCATTCGGTGTGAGTTTCAGGATGGGTGTCCGCTGCGGCGCCGGCGCAATGCCAACTTGACCAGCGATGCCAGCAAGGCGCCTGCAAGCAGTGCAACCAGAACTGACTGAAGCGGCTTTTCCCCGACGATGCGCGCCAAGCGGTCGGTGTCTGGACCTCCGCTTCTGGCCGGGCGATCCGCTGGGGGCACGGGCTCGCCGTTCTGCAGCATCTCGACCGAAGCCGGGTTGGCCAGCACCGCCTCTTCTGCAGACTGCAGCACGCCCTCGGTCAAGGGCCGGGAAGCTGCGCCGAAAGGCGTGTGGGAGAGATCGGAGGGGGTGCTGACCATGGGTTACCTTTGGAAGACAAATTTCGGGACATAGCGGCCCTGCCAGGGCCGCAGTGTTCAGCCACTGGACAATTGGCGCGGCAGGCTGGACGCGTCATCGAGACTTTTGGCCAGGGCAACGCAGTAGCGCACCATGTCGTCGATTTCGGCGGTTTTATCGAACACGGCATCGACACCGAGCTGCGCGCAGCGCCAGCGGATCTCCGCCGTCACGTGGTTGCTGAGCACCACGATTTTCTGCCCCGGGTGGCGATACCGGCAGGCCTCCACCACCCCGAGGCCGCTGCCCTCCTGGAGGTACAGGTCGACAATCGCCAGATCCCAGTGCACGTCGTCACGCGCGAGCCAGCGGGTGCCCTCTGCTTCCGTTTCCGCCATGCCGATGGTCGTGATCGGAACCAGCTCTTCCAGGGGGTCCATCAGGCTTTGCCGCATGGCGAGGTTGTCTTCGACGAAAAAAATGCGCATGGGGTGTCCTTGGCGGGATGTTGACGGCGGTCTGGCGATCCGTCCGGCGATATCCGACTCTAGGCGCGCGAGCGTTTTTCGGCCGCGGGAGAAGCGGGCATGGTTCTGTAGGAGGACGCCGTGCGCGGCGCCGTGGGACGGGTCTTACACATGTTCGCGATTGCCCTTACAGCCGGTGCCGCAGGCCAGCTACTGGCAAACCCCGGCAGGCGGCGTAAGGTCATGACTCGCCTGCCTCGTTCTGCATTTTTTCCATTCAGGACTCACCATGACACTCGCAACCTCCCCGTCCAAAGTCCACCCGTCCGGCGCTCCCACACCGGCCCATGCCGCTGGCTCGCAAGGCTTGTTCTCCGCGTGGCAGGCCCTGCCGGTGGCGCTGGCCGCGTTGATCGCATTTCTGACGCTGACACCGGACGGTGTCGCCGAGCCGCTGCAGGACTTCGCCGGCTGGCTGCTCGTCGGTGGCGTGGCCACCCTGGCCGTGATGGCCATCGTGACGGGACTGAACCGGCTGCTTGACTGCGAAGGCAACTGAGACCCCGCAGCCGGGGTGGCGCGATGCCATCTCCGATGGTCGTCATCAACGACCCCTTTTTTCTTGTTCGATTTTCCCGAGGATTCCCGATGCCGCAACCCAAGCGCAGTACCGCCACAACCGCCAAACCTTCTTCCGGTGGCACAGAAAAACAAAAACAACTGCTGGCGTCGACCGCCGAGCCGACTGGCAACCTGAGCACCAACCAGGGCTTGCAAATCCCCGACAACCATAACTCCCTGAAGGCCGGGCTGCGTGGCCCGACGCTGCTGGAAGATTTCATCCTTCGCGAAAAAATCACCCACTTCGACCACGAGCGTATTCCCGAGCGTGCCGTTCACGCCCGCGGCACGGCGGCACACGGCTATTTCAAGGTTTACAAACCGATGGCGCAGTTCACCAGCGCCGGCTTTCTGCAGGACCCCGAGGCCGAGATCCCGGTTTTCGTGCGCTTTTCCACCGTCGCCGGCTCGCGCGGCTCGGCCGATACGGTGCGTGATGTACGCGGTTTCGCCGTCAAGTTCTATACCAATGAAGGCAACTACGACCTGGTCGGCAACAACATCCCCGTCTTCTTCATCCAGGACGCCATCAAGTTCCCCGACCTGGTTCACGCCGTCAAGGCTGAGCCGCACAACGAGATGCCGCAGGCTTCGAGCGCACACGACACCTTCTGGGACTTTGTCTCGCTGATGCCCGAATCCACCCACATGCTGATGTGGGCCATGTCGGACCGCGCCATTCCGCGCAGCTACCGCATGATGGAAGGCTTTGGCGTACACACCTTCCGTTTCCTCAATGCACGCGGCGAGTCGCATTTCGTCAAGTTCCACTGGAAACCCAAACTCGGCGTGCACGGGCTGGCCTGGGACGAAGCCCAGAAAATTGCCGGCAAGGACGCCGATTTCCACAGGCGCGACCTGTGGGAAGCCATAGACCAGGGCAATTTCCCGGAATGGGAGCTGGGCGTGCAGATCATCGAAGAAGGCAAGGAAGACAAGCTGGGCTTCGACATCCTGGACCCGACCAAGCTGATTCCCGAATCGGTGGTGCCGGTGCAGATCATCGGCAAGATGGTGCTCAACCGCAACCCGGACAATTTCTTTGCCGAGACCGAGCAGGTGGCCTTCCACCCTGGTCACCTGGTGCCGGGCATCGATTTTTCGAACGACCCGCTGCTGCAGGGCCGGCTGTTTTCGTACACCGATACCCAGATCTCCCGCCTGGGCGGCGCCAATTTCCATGAGCTGCCCATCAACAAGGCAGTGTGCCCTTTCCACAACTTCCAGCGTGACGGCATGCACCGCCAGACTGTCAACAAGGGCCGCGTCAGTTACGAGCCCAACACGCTGGCGACCGGTTCGGAATACCGCGTCGATGGGGGTGCCCAGGGCTTCCAGTCCCATCCGGAGCCACTGGAGTCGCCGAAAATCCGGCGCCGCAGCCCCTCGTTCGACGATCATTTTTCGCAGGCCACGCTGTTCTGGAACAGCCAGACCCCGGCCGAAAAAGACCATATCGTCGCGGCCTTCCGCTTTGAGCTGTCCAAGGTCGATGTGCCGGAAATCCGCCAGCGCATGGTCGACAACCTGGCGCATGTGGACTCCAAGCTGGCGGCACGCGTGGCCGCGCCGCTGGGCATCAACGCCCCCGACGCCAAGGCTGCGGCCGGCCGCCTCGGCTTTCGCGATTACCGGATCGAAAACGCCGTCGAGGAAGATGCGGCGCTGAGCATGGCCAAACCGTCGGAAGGCATCAAGACGCGCAAGATCGCCATCCTGGTGGCCGACGGCGTCGATTTGCTGACCTTCAAGCGCCTGCAGCAGGAACTGGTCGATGCGGGCGCCACCTGCAAACTGGTGGCACCGCAACTGGGTACCGTCAAAACCTCCTCAGGCAAGCAGCTGGCGGTGGACCACACCTTTGCCAATGCGCCCTCGATCATGTTCGATGCGGTGCTGGTGCCCGGTGGCGAAGCGAGTGTGGCAGCGCTGTCGCAGCTGGGCGACGCGGTGCACTTCATCCTCGAAAGCTACAAACACTGCAAGACCTTGTGCGCGCTCAACGAAGGCGTGCAGTTGCTGGGCAGCCTGGGTTTTGCGCTCGAGGGCAAGGGCGACCAGGTGATGGAGCCGACCACCGGCGTGTTGCTGGCCGATGCGCGCAAGACGGTCGACGGCCAGATCGCCCAGGCCTTCATCTCGTCCATCGCTGCCCACCGGCACTGGGACCGGCTCAACGTGGACGCCGTGCCGGCCTGAGCGTGAGCGGGATTTACGGCTTGAGCTGAAGCTCGTGGCTGAAACCTGGCGGGTTCATTTGCAGCGGCCGGTAGGCCACGCCGGCCCAGCCAGGACTCATGTCGCGGTAGCGGCTGGAGAACACCAGCCCGCTCTGCCCGGTCTGGTAGATGAACTGCGACTTTTCCAGGTCGGCCAGGTCGTACACCGCGCGCAGCGACGCGGCGTGCCGGTTGGCAAACGGGAATTTGGCATCGTTGGGCCAGTACTGGCCGACGTTGACGGTGAAGGAGTCGCCGCCGGTCGGCACGCTGACGTCAAAAAAGCGGGCCAGTGCAGGCACGTTGCTGAAAGGCCGGTGCGCCGACAGCGCCTGGTGCGCATCACCCCACTTCCACGCCGCTGGCTGGCCGCCGCGCGAAGCCTGCAATAGCGTCAGTGCGCGATCCAGTGCCGCCGTGGACTGGGCGCCGCACCCGGCGGCGCCGCACCAGGCCTTGTCGTCGCGCTCCATGATCTCCTCGATCGCGCTGCGGAAATGGCGCTTGCCGTACATGCTTTTCAGGCGAGCCTCGCCCAGCTTGCCGCCTACGACCCCCCGTGTGAGTTCATCGACCCAGACCGAAAAAATCAGTGGCGCAGCGCTGTCGGCGCGCATCACGCCGTCGAAGCCGGCGAGCTGGGCCTGCGCCCCGGCCGCCAGCGGGTGCTGCGAAGCTGTCTTCTGCAAAAACGGCAACAAGCGGGTGGTGGCGGTCGACAACTGGTCGGCCTGGATGGCCTGCATGGACGCGGCGTCATGCCGCGGCCGGGCGGCGAGCAATTGCTCGATGCGCTCGAAGCGGTAAGGAACGACCCAGTCCTGCCCGAGGAAAAGGTCGGAACCGGGTGGCACCACGCTCTGGTTGGCGTTGGAGAACCAGCCTTTTTTGCCGATGCTGGACGCATCGGCCTGCGGCGTTTGTGCGTAGGGCAACCAGCCCGCCCAGTCATAGCGGGCGTCCCAGCCCGGCGAGGGGGCGACGCCCAGAATATCGTTGTCGGCCTTGCGCAGCGGCACCTTGCCGATGGCCTTGTAGGCGACCTTGCCCGCCACATCGGCCATCACCACGTTCTGCATCGGCGAGTGGTGGTCGGCATAGGCCGCGATCAGTTCGTCCACCGACTGCGCCTGGTTGGCGCGCAAGGCCGCCATGGCCGTGCGGTTGTCGCTTTCCAGCGCGCTCCAGCGCAGCGAGATCACGTACTTGCCGGTGTCCAGCAGCTCGCCATGGGTTTTCTGCGCGTCACTGAGAACCGGCCCGTGACGGCTGCTGCGCACTTTCAGCGTGACGTCGGCCTTGCCCTTGACCCGGATGGTTTCGCTGCGGGTGCTGAACTCCGCCCACTGCGCCGGCCCGCTGCCGGGAACGCGGTATTGCTGCGGGTTCACCGGGTTGATCTGTTCCAGGTAAAGGTCCTGCACATCCGGGCCGGTGTTGGTGAAACCCCAGGCCACTTTGGCGGTGCGGCCCAGCACCACGAACGGCAGGCCCGGCAGCGTGGCGCCTATCACGTCCAGCGCTGGTGTCGCCTTGCCATCGGCGCCCTGCCCTGCGGGCGCCTGCAAGCGCGCGAAGTACCAGATGGCAGGCGCCGACAAGCCCAGGTGCGGGTCGTTGGCCAGCAGGGGTTTGCCGCTGGCGGTGTGGCTGCCGGCCAGCACCCAGTTGTTCGAACCCTTGCCTTCGACGTTGCCGATGTTGGCGGCCCAGTCGTTGATGTCCAGCGCCAGCAGCCCGGCCTCCGCCGTTTTACCCAAGTCAAAAAGGCCTCCAGCCTTTGCCGGACGAGCGTCAGCAGCTCCTGTTTTGATAGCATCCTGGCGAAACACGCCAAGACCGGCGTACAGTCTGGCAAAGTCGGTGCGCGAGGCGGGCGCCTCACCCGGGTAGGGCGTGAAGAGCTGCCAGAGCTCTTCGGTGTTCAGGACTCTGGCCGCCGACAGCCGGGCGAATTCGTTGCCCCAGTTGCCGCCCAGGTCCAGCGCCATCATCAGCGCCCAGCCCACGCTGTCCTGCGGCGTCCAGGGCTGTCCTGCGCCGCCTGGCTTGACACCGAGAATATGGAACTCGGGTGACAGCGCCTGCGTGCTGCCGGCGTAAAACGCATTGATGCCATCGCTGTAGGCCTGCAGCGCCTGTTTGGCCTCGGCGGGCAGCCCCTGCCACTGGCGCTGCGCCGCCTCCATGATGCCCAGCGTACGCATCAGCTTGTCGGTGTCCAGCGTGGCCTCGCCCAGCACCTCGGACAATTGGCCATGCATGACGCGGCGGTTGAACTCGAGCTGCCAGCCGCGCTCCTGCGCATGCACATACCCCAGCGCCATCCAGGCGTCGCGCGGGGTTTGGGCCTTGATGTGGGTGACGTCGGCGCCGTCGCGCGCGACGCTGACGGCCGCGGCCAGCCCGCTGACCTTGAGTTCGCCGTCCAGCGCCGGAAAGCTGCGGTAAACATAGATCGCGATGGCCGCAGCCAGCAGCAGCACCAGCAGCAGTACAGCACCGAAAAACCGTTTGATCCAGACCACGATGATGTCTCCCC
>JAKFXR010000040.1 GCA_021731285.1 Polaromonas sp. | reverse complement strand
AGTTTGCCGGGTTTGGCCACGGACTGGGCCATCGCCTCACGGCCTGCCCAGCCAGCCATGGCCGCGCCTGCAGCGCCCGTGGCCAACAGCTTCATGAGCTCGCGCCGGCTCTGATAAACGTCCTGCGGCGTGATCTCGCTGGAGACCGGGTGAATGAAGCCGCTGTTGCCAGTTTTGATCAGCATGGGGTGTCCTTGTCATTTCGGATCGGTAATGAAGCTTAGTCTTGATACGCAGCCATTCCTTACAAGGATTCAGCTACACGGCTAAAGCGTGCCGTAGCTGTGCAAGCCCGACAGAAACATGTTCACGCCCAAAAATGCAAAGGTCGTGACCGCCAGGCCCACCAGTGCCCACCAGGCCGCCACCGTGCCCCGCAGGCCTTTCATCAGCCGCATGTGCAGCCAGGCCGCGTAGTTGAGCCAGACAATCAGCGCCCAGGTCTCCTTGGGGTCCCAGCTCCAGTACCCGCCCCAGGCCTCGGCCGCCCACAAGGCGCCCAGCACGGTGGCGATGGTGAAAAACGCAAACCCTACAGCGATCGCCTTGTACATCACGTCATCGAGCACTTCCGCGGAAGGAAGGCGCGCCGCAATGCGTTGGCGCCCCAGCAAAATGCCGGCGGCTATCAAGCCGGAAACCAGCAGATAACCCATCCAGTAATTGCTGCCGCCCGCTTCCAGGGGCGACTTGCGGAAAACAATCGGCACGAAGCACAGCACCACGCCCAGCAACCACAGCGGCGTGAGCTTGTACCAGCGCGTCTCTGGGCCCTGCTGCTTGATCAGATAGGCCAGGGACACCATGGCGGCCAGCGAGAACATGCCGTAGCCAATGAAGTTGGCCGGCACATGCAGCTTCATCCACCAGCTTTTCAGTGCCGGCACCAGCGGCTGGATTTCATGCGCCTCACGCACCACGGTGTACCAGAGCAGGAAGCCCACCGCGGCACTGACCACCAGCATCACAAACGCTCCCATGGCGCGGGTCTTGTACTGCGCTTCAAAGTAAAGGTAGAACGCGGCGGTCATCCAGCAAAACAGCACGAACACCTCGTACAGGTTGCTCACCGGGATGTGGCCGACATCGGCGCCTATCAAATAGCTTTCGTACCAGCGCACCATGGTGCCCACCAGCGCCATGCCCACGGCCACCCAGGCAATTCTGGAGCCCAGTGACTCGAGCGTGTCGCTTTGGCCTTTGCCCAACATGCCGAGCCAGTAAAACACGGTGCTCATGAAAAACAGCATGCTCATCCACAGGATGGCCGACTGGCTGGAGAGAAAATACTTGAGCCAGAACACCGTTTCGGCGCGCGCCAGGTCGCCCTGGTAGCTGACGATGCCCAGCAGCGAAAACCCCGCAACCAGCAGCATCAGCACCCGCAGCGGACGCCAGAACCAGCCCATGGCCACGGTGGCCGGAATGGCGCCAAGCAAAATGCCTTTTTCGTAAACGTCCATGAAAGCGCTGTACTGCACAAAGGCATAGAGCCCGCCAACCAGAACAACAAGCGCAAACAACCAGTCCAGGGCATTACGCTTTGCAAAATAGCCTTGCTGCAGATGAATGGTTGACGCGTCGGTGGTACGCGAGCTCAGGGTGGTGGTGTTCATCGGGGGGCCTGCAAAAGTTTGGTTTTCAGCATCTCGAATTCCTTGCCGCCGTCCAGGGTCTGGCGATTGGTCGACATGGCCATGGTGGCCCGGCTGCTTGCGGCTGATTCGGCGCCTGTGTCATCTGCAGGTGCCAGCCAGACCCACAGGCGCCGCTCGCGCACATAGAGCATCGCAAAAATACCCAGGATGAGCAAGGCACAGCCCAGGTAAACAATGTTTTTCCCCGGTGTGCGCGCCACCTGGAAAACACTGGCCTGCAATTGCGTGAAGTCCTTGAGCTCGAAAGCCATGGGCGCCGGGTAATGGTGGGCATCGCTGAGCGAAAGCACTGCCTGCGCCATGAAAGCCTGGGTTCTTTCATCCAGTGGCAGTGGCTTGAGGCCGCTTTGCTCACGCGTGAGTTGCGCCAGTTCAAACAGCACGCCGTTAAGAATGCGCACCAGCACCTCGCCGGCACGGTCCCGCTCGCCGACCGGCACATTGGTTTCCATGAAATCGGAAATGGCCTGCAGGCCCGCAAGGGATTTTCCCTGGGCGGAATCAGCCGGGAGATCCGGCCCAGCGAACAAGGACAGCGCCCGTGAAGTCGAAGCCGCCAATTGCTGGGCCAGGTCGGGCCGGTCGGCGGGAATGGCCTGACGCACATAACGCTGGACCGCCCGCTCGCGCTGCGACGGGTCGGCTAGAGCCCGCCTCATGCGCAGGAAACCTTCCATGCTGCCCAGTTCATCGGCCGGTATGCGCAGGTACTGAAACTGTTCGGCCGGATTTTCCCGCACACCCAGCAAAAACAGCGCGGGGCTGGCTTCTGCGCTGTCCATCTTGACGGGCAGCATGTAGTTGTGAAATTCACGCGCCTGGCCGGCCGCGTCGCGCAGCTTGTAGGTCACGCTGGGACCGACATTGCGCAGCTCTTTTTTCTCTTTGGTCTTGTTGGCTGCGCCCAGACGCGAATCGATGGCCTGGCGCAAATCGACCTTGCGCACATCCACGCCGGTGCCGGCACCCAGCTTGCCGGTTTCGCTGAAGTTTTCGACGTTGATCACCCGCAGCGCGGTGTACTCCAGCGTCATCTTTTGCGCCCCTGCGCCCTGCCCGCTGGTCAGGTTGCTGGAGCCGCCAATCGTGCCCTGTATCTCGAAGGCTTTGCTGGAAGGCTGGGAACCCACGGCCATGGGCACGGCCTTCAGCGTGACGCTGGAGCCGCCATCGTCAAAACTGGACTGGTAAATCTCTATGCCCTTGTGCCGGGCCGGGTGGTTGACCTCGACACGCGCCGGAATTTTTTCGCCGGTTTCCCTGTCGTGAATCACGATCTCGCTGGCAAACAGCTTGGGCATGCCGGTCGAGTAGTACTCGACGATGAATTTTTTCAGTTCAACCGCAAATGGCAAATCCTGCAGCAAAACCCCGCCCGGCTGATTGAGGATGGCCGTGCTGGACTGTGTCCCTTCGGCCACGAGCAGGTTGGCGCGGAATGTAGGATTGCGCTCGCTCAGGCGGTGCTGGACGGGAACATCGGCAATCAGCCCCCCTCCCGTATAGATGGATTTGTTGTTCAGCAACATCTGGGCGCGCACGATCAGGTCGCCGTCCAGCAGGCCGCCCACGCAGACCAGCACGATGGCGCTGTGCGCGGCGATGTAACCCAGTTTGTTGGCAGCACCCGCCTTGGCAGCCACCATCCAGCCACGACCGCCCGGGGTGGTCCTGTGCTGGAGCTTGACCTTCCAGCCGCCCTGTACCAGCGTCTGGCCCATGCGCCGCGCCGCAGCCTCCGGCGGCTCGGCCAGCACGGTCTCGGCCCGGTGGCCAAAAGCCTTCAGGCTCTGCTCGCGGATGTTTTCCTTGACGTGGTTCAGTTCGGCAAGGATTTTGGGCGTGCTGCGGGCAATACACAGCGAAGTGGAGATGACCAGAAAAGCCAGAATCAGCATGAACCACCAGGCGCTGTACACCGTGTTGAGGCTGACCGCGCCAAAAACCTGGGCCCAGAAGGGGCCGAACTGGTTGACGTAATTGCTCAGTGGCTCCTGCTGCTTGAGGACCGTTCCTATCACCGAGGCGATACAGATCACGGTCAGCAGGGAGATCGAAAAGCGCATCGACGACAGCAGCTCGACCATCGAACGCAGGGCGTGTGAGCCGGCTCTGAGCCGGAGACCGTGGGTCGAGACTGTCATGCGGGAATTGGGGTGGGCAAGATGAGCTGCAATAAAAAAGGCAGGCCTTTATGAAAGACCTGCCCGGGGTTGGAGCGTTTATTCCGGCTGGGGTTCAACGCAAACCGGCAATATAGTCGGCTACCGCGCGGATTTCCCTGTCGTTGAGCTTGGCTGCGACCTGGTTCATCATCAGGTTGTTGGTGCGTCCGCCATCGCGAAAGGCCGTCAGCTGCGTGGCGGTGTACTCGGCATGCTGGCCACCCAGGCGCGGGTATTGCGCGGGATTGCCGGCGCCGGTGGGGTTGTGGCAACCGGCGCAAGCGGGCACCTGGCGGTCGGAAATGCCGCCGCGGTAAATACGCTCACCCAGGGTCACCAGTTCCCTGTCCTTGGCGGAACCGGTTTTGACTTTCTTGGTCGTGACCCAGAAAGAAATATTTTTCATGTCGTCATCGCTCAGCGCGGCGGCAAAACCCTGCATGACAGCGTTCTTGCGCTTGCCGGACTTGAACTCCTGCAATTGCTTGATCAGGTATTCCGGGTGTTGCTGCGCCAGTTTGGGATTGGCCGCGATGGCCGAGTTGCCGTCGGCCGCATGGCAGGCAACACACACCGCAGCGTAGCTTGCTTCACCTTTGACGAGGTCAGGCTTGGCCACCTTGGCCGGGGCGGCCTCACCGGCTGCCAGGGCCAGCGCAGGCACGGCCAGCAGGGCAGCCAACAAATAACTAATCAACGAAGAGGAAACAGGCTTCATATCGGGGGTTTAATGGTTGACTCTAAGGTGGAGGTGGCAAGGGGCGCAGGCTTCAAGCTGAACAAAGCCCCGAAGGGAGCGCAACTTAACGCAAAACCCCCAGATTTTACAATGGCTTGGGGGACAATCCCAAATATGAGCATATCTCCGCGATCCACCCCCATCAAAACGGCCAAGCCGAGCCACAAGCGGCCCACCCCCAAGGTGGCGGCAGCAAAAATGGCCGCAGCGCTGGCCGCCCAGCCGCCCCAGTCGGCCGAGGCCAAAATCGCCATGGGCTGGCTGCATACCGCCAAATTCCTGACCACCGCGCCCGAGCTCAAGCATTTGCCCGAAATCGAATTTCCCGAAATAGCCTTTGTGGGCCGCTCCAACGCAGGCAAGTCCACCTGCATCAACACCCTGACGCAGATCAACCGCCTGGCCTTTGCCTCCAAAACGCCCGGCCGTACCCAGAGCATCAACCTGTTTTCGTTGGGCAAACAGGGCGTGACCGATGCGGTGCTCGCCGATTTGCCGGGTTACGGCTACGCTGCGGTGCCCAAGGCCGCCAAATACCGCTGGCAGCAGGTCATGGGCAACTACCTGCAGACCAGGGGCAATCTCAAGGGCGTGGTGTTGCTGTGCGACCCGCGTCTGGGCTTGACGGAGCTTGACGAAATTTTGCTGGATGTGATCCGTCCGCGCGTCGAGGAAGGCCTGAAGTTTCTGGTGCTGCTGACCAAATCCGACAAGCTCAACAAGACAGAGGCAGCCAAGGCCCTGTCCATTGTGCGACTGCAGGCCGGCGGCGGCGATGTCAAACTGTTTTCTGCGCTGAAGCGCCAAGGCGTGGAGGAAGTGGCCCAGCACCTGTGGCAATGGGCCCATCCGCCCGTCAAGGTTAAAAAAGTGGCTGTGGACCCAGCGGAAGAACCCTGAGCCCCAGTCCGTTTCCAGGTCTGCCGTTTTGTCTTGTGTAGAAAACCCAGCTTTCACCCTGTGACGACGGGTGGTGTTAGCTATCAAAAGAATAGCGAATGATTCGCACCTGCCAACTGACCCTGCCCCACGGAATCACCCTGTCCTGTCGCATGACGGGCGAAGAGGGCCGTCCCGTGCTGATGTTTCTGCACGGCTTTCCGGAGGCGGCGTTTATCTGGGACGCGACGCTGGAACATTTCGCGCAGCCGGAAAACGGTGGCTACCATTGCATTGCGCCCAACCTGCGCGGCTTTGAGAAATCCAGCGCGCCTGTCGATCCCGCCGCCTACCGGGCCAAACACCTGGTGCAGGACATCTCGGCGCTGATTGCCCAGACCTGCAACGCTGGACAGCTGGAATGTCTGGTCGCGCACGATTGGGGCGGGGCCGTGGCCTGGACCGTGGCAGCGACCCAGCCGCAGCTGATGAAAAAACTGGTCATCATCAATTCACCCCACGCGGGCACCTTTTTACGCGAGCTGCAGCATTCGCCGGCGCAGCAGGCCAGCAGTGCCTACATGAACTTCCTGATCCGTCCCGATGCCGAGGCCTTGCTGGCGGAAGATGATTTCCGGCGCCTGTGGGCTTTTTTTACCAACATGGGCGCAGAAACCGGCCCCCACGCGTGGCTGACGGAACACATCAAGGACCAGTACAGAGAGGTCTGGCGCGCCGGATTGACGGGTGGCTGCAACCTCTACCGCGCTTCGCCGCTACGTCCGCCGCGCCCTGAAGATCCCGCCGCCGCCGCTGTAACCTTGCCACCGGCGATGCTGACTGTGATGCTACCTACCCTTGTGGTCTGGGCGATGGACGATATTGCGCTGCCGCCCGCACTGCTGGATGGGCTGCAAGACTATGTGCCCAACATGCAGCTTCAACGGGTCAGTGGAGCGTCTCACTGGATCGTGCATGAGCGGCCCCAGGAGGTGGCGGGCTACATTCAGCGATTTCTGGAGCCAGGTGCTGGTCAATAGAGGGACGGCTCACCTTCGGGCCGGGTTTTGAAACGCTTGTGCACCCAGTAATACTGCGCCGGCATGGTGTTGATGTAATCCTGCAGGCGCGCATTCATCAGCGCCGTGTCTGCCAAAAAATCGTCCGAGGGCACGTCGGTCCAGGCCGGCATCACCTCAATCTGATAACCGTCCGATGTCATGCGGGTAATGACCGGAACCACCCTGGCGCGGCCCAGTTTGGCAAAGCGTGACAACGAGGGCACGGTGGCGGCGGATACGCCATAAAAAGGCACAAACACCGATTCTTCCGGCCCGAAATTCATGTCGGGCAGCAAATACAGCGGCTGCCCCGCACGCAGCGCGCTGATGAGGGGCTGCACCCCTTCGGCCCGGCCAAACAGGCGCGCGTTGCCAAAGCGCCGGCGTCCCCGCAAAATCCAGCGGTCCAGCAGCTTGTTGGCCTGGTCGGTGTAGATGGTCGTGAAGGAGCGCTGCAACTGCTGTGTCAGCGCGGCCCAGCCCGCGTCCAGTCCGTAAAAGTGCGGCGCAAACACCACCGTGGGTTGCTGCTCCTCAAGCCCGGCAACAGCCCCGGTGATCTTCAGGCGCTGCCTCACCTTGTCGGGATGGCCATGCCACAACCAGCTGCGGTCCAGCCAGGCCTTGGCAAAAAACTCAAAGGTCTGCAGCGTCATGGCGCGGCGTTCGCTGTCCGTTTGCTGCGGAAAACACAAGCGCAGATTGGTCTGCACCACCCGCCGGCGCGGCACCGCAACAAGGTACAGAAACCAGCCCAGGACCACACCCATGGCCCGCACCAGCGGAAGCGGCAAGGCCGCCAATAGCTGCATGAACACAATGCCGCCGCGGGTAAATAGATAACTGGCGAACTGACGCGGCGATTTCAAAACGTCTGCTCCTGGCCGGGCTGCTGGCGCGGCGCCTTGTAGCGCGCATAGGCCCAGAGGTACTGTCCCGGCTGGCTCAACACAATCGACTCAATCGCCCGGTTGATGGCGGTCACGGCCGGCAGCATGTCCGACTTGGGCAGAGTGTCCAGCGCTGCCAGCGGCGCCCAGATTTTCAGGAAATAACCCTGCCCGCGCGGCAGGCGCTCACAGCTGACCGGCAGGAGGGTAGCGCCACTTTGCAGAGCCAGCCGGGCAGCCAGGGTCATGGTGTAGGCGGGCTTGCCAAAAAACGGCGCCCACACGCCCTGACCCTCGGGTGGCACCTGATCGGTCAACAGCGCCACGGCCTGGTTGCTTTTCAGCGCCTTGAGCATCTGGCGAATGCCGCTCAGGCTGGCCGGCACCACGGAAAAGCCAGGGCGGCTGCGCGACATCTGCTCCAGCCGCGCCAGCCAGGGCTTGCGTGCAGGGCGATAAATCGCAGTGATGGGGCCGTAAAGCTCGGCCAGTGCCTGTGGCCCCAGCTCAAAACTGCCGCAATGGGGGCCAAAAAAAATCACGCCCTTGCCGCGGCCAAAAGCCTCGCTGGCATGACTCTGTCCTTCGACATGGACATTGCCCAGACAAGACTCGCCCGGTGGCCGCATCCACAGCCTGGGCAGCTCGGCCACAAAACGGCCGGCCTCGCCAATGGCGGGTCTGGCCGCCTCAAACGGGATGTCGGCCTGCGCCACGTTGGCCCGGAACTGCCTGCGGTAAGCCGGGCTCGCTGCCCACACCGCCCAGCCCAGCACCGCGCCCACCGCATGCAAAACACGCAGCGGCCACAGGGACAGGAATCGAAACAGCAAGGACATCAGGAGGGGGGTCGCGGGCTGACTAAGCGCAAACGATATAATGGCAACTGTCGCCGAGTTACTGAACTACTTGCAGGGCGACATTAAACCAAACTGCTAAAGCGTTCGCCGAGGCACCCCAAGCCGGCAACGCGCCGACAAACTTCATGGAGTGTACGCAATGGCGAACGATTTTCTTTTTACTTCCGAATCCGTCTCTGAGGGCCATCCCGACAAGGTTGCCGACCAGATCTCCGATGCCATCCTCGATGCCATCTTCAAGCAGGACCCGCGCTCGCGCGTCGCGGCTGAAACCCTGACCAACACCGGTCTGGTTGTGCTGGCTGGCGAGATCACCACCAACGCGCATGTGGACTACATCCAGGTGGCCCGCGACACCATCAAGCGCATCGGCTACGACAACACCGAGTACGGCATCGACTACAAGGGTTGCGCGGTGATGGTCTGCTACGACAAGCAGTCCAACGACATCGCCCAGGGCGTGGACCACGCGTCCGACGACCACCTCAACATCGGCGCTGGCGACCAGGGCCTGATGTTTGGTTATGCCTGCGACGAAACGCCCGAGCTGATGCCCGCGCCGATTTACTATGCCCACCGTCTGGTCGAGCGCCAGGCCCAGTTGCGCAAGGACGGCCGCCTGCCTTTCCTGCGTCCCGATGCCAAAAGCCAGGTCACCATGCGTTATGTCGACGGCAAGCCCCACAGCATCGACACCGTCGTGCTGTCCACCCAGCATGCGCCCGACCAGAGCGAAACCCAGCACAAGATGAAAGCCAGCTTCACCGAGGCCATCATTGAAGAGATCATCAAGCCGGTGCTGCCCAAAGGCATGTTGACCAAGGACACCAAGTACCTGATCAACCCGACCGGCCGTTTCGTCATCGGCGGCCCACAGGGCGATTGCGGCCTGACCGGCCGCAAGATCATTGTCGACACCTACGGCGGCGCTTGCCCGCACGGCGGTGGCGCATTCAGCGGCAAAGACCCCTCCAAGGTGGACCGTTCAGCCGCGTACGCTGCACGTTATGTGGCGAAGAACATCGTGGCGGCAGGCCTGGCCAAGCAGTGCCAGATCCAGGTCGCCTACGCCATCGGTGTGGCCCGCCCCATGAACGTGACCGTCTACACAGAAGGCACGGGCGTGATGTCCGACGAGAAACTCTCGGCCCTGGTCAACGAACACTTTGACCTGCGTCCGAAAGGCATCATCCAGATGCTGGACCTGCTGCGCCCCATCTACGAGAAAACTGCCGCCTACGGTCACTTCGGCCGCGACGAGCCGGAATTTACGTGGGAGCGGACTGACAAGGCTGCCGCACTCAAAGCCGCTGCCGGCCTGAAGTAAAAGCTCTCGCCTTCAGCCCGCCGGCTGAAGGCATTGCATCAGCATCTCGTAATCCACGGGTTTGACCAGATGATGGTCAAACCCGGCCTGACCAGCACGCTGCTTGTCCGCCGTTTGGCCCCAGCCGGTCAAGGCGATGAGCAGGATTTTCTCGCCCCCCGGTTGCTGACGGATCAGACGCGCCGCGTCGTAGCCGTCAATGCCGGGCATGCCGATATCCATCACCACCACGTCCGGTCTGGAGCTGCTTGCCTGCGCAACAGCAGCGACTCCGTCATACACCGTCGTGACGGAAAAACCATCCATGCCCAGCAAGACTTCCAGAGTGTCGGCCGCGTCCACGTTGTCATCGACCACCAGGATGTTCCTCGAGCCATTGCGGGGCGTGCCAAAGCCGGGGGCGGGCGCGGCTTCAGGTTCGGCGCGCTGCGGCTCTTCGCGCAGCACCACCGGAAGGGTCAGGATGAATTCGCTGCCTTTGCCGGGGCCGTCACTGGTCACCAGAATGCTGCCCCCGTGCATTTCTACAAACTGGCGAGCCAGGCTCAAACCAATACCCAGCCCGGTGGGAGCTTCGCCCGGCACCGGGTTCTGGGCAAACAGATCGAATATTTTTGTCAAAGAGGCGGGCTCCAGACCAATGCCGTTGTCCCGCACGCGGAAAACCGCGGTGTCGCCCTCCACTTCGGTGCGCAGCGAGATCGTACCTTCGGGGGGAGTGAACTTCGCCGCATTGACCAGCAGATTGGCCACGCTCTGCACCAGACGTGCATGGTCGGCATCAAGGAGATAAGGCAAGGCTGGTTCCTCGATCTGTAGCGTATGCTTTTTGCTCTCCATGATGGAACTTGAAATTTCCACCGCATGGTGAATCACCGATTGCAGGGAAATCCGGCTCTTCTTCAATACGACTTTTCCGCTTGTGATGCGCGCAACGTCCAGCAAATCGTCGACCAGACGCGTCAGGTGGGTGACCTGCCTGTCGACCACATTGCGCAGCTGGGTGACCGGTCCCGAGTCCGGATGCAGGTGCCGCAAAATCCCCATGGAAGTGCGGATCGGCGCCAGCGGATTGCGCAGCTCATGGGCGAGCGTGGCCAAAAACTCGTCCTTGCGTTGGTCAGCGTCCCTGACCTGGTATTGCCTCTCGCGCGCCCTGATCGCGGAGCGCGTCGCCGTGATCAAGGCAATGGTGCGAACCGGTCTTTCCAGCAACGTCACATTGCCCAGGTACTCGACGGCCCGCTGAGCCTCGACAGAGTCCGCGCCGCTGCGGGTCAGCAACAAGATTGGAATGTCCGACCAGGTGGGCTGGGAGACGACATAGTCAGCCAGCGTTCGCATGGCTGTGCTGCTTATTACCTCTTCCGCCAGAAGAACAGCGCCGGCACCTCGGGTCAGGTGCTCCATCAATGCATCAACGCTGCGGCAGACGATGCTTTCAATTCCGACTGAGGCATAGACCCGGGCGGTCAACGTGCCGTCCTGGCCCGTAGGGGCGCAGATGACAATTCGGCGGTCCATCTACCGAACCTCTGCGGCTTCACCTGCCGTGTTGGCGGTCCCCAGATAGACAGGCACACCCGTCAATATGCCGCGGAACCCGCGCAACACCTTTCCAACATGAATTCCGTCTGGCGACATCCCGAACTGCCGAATGGTTCTTTCGTGCAGGCTGCCCCGCTTCTTGAAAACTGAGACGGCCTGTTTGACCTCTCCGTCATGCTCGAAATAACGCAGCATCAACACGTTGTCTGCCAGGTAGCTGGCGTCCACAGTGGTTGACATCTGGCCGCCCAGCATGCCTTGCTGCACCCCCACCAGAATGGTCACCACGCCGCGTTGACCGAGGTAGGTCAACAGCTCGTGCAGATGGGTGGTGAGGAACCGCTCGTCGGGCATGGCGTTGAGGTAGCCATTGATGCTGTCAATCACCACGACCTTGGCGCCCTTATCGGCGGCCTCGCACACGGCGGTGGCAAACTCGCCGGGCGACAGTTCGGCCGGATCTACCTGCTGAATCGTGAGTTTTCCACTCTCGTGGGCCTGCCGGACGCCCATGCCCAGCCCGTCAGCCCGGTTGAGCAGGTTGTTGACCGCCTCCTCAAACAGGAACATGGCGCTGGGTTGTCCGCGCTGCGCGGCAGCCGCTACAAACTGGCAGGCCAGGGATGACTTGCCGGTACCGGGCGGGCCGGCAATCAGGGTGCTGGTTCCTTCCTCCAGCCCTCCCCCCAGCAGCTGGTCAAGTTCATTCAAACCGCTGAGGATCTGGTTGCGCCTTCCCATAAAGCGCGACTCTGCGGCCACCAGCCGGGGATAAACACAGAGACCGCCGTAGCGGATGTCGTAGTCATGCATGCCCCCACGAAAGGCTACACCGCGGTACTTGACCACGCGCACCCGCCGGCGCTCCGCGCCGTATTCCTTGACGGATTGCTCCAGCGTGATCACGCAGTGGGCAATGCTGCGCACCTGCAGGTCCACGCCTGCCGCTGTGCGGTCATCGAGCAGCATCACGGTGCACGAGCGACTGGCGAAAAACTGTTTCAGTGCCAGCACCTGACGCCGGTAGCGCAAAGGCGAGTCGGCCAGCAGTTGAAGCTCGGACAGCGAGTCAAGGACCACGCGGCTCGGCTTGCGTTCTTCAATCACCGCCAGGATTCGCTGAGTTGTGCTTCCCATCTCCACTTCCGACGGGTGGAACATGGTGTACTGCGCTTCTGGGAGCAGCAGGTTTTCGGAAGGCAGCACTTCCTGGATATGGATGCCCTGCAAGTCCCAGCCGTGGGAATGCGCCACGCCCCTGAGCTCCTCGGCGGTTTCAGCCAGGGTGATGTACACCCCCGATTCGCCGCGCTTGGCGCCCTCGATGAGGAACTGCAGGCCCGTGGTGGTTTTGCCTGTGCCCGGCTCGCCTTCGATCAGGTAAACCCTGTCCTGGGTGAGCCCGCCTCCGAGTATGTTGTCCAGGCCGGCAATGCCTGTCGATGAAAAAGATTGCCCGGGACTGTTCTGGATTTTCATGTGAACCAAAATCTGCAAGTTGTCTGCCATGCGGCGCAGGTGCAAGTTTTCAGCCCAAGAATCTCATTGTTCTGAAATTTTTTACCTGTGAAGATGGTATGCAGCGGTCACAAAAAAGCCAGTTCCGGGGGCCCGGCGTTATGTAGGACGGAGCCTCGACAAGCCCCGCCCCCCCAAGAACGAAGCAGGACATTAAAAAAGCCACCGAAAAGGTGGCTGACTATAGTTCGCCGCTCTGGCCTGGCCATCAGCGGACAAACGGGGTCGGTTCGTGGTGCTTTCCCGGGCCGGGCACTTCCGAAGGCTGAGCTTTGGGGTCCGGTAGCGGCTGGGTTTTGTTGGTGCCCTCTTCTCCGAAAGTTTTGGGCTTGTTGCCCGCCACCCCATTCTAATTGGC
>JAKFXR010000159.1 GCA_021731285.1 Polaromonas sp. | reverse complement strand
TTTAGTAGGGCCTGTTCACGCTATGGATGCGAGTGCGAACGCGGTTAAAACAGCGCCAATCTAGGCGCGCGACGACGCTCAGCCTGGGCGGCTGGGCTAGGAGCGCAACAACGAGTGGCGTTGTTTTAACCACGTTCCCTCCGGGTTGCGGCCAAAAAGGCCATGCGCAGTGTTGCAAAGCCTTGCCGGGCATCGGCCCGGCAGCATTTTGCGCCTCGCGCATGGCCTTTTTGACTCGCAACGCATCTCGCATACATAGTGTGAACAGGCCCTAGTCCAGCTTGATGCCGGCTTGCGCTACCACTTCAGCCCAGCGCTTTCGCTCCTGGTTGAAAAACTGGTCCTGCTCTGCAGATGTCATGGTCACTACCTCTGCGCCCTGCCCGCTCAGCTTGGCGCGTATCTCCGGGCTGCGGATGATTTTGATCAGCTCTGTGTTCAGGCGCTGCACAATCGCCGCCGGTGTGCCGTTGGCCACCAGCACGCCCTGCCAGGTGCCGGACTCGAAGTTGGTGATGCCCTGCTCTTGCAGCGTGGGCACGTTGCCAATCAGCGGCATGCGGCTGCGTTTGGACACGCCCAAAATTTTCAGCTTGCCGCTCTGCACATGGGGCAGGGTTGCCAGCATGCCGTTCATCAGCACCTGGGTCTGGCCGCCAATGGTGTCGCCAATGGCCTGCGAGCCCCCTTTGTAGGGGATGTATTGCCACTTGGCCTGGCTGGCACGCTCCACAGCCACACCGGCCAGATGCGGCGCACTGCCCATGGCGGTCACAGCAAAGTTGAGCTGGGTCTTTTGCGACAGGGCCACCAGTTCCTTGAGGTTGTTGGCCGGCACCGAGGGGTGCACCACCAGCAGGTGCGGCGAATAGGCCAGCATGGTCACGCCACGCAGGTCCTTGCTGGGGTCAAACTGCAGCCTGGTGTAGACCGACGGACTGATGGCCAGCGCACCGGTGTCGCACAGCAGCAGGGTGTAGCCGTCGGGGGCAGACTTGGCTACCAGGTCGGCACCGAGGTTGCCGTTGGCGCCGGCGCGGTTTTCCACAATCACGCTCTGCTTGAGCGATTCAGACAGGGCCTGGCTGATGGCACGCGCAATGATGTCTGACGAGCCGCCCGGTGGGTAAGGGACGATGATGCGTATCGGTTTGGCGGGCCATGCCTGGGCACGGGCGCCAGACGCGGCCAGGCCGAGTGCAAGGGATGAGGCAAGCACCTTGCGGCGGTTGATTTGCATGAAGGGTCCAGTCAAAAAAGTGTGTGTGGTGGGTGTGTCAAGCAAGAGCTCAGGCCTTGGCCACTTCGTGCCCGGCCATCAGCTCCAGCGCACGCACCAGCGCCGAGTGGTCCAGGTCCTGCATGCCGTTGGCGCTGCAGACCTGCATGAGTTGCGCCGCGCTGGCGGTTTGCGGCAGGGCCACGCCCAGGGCGCGTGCGCCGCTGAGGGCCAGGCCCAGATCCTTCTGGTGCAGGCCAATGCGAAAGCCCGGGTTGAAGGTGCGCTTGATCATGCGTTCGCCATGCACTTCCAGAATGCGCGATGCAGCAAAGCCGCCCATCAGCGCCTGGCGCACCTTGGCCGGGTCTGCGCCGGCCTTGCTGGCAAACAGCAGGGCCTCGCCCACGGCGGCGATGTTAAGGGCCACGATGATCTGATTGGCCACCTTGCAGGTCTGGCCGTCGCCATTGCCACCGACCAGCGTGATGTTTTTTCCCATCAGCTCAAACAGTGGCTTGACGCGCTCAAACGCCGCCTCGGGTCCGCCGACCATGATGGTCAGGCTGGCAGCCTTGGCGCCGACCTCGCCACCAGACACAGGTGCGTCCAGGTAGTCGGCACCGAGGGCGTTGATTTTTTGCGCGAATTCTTTGGTGTCCATCGGCGAGATGGAGCTCATGTCGACCACCACCTTGCCTTTGCCGCCTTTGGCAAGCCCGGCAGCGACACCGTTGTCGCCAAACAGCACTTTGGCCACGTCGGGGGTGTCGGGCAGCATCATGAAAATGATGTCGGCTTTTTCTGCGACTTCAGCAGCCGAGGCACAGGCCACGGCCTTGCCGGTTTGCAGTGCGGCGGGCACCTTGCTGCGGGTAGCCAGAAACACGTCGTGCCCGGCGGCGATCAGATGGCCGGCCATGGGTGCGCCCATGATGCCCAGACCGATGAAACCCAGTTTGCTCATTTCAATTACTCCTCAAATATCACTGACGGTGTCATCCCGGCCGACGATCCGGGATCCATCTCCATGCTCCAGCGGCATTGCTTCTTGCGAGGCATGGATCCCGGGTCACGCCCGGGATGACAAGAAAATATGTTCACGCGCGGTACTTGTCATGCAAGGCCTGCGTGGCAGCGCGGAAAGCGCCCAGGTCGCTGCCCACGCCGACAAAGGTGGCGCCCAGTTCCATGTAGCGGCGCGCCTCGGCCTCGACGGGCGCCAGGATGCCGCTGGGTTTGCCGGTGGCCTTGATGTCGGTGAGCACGGCGGCAATGACGGCTTGCACCTCGGGGTGGCTGGGGTTGCCCAGATGGCCCAGTGCTGCGGCCAGGTCAGACGGCCCGACGAAGACGCAGTCAACACCGTCAACCGCCGCAATCTCGCGCACGGCGGCCACGCCTGCTGCGCTTTCAATCTGCACCATCACGCAGATGTGCTGGTTGACCTCTTTGAAGAAGTTGGGCACTGTGCCGTAGCGGTTGCCGCGCGCGCTGACGGTCACGCCACGCACACCCTGGGGCGGGTATCGGGTGGCCGCCACGGCGCGGCGCGCATCCTCGGCACTTTCAACAAAAGGAACCAGGAAGTTGTAGAAGCCGGCATCCAGCAACTGCTTGATCTCTACCGGGTTGTTGGACGCGGGCCGCACCACGGGCGCGCTGCGGCTGTCTTTCAGCGCCATCAACTGCGGGATGAAGGTGCTAACGTTGTTGGGCGAGTGCTCGCCGTCCAGCAAAATCCAGTCAAAACCGGCCAGGCCCAGGGCCTCGGTGGTGATGACGTTGGCGAGGGACGACCAGCAACCGATCAGCAGCTTGCCGCCCAGCAGCTCACGCTTGAAGCTGTTGGGAAAACTTTGGTAGGCGGTAGCTTGTGTCATGGCGTTCTCGCAGATGGATGGAAGAAACCAGCGCTTCAGGCCAGCGTATAGGACGTTTTGACGGTGGTGAAGAACTCCTGCGCATAACGGCCCTGCTCACGCGCGCCGTAGCTCGAGCCCTTGCGCCCGCCAAAGGGCACGTGGTAGTCCACACCTGCAGTCGGCAGGTTGACCATCACCATGCCGGCCTGGCTGTGGCGCTTGAAGTGGGTGGCGTATTTGAGGCTGGTCGTGGCAATGCCGGCCGACAGGCCAAAGGGCGTGTTGTTGGCCTCAGCCAGCGCGGCGTCGTAGTCCTTGACGCGGATGATGCTGGCCACCGGGCCAAACACTTCTTCGCGGTTGATGCGCATGTCGGCGGTGGTGTCGGTCAGCAGCGCAGGCGCCATGTAAAAGCCGTCGGTCGCCAGGCTCAGGCGCTGCCCGCCTGCGACCAGCACGGCGCCCTCGGCTTTGCCGATGTCGACGTAGCTCAAGTCCTGCTCAAGCTGGGAGAGCGAGGACACCGGGCCTATGTCCATGCCGGCGGTCAGGGCGTCACCCACCTTCAAGGTAGCCATGCGTTTGGTGACGGCATCAACAAATTTGGCGTAGATGCCGTCGGTAACGATCAGGCGGCTCGAAGCCGTGCAGCGCTGGCCGGTGGAGAAGAAGGCGCTTTGCACGCTGAGCTCGACAGCTTGGGCCAGGTCGGCGTCGTCCAGGATGACCTGCGGGTTTTTGCCGCCCATCTCGAGCTGGACTTTCTTGAGGTTGGTGGCGCATTGCTGGGCAATGCGCGCGCCCACGCCCTGTGAGCCTGTGAAGCTGATGGCGTCAATGCCGGGGTGGTTGACCAGGGGGTCGCCAATGACGCTGCCGCGGCCCATGACCAGGTTAAAGACACCCGGCGGGATGCCGCTGCGGCTGATGATTTCTGCCAGCGCCCAGGCGCAACCGGGCACCAGGTCTGCGGGTTTGAAGACCACGCAGTTGCCATAGGCCAGGGCCGGGGCAATTTTCCAGGCGGGGATGGCGATCGGGAAGTTCCACGGGGTGATGAGGCCGACCACGCCGACAGGCTCACGCGTGACTTCCACGCCAATGCCGGGGCGCACCGAGGGCACGATCTCACCGGCCAGGCGAAGGCATTCGCCGGCGAAGAATTTGAAGATGTTGCCGGCACGGGCGGCTTCGCCAATGCCTTCGGGCCTGGTTTTGCCTTCTTCTCTAGCCAGCAAGGTACCCAGCTCTTCGCGGCGGGCCAGAATTTCGGTGCCGATTTTGTCCAGCGCATCAGCGCGTGCCTGGATGCCCGAGGTGGCCCATCCGGGGGAGGCAGCGCGTGCGGCCTTGACGGCCTCGTCCAGCTGCGCGGCGCTGGCCTGGGTGTACTCACCGATCACGTCGGCAATGTTGGAGGGGTTGATGTTGGGCGTGTAGGCGCCACCGGCGACCCACTGGCCGTTGATGAGGTTGTCGTGTTTGGTAGTCATGTGTTTCTTCAGTTGTACGGGTTGGCGTGGCGGGTCGCTTACTGGGGGCCCAGTGTCTTGATCAGGGCGGCGAGTTCTTCCATCTCGGCGGGTTTGAGGTCGGTCAGCGGTGCGCGCACCGGGCCTGCGTCGTGGCCAACAATTTTTGCGCCGGCCTTGACGATGCTGACCGCATAACCCTGGGCCTTGTTGCGGATGGCGAGGTAAGGCATGAAGAAGTCGTGCAGCAGGCGGTGCTGGGTTTTGAGGTCGTCATTGGCCACGGCGTGGTAAAAATCCATGGCGGTCTTGGGGATGAAGTTGAACACCGCCGACGAGTACACCGGTGTGCCCAGCGCCTTGTAAGCGGCTGCGTACACCTCTGCCGTGGGCAGGCCGCCCAGGTAGGCAAAACGATCGCCCATGCGCTGGTAGATGGAGACCATGGTCTCGATGTCGCCCACGCCGTCCTTGAAGCCAATGAGGTTGGGGCAACGGTCGGCCAGAATGGCCAGCGACTCGGGGGTGAGCTTGCAGACGTTGCGGTTGTAGACAATCACGCCGAACTTGACGCTTTTGCAGACAGCCTCCACATGGGCCATCAGGCCTTCCTGGCAGGCTTCGGTCAGGTAATGCGGCAGCAGCAAAATGCCGTGTGCGCCCAGGCGCTCGGCCTCTTTGGCGCAGGCGATTGCAAAGCGGGTGGTGCCGCCCACGCCGGCAATGATGGGCACCTTGCCGCGGCAGGTGTCTACCGCGGTCTTGATGATGGCCGGGTACTCGTCACCGGTCAGCGAGAAAAACTCACCGGTGCCGCCTGCGGCAAACAGGGCAGTTGCGCCGTAGGGTGCCAGCCACTCCAGACGCTCGGCATAGGTCTTGGGACGGAAATCGCCCTGCTCGTCAAAGTCGGTCACAGGGAAAGAAAGCAGGCCGGAGCCGATGATGGTCTTGAGGTCTTGGGGCGTCATGGTCGTTTTGAGGAAAGAGAAAAATGTTCTGGTGAAAAATGAGTGGGTCAGGTGATCGGTGCGGGGTTGAAAAGCACCAGCGCGTTGTGCAGCTTCCAGTGCTCGGCCCAGGTTTTTTTGCGGCCGCTGGCGACTTCGAGCATCAGGCGAAACAGCTCCCAGCCAACGTCTTCGATGCTGGCCTCGCCGTCGGCAATGCGGCCGGCGTTGATGTCCATCAGGTCGTGCCAGCGCCTGGCCAGGTCGCTGCGCGTGGCCACCTTGATCACAGGCACCTCGGCCAGGCCATAAGGCGTGCCGCGGCCGGTGGTGAAGACATGCAAATTGATGCCGGCGGCCACCTGCAGCGTGCCGCAGATAAAGTCGCTGGCCGGTGTGGCGGCGTAGATCAGGCCTTTTTGTTTGACCTTCTCGCCGGGCGACAGCACACCGGAGATGGGTGCGCTGCCGGACTTGACGATGGAGCCCATGGCTTTTTCGACGATGTTGGACAGGCCACCCTTTTTGTTGCCGGGCGTGGTGTTGGCGCTGCGGTCCACCAGGCCTTTTTGCAGGTAGGCGTCGTACCAGGCCATCTCGCGGATCATGGCATCGGCAATCTCGGGGGTGCTGGCGCGCGAGGTGAGCTGGTCAATGCCGTCGCGCACTTCTGTCGTCTCTGAAAACATCACGGTCGCACCGGCGCGCACCAGCAGGTCGGTGGCAAAGCCCACAGCCGGGTTGGCGGTGACGCCCGAAAAAGCGTCGCTGCCGCCACACTGCACGCCGACCACCAGCTCGCTGGCGGGCACGGTCTCGCGGCGGCGGGCGTTGAGGCGCTCCAGGTGCCGCGTGGCGGTTTGCATGATGGAGTCAATCATCGACATGAAGCCGACGTGGTTCTCGGACTGAAGGCACACCACGTCGAGCGCAGATTCGGCGGCGCTCTTGCGCTCGTCAACAATGGCAAAGCTGCCCGGTGGCAACAGGCGCTCGGGCTGCAGCTTTTCGCAGCCCAGGCTGACCACCATGACCTCGCCGCCAAAATTAGGGTTGAGCGTGATGTTGCGCAGGGTGCGTATCGGAATGATGGCGTCGGGCGCGTCAATCGCAACGCCGCAGCCGTAGGTGTGCTCCAGGCCCACCACGTCGTCGACGTTGGGGAAGCGCGGCAGCAACTCGTCCTTGATGCGCTTGACCGCAAACTCGACCACACCCGCCACACACTGCACGGTGGTGGTGATGGCCAGGATGTTGCGGCTGCCCACCGAGCCGTCGGCATTGCGATAACCCTCGAAGGTGAAGCCTTCGAGCGGTGGCAAAACGCCAGCCTTGACGGTGGCGCGCGGCAAACCTGTCAGGCCGCGAGCGTCGGGCATTTGCAGCAGGCGTTCATGCACCCAGCTGCCCGCGGGAATGTCCTGCAGGGCGTAGCCGATGGCCACGTTGTAACGCAGCACCGCAGCGCCCTTTTTCAGATCAAGCAGCGCCACCTTGTGGCCCTGGGGAACACGGTCAACCAGCGTCAAGCCGTTTGCAAATACGGCGCCTGCCGCCAGCCCGCCGTCGTTGGAAACAATGGCCACGTTGTCCGCATCGTGCATGCGGATGAAACGGGGTTTGACCTCAAGAGCTTGCATCAGAGGTCAACGATTTCTACCCAGTTCGGGTTGTTGCCGGCTGGCTGGCTTTTGCCTTCACCCGGCAGGCCGGTGGCGCTGTCGATCAGGTGCAGGGAGACACGGTGCGAGTCCTGACCCGCTGCAATGAGGAAGCGCCCGCTCGAGTCCAGGGCAAAACCGCGCGGTGTTTTCTCGGTGGTTGTCTGGCCGACGACCTGCAAGCGCCCGGTGGTGCCGTCCACCTTGAAAGTGGTCAGCGTGCTGGAGGTGCGCTCGGAGCCATAAAGGAAGTTTCCGCTGGGTGCGATCTGCAGGTCTGCCGCCCAGACCTTGCCGTCGAACCCGGGGGGTACCACCGTGCTGCGCTGGACATGGCTGAGGGCGCCTTTTGCCGCGTCATAAGTGAACACGTCCACCCCGCCGTCGAGCTCATTGAGCAGATACAGATGCTTCTGGGCTTTGTCCCAGAGAAAGTGGCGCGGCCCGGTTTTGGCGGGCAACACATGGACCAGCGCCGGTTCATTGGCGCTCAGAATGCCGGTGGCTGCGTCGAAACGCCAGCTCGACAGGTTGTCGCCACCCAGGCTGGTGGCAAACACATGGCGGCCGGACGCGTCTGCATGGATGGCATGGGCATTGGGGGACGTGTGGATCAGTTGATGCACCGCGCCTGCTGCACCGTCGCCGCCAACACTGTTGACGGTGATCTTGTTGCCGCCGTAAGAAGCCGCGAACAGCCACTTGCCGGTGGGGTCCAGGTCGATGTTGCACATGCTGTCGGCCAGTGCTGACTCGGCGATTTTCTTCAGCCCGCCGGTACCGGCGTCAATCGCAAAACTGACGACGCGGAACGGCTGCGAGCGCAGCGCCACGTACAAAAACTTTTTGTCCTTGCTGACCACCATGGGCATGGCCATGCCGCCCACCGGCACCGTGGCCACCGGCCTGAGTGCGCCGGCTGCGCGGTCCAGCCCGAACACCGAGATGTCCTGGCTGTCCGCATTGGACACGTAGACCCAGGTGACCGAGGCAGCCGTGAGCTTGGGGACGGACATGGTTTACTTGAGCAGCAGGTTGGGCAGCCAGAGCGACAGCGCCGGCACGTAGGTCACCAGGAAGAGCACAAACAGCAGTGCGCCGAAGAAGGGGTACAGCGCCCGCACCACTTTTTCGATGGGAAGTTTGGCCACCGCCGCGCCTACAAACAGCACCCCGCCCACCGGTGGCGTGATCAGGCCCATGCCGAGGTTGACCATCATGATCATGCCGAAGTGCACCGGGTCCACGCCCAGTTGCATGACCACCGGCAAAAGGATGGGCGTCATGATCAGGATCAGGGGCGCCATGTCCATCAGCGTGCCCAGGATCAGCAACAGCACGTTGATCATCAGCAGCACCACATACTTGTCGGTCGAGACGCTGGTGAACATGCCCGTGATCTGCTGCGGAATCTGCATCAGGGTCATGATGTAGCCGAAGCTCGCCGCAAAACCAATGAGGATCATCACGATGCACAGTGTCTTGACTGTGCGATGCACCAGCTTGGGCAACTCGCGCCACTTGTAG
Organism: Polaromonas sp.; assembly: GCA_021731285.1. GTDB lineage: Bacteria > Pseudomonadota > Gammaproteobacteria > Burkholderiales > Burkholderiaceae_C > Polaromonas. Next base: position 4,312 of record JAKFXR010000159.1, on the reverse strand, counting down.
TCGCGGTAAATGCACATGGTCACGAAGAAGGCCCAGATCACGGCAATGGCCGCAGACTCGGTGGCCGTGAAGATGCCCGACAGGATGCCACCCAGGATGATGACCATGGTCATCAGGCCCCACAGTGCGTCAGCGCAGATCTTCAGCGCCTGCCGCATGGGGATCACTTCACCTTTGGGAAAATTGCGTTTCTTCGCGATGAACAGGCACATGACGGCCAGCGTCAGCCCCAGCAGCAGACCCGGCAGCACGCCAGCGAGAAACAGCGCCGCAATCGACACACCGCCACCGGCCGCCAGCGAGTAGATCACCGCGTTATGACTGGGGGGAATCAGGATCGCCTGGACCGAGCCGCTGACCGTGACGGCCGTGGCGAAGTCGCGCGGATAACCCTTCTTCTCCATTTCAGGAATCAGCACCGAGCCGATCGAGGCGGTGTCAGCCATCGATGAGCCGGAAATGGCGCCGAAGAAGGTCGAGGCCAGGATGTTGACCAGCGACAGACCACCACGCACAAACCCGACCAGCACGCTGGCAAAGGCGACCAGCCGGCGCGACATGCCGCCCTCGGCCATGATGGCACCGGCCAGCACGAAGAAGGGAATGGCCAGCAGCGAGAACTTGTTGACGCCACTGGCGATGGCGATCATCACCGCGTCGAGCGGGATGTCTATCCACCAGGCGCCTATCAGCGCCGAGAGCCCAAGGGCATAGGCCACTGGCAAGCCCAGGACCATGAGAAGCAGGAACGAACCCAGCAGTACGGCGGCATCCATCAGAGAGTCCCTCCTTCAATTTTTTCGTGGTCATAGGTAACCACTTCGCGGCCGCCTTGGTGGCCCAGCGCCATGCGTTCAAGCACGAAGATGAGCGTGATGGCGCCGCCCAGCGGCACCGGCAGGTAAGTGGCGCCCACCGGCATCCAGGGGATTTCGCCGATGTTCTGGCCCCAAGTCTGAATGCAGAGCTTGGCGCCGTAATAAGCCATGAACATGGAAACCACGGCCATAAGGATGTCCATCATCCAGGCAACGGCGCTGCGCATTTTTTCGGGCATGCGGTCGGTAACCATGGCGACGGAGATATGCGCATTGGCCCGGTAGCCGGCCGCTGCGCCAAAGAAGGTGAAGATCACCATCAGCAAAATCGAGATGGGCTCGGGCCATTGCGAGCCGGTACCCAGCACATAACGCGCGAAGATGCCCCAGGGAATGATCAGCGACATGGCAAATATGGCCAAGCCCGAGATCCAGATGCACGCGAGGTACAGCCAGTCGTTGAAGCGAAGGGTATGGTGTTTCATGTTTTTTCCGCGATGTACGGCAGGATGGCCCAGCGGGGCGCTGCTGCTGCAGCGCCCCGTTTGAGCCCGGGAACGATGCTTACTTGGTCGCGTCGATGCGCTTCATCAGGTCGGCGAATTTCACACCGTACTTGGCGCGCACGGGTGCCGTGGCGTCAAAGAACAGTTTCTGGTCCACCGGCACAAACTCAACACCGGCCGCCTTGAGCTTGCCGGAGTAGTCTTCCACGCTCTTGTCCCACAGCGCGCGCTGGTCCAGTTGGGCTTCACGGCCCAGCTTCTTGACCAGAGCCTGGTCGGCCGGCGTGAGCTTGTCCCATGCCACCTTGGACATCACCAGCAGCTCGGGGATGATCAGGTGGTTGGTCTGCGCGTAGTACTTGGCGCCAGCGGTGTAATGGTTGGAGGTGAACATGCTGGGCGGGTTGTTTTCCGCGCCGTCGATCACGCCGGTCTGCAGTGCGCTGAACACTTCACCGTAGGCCATGGAAATGCCATTGCCGCCCATGGCGTTCATGGTGTCCACGAACAGCGGGTTGCCCATCATGCGGACTTTCACGCCCTTGAGGTCGGCGGGGGTCTTGACCAGCTTTTTGGTGTACAGGCTGCGCGCGCCGCCGTCCATCCAGCCCAGTGCCACCAGGCGTGCCGGGCTGGCCGTGACCTTGGCCAGCAGTTCGTCGCCGATCGGGCCGTCAATGACCTTGCGCATGTGGGCAATGTCGCGGAACACGAAAGGCATGTTGAACACGTCAACGTCCGGCACGATGGGGCCAATCACGCCCAGCGAGATGCGGTTGATCTGCAGCGCGCCGATCTGGGTCTGCTCAACGGTTTCCTTTTCCTGGCCAAGCACGGCGCCGGGGAACATCTGCATCTTGATGCGACCATTGGTCTGGGCTTCGAGCTTCTTGCCCATGTTCTCGACAGCCACAACCGTCGGATAACCCGCCGGGTGGGTGTCAGATGCCTTGAGCACGATTTGCGCATGTGCGGCCATGGGCACGACAAATGCAAAGGAAGCCAGCGCGGCGGCGGCTATGAGGTGTCTGCGGAAAGTCATGATGTCTCCTTGTTGAACGGGTTAAAAGCTACTGACACAAACGAAAAACAAACGGATGCGCGGTGATGCCCATCACCTCAACCGGCAAAAGGGCCGGCCTTGACGAAACCGCCGCCCTGAAACTGCACGGCGGGGTCTGTGAGGTCTGGTTCGGGCGTACGCGCGTAGACGGCATCACGAAAAATGTCCGAGCTGTCTTTGGGCACAAAGCCAATATGGCGGGCGCGGCTGTTGTCCCACCAGGTGACGGCGTTGTCGGACATGCCAAAAATAATGCTGTGGCCCAGCACCGGCGTGGTAAGGCAGGCAGTGATCAGGCGGTGCAGGTCGTCAAAGCTGAGCCACGAGGCCAGCATGCGCCTGTCTTTGGGCTCGGGAAATGAGGAGCCTATGCGCACGCAGGCGGTCTCGATGCCGTAGCGGTCAAAGTAAAAGCGCGAGAGGTCTTCGCCGAAGGCCTTGCTCAGCCCATACAGGCCATCGGGCCGGGGGGGTGCGTCGGCGTTGATGGTTTCGCCCTGGCGGTAAAAGCCGGTGACATGGTTGGAGCTGGCAAACACGATGCGCTTCACACCGTGCTTGCGCGCCGCTTCATACAGGTTGTACAGACCCAGAATGTTGGCCTGCAGGATGGGACCGAAAGGCCCCTCGACCGACACGCCGCCGAAATGAACAATCGCCTCAACGCCCTCCACCATCGCATGCACGGCGTCGGCATCGGCCAGGTCAGCCATCACGACTTCTTCATCCTTGCCTGCAGCGCCAAATGCGACGCGGTCTGAAAGCCGCAAGGTGCTGCAGTTGGCTTTCAGGCGCTCACGCAGGGCTTGACCCAGGCCACCGGCCGCGCCGGTCATCAGCAGTTTTTTATGGACCTTGATCGTCATGACTATTTCTGTTTTAAACCTTGTTGAAGCAAACGCTGGACTTTTCTAACAGTTTTGCTAAAGTGCCTCAAATAACTTTACACATCAGTCATATGTTGTCTGATGACTGAATTTTAATGAGGCAATCATCCCTGTCAAGAGTTTTTCCAGCCCTCAGGGCAAACCCCTAGCCGAGAATAGCCCCATGGAATCGAACTTCACTGACGTGCCCTCCACCGATGCCCCGCGGCTGCGGCGCCCCCGCGGACTGGTGACCGAAATTGTCGAAACCCTGGCGGCCAGCATCCGCGAAGGCCAGCTCCAGCCAGGCGACAAGCTGCCTACCGAAGCGGAGATCATGGTGCGTTTCGATGTGAGCCGGACGGTGGTGCGCGAGTCCATCTCCAAGCTCCAGGCCTCTGGTCTGGTGGAGACCCGGCACGGCATCGGCACCTTCGTGATTCCCAACCGGGACGTGGGCAACTTCCGCATCGCCCCCGCCGACTTTGCCACCATCAACGATGTCATCTCGGTGCTGGAGCTGCGCATCAGCCTCGAAACCGAAGCTGCCGGTCTGGCCGCCCAGAGGCGAACCACCCAGAATCTGGAAGCCCTGGCCACTGCCCTGCGGGGGTTTCAGGACTCGATCCACGGGGACACCGACACGGTGCCGCCGGACTTTCAGTTCCACATGGAAGTGGCCCGCGCCACCGGCAACCGGCACTTTGAAGACCTGATGACCTATCTGGGCACCATGATCATCCCGCGCACCCGGGTCAACACGCCGCAAAGCGCGCCCGAGGGCAGGCTCGCCTATCTGCAGCGCGTCAACGGTGAGCATGAAAACATCTACAACGCCATCCGCAGCCAGGACGCAGAAGCTGCACGCGCCGCCATGCGCACCCACCTGTCCAACAGCCGTGAGCGCCTGCGCAAGGGCCAGAGCACCCCGCCGACTGCCAGCTAGAAGGCGTGAAGCCCGAACCACCCCAGACTGGGGTATTCCCTGATTTTCGCCTTTCTGTTTGATGTTGTACGATGACTGATCTTTTTCTATAGCAAAATCCCACCCGAGCGCCC
>JAKFXR010000012.1 GCA_021731285.1 Polaromonas sp. | reverse complement strand
GGGTCTACCCGCCGGTACTCCACCGCCAGAGCGCTCGCGGAAGAAAAAAGCAGGGCCAGGGCCAGTGCATACAGCTTCATTTACCGGCTCCCTTGAATGTGAACATGCGGCCCAGCAGTCCGTCACGAGCCATGAAATGATGCTTGAACGCCGCCGCCACATGCAGGCTGACAAGACCGGCAAACGCATAGGCCAGGGTGCGGTGCAGCGAGCCCAGCCATTCCCCCAGCGCTTCATCACGCGCCAGCAGGTCGGGCAGGGCCCACAAGCCAAAGTACACCGTGGTCACGCCTTTGGCAGAACTCATCAGCCAGCCCGACACAGGCACGCCGACCATGAACATATAGAGCAGCAAATGGCTGGCGTGGGCTGCGGCCACTTCCCATGCGGGCATATGCGCTGGCAGGGCGGGAGGCAGGTGAAGCCGGCGCCAGAGCACGCGCAGGAGCAGCAATCCCGCCACAGTGACGCCTGTCCATTTGTGGTACGAATAAAGCTGCAGTTTCAGGGGACTCAGCGACAGCCCCACCATGTACAGCCCCAGCGAAAAACCTGCGATCACAAGCAGGGCCATCGCCCAGTGAAGGACGACGGCTGTGCGGGTGTAGGCGAAGGCTTGCAAGCGGCCTTTTCAGCAAGCCGGGGTACTGGGCATCAAGGCCTTTTGCCTGCTGCGGTGTACAGCTCACTGACCGGGACGATACGTCCATGCAGGGGCAGTATGCGGTCCACCTTCAGGCCCAGGCGCTCGATGTTGGCGATCAGGTTCAGATGGTTGGCGTTGGGCCTGGCCGGAGGCGGGGCGTTGGGTGCGCCGGGGGTGTAGGCGTCGGCCTCGATCAGCAGCCGCTCTGCGGGCAGGTAAACCATGACAAAACCATCGGCGTGCACGCTGTCGGTGATCAGGTGCAGCTCGACCGTGCGGCTGCCGTCGCTCATCACGCGTTTGCCGCTCACGCCTTCCACCGTGGCCGACTTGCCGGACTGGCGCAGCATGTCGGGGCGGATGCTGTTGGGATTGGCCATGGCGCGCTGGAAGAAGGGCACCGCCTGCGCACTGCTGACCAGGGTAGCGCCTTCAGCCACCGCCGTGCGCAAGCCGCCGGAGTGGTCGAAGTGGTGGTGCGAATTGATGGCGTAGCGAATGGGCTTGCCCGGGATCACACGTTTGATTTCGGCAATCGCAGCAGCAGCCCGGCCGTCGTACAGCGGGCTCTCCACCATGATGATGTGGTCGCGCATTTCGATGGCCACGCTGTTGTGCGAGCCGCCGGCAATGTGCCAGACACCATCGGCTGCGCGTTCGCTGGTGGCGCGTTCTGCAAAGGCTCGCACCAGCTCCGGCACGGCAATGTCGCTTGGGGCGTTGACCGTGACTTCCTTGACCTCAAGGTTTAACACCTCAACGCCTTCCTGGCTTTGGCGGATGCGCGCCGGGAACTTCACACCGGCGTGGTCGCGGTAGTCGCTGTACGAAGTGACCACGCTGCTGTCGCCGACGACGGGGTGGGGCAGGCGCGACTCGACACGTTCGACCAGGCCCTGCTCATTGACATAGGCTTTGGCGGTAAATCGCCCGGGTTCGGTGAACGACAGCACCGAATAATTTTTGCCGCCTTCGCTGATACCTCGCGCGCTGGCCTTGTTTTTTGCGGCCGCCTTGAGCACGCCGTGCGGCGTGGTCCACAAATCGTGGATGCGGGTGTCGAGCGCCACCCGCGCTGCCTGCGGCGCCGGGCCGACCATGTTCCAGCTCTGGTCGCCGCGCACCAGGCCCACCGCACGCTGCTCGCCTTCGCCCATCAGCGGGACGGCGCCGCCGCCGGTGGGTTCGGCGCGGCTGCGCGCAAATTCCTCACGCATGGCGGCGTTGTCGTAGTCAGCCAGACGCACAAAGCTGGAGTAGTTCAAACGCGGCCACGACACGCCGGGCTGGAAGGCCTGGCCATAGGTGGAGCCGGTGCCCGCGCCGGCAAAACGTATGCTTTTGACGGCCGCTGTTCCCATGACAGCATCGGATCTGCTGATAACCGCGGCGGGGTCTTGCGCCGTGCCGGGCTCCAGGGAGGCGCATGAGGCCAGGAAGGCCGACGCTGTCAGGACGCTGAGGCCGGTCAAAACAATTCGTTTGAATTTCATGTCGTGTCTCCGGTGGGTACGAAGCATTCTGCCCCTAATCCGTGACAAAGTGTGCGCAGGGCAAATACCCCGCGACCGGACTCAGGGTCTGACCCGCGCCGCGACTTCCTGGCCGAGGTCTATCACCGACATGGCGTAGTAGCTGCTCCAGTTGTAGCGGGTGATGACGTAGAAGTTTTCGGTACCGGCCACGTAGATGGGCGCACTGCCACCGTTTTTTGGATCGCCATTGAGCAGCTCGACCAGAGCCAGCGGCCCGGTGTGCTGCAGGGCCGGTCCGGACAGCACAGCGCCTTTCGCGGTGAAACTGGCCACGCTGAAAGTCGGCAGGATGTCGGGCGCCATCAACGCGTCCATGTCCAGCGAGGCGGCGTCAAACGAGACCGGGTAGTGGGTGGGCATGCCGGGCTGCCAGCCAAAGGCCTTGAAGTAGTTGGCGACGGAGCCGATCACGTCGCCGGGGCTGTTCCACAGGTCGATCCTGCCGTCACCGTCAAAGTCCACCGCAAACTTGTTCCAGCTCGAAGGCATGAACTGCGGCATGCCCATGGCCCCGGCATAACTGCCGCGGGGCAGCGTCGGATCTGTGCCCAAGCGGCTTTGCATGCTGAGAAATTGCTCCACCTCGGCCTTGAAGAACTCGCTGCGCTCAAGCGCGCGCGGATGGTTCTGCGGAAAGTCAAAGGCCAGTGTGGTCAACGCGTCCAGCACCCGAAAGCTGCCGGTGTCGCGTCCGTAGATGGTCTCCACCCCGATGATGCCGACGATGATGTCGGCCGGCACGCCGAACTCCTGCTCCGCACGCGTCAACCAGGCCTGGTTGTCCTGCCAGAACCTCACGCCGGCTTCGATGCGCACCGGGTCAATGAAGCGGCTGCGGTAGACACGCCAGTTTTTGACAAAGGTTTTGGCGGGCGGTTGCATCAGGCGCACGACGCTGGGCATATGCCGCGCTTGCCCGATGACTTCTCGCACCCAGGTGGCATCGAGGCCGCGGCGACTGGCCAGGTCATCGGCAAAGCGCATGACCTCGGGGCGGCTGGCGTAGGCTGGTCCCGCCGCTGTGGCTGCCCGGCTGGACGCCTTGCGTGCTTTAGCGTCTTTTGGGGTATTTGCCCACGACTGACAAGCAAACACTGCTATTAAAAGAAGAGCAAATCCGAGGCGGGGCAGGGTCTGACTGGAAAACGGGAAGGCATTCATGCGCAAAACTGTCCTGGCGGGGGGAGCGCTGAAAAGTCAGCCTGGCCAGTTTAGGGCCTATTCACCCTATTTCTGCAAGATGCGTTGCGAGTTAAAAAGGCCATGCGTGAGGCGCAAAATGCAGCCGGGCTGACGCCCGGCAAGGCTTTGCAACGCTGCGCATGGCCTTTTTGGTCGCAACCCGGAGGGAACGGGTGAAAACAGCGCCACTCGGCGTTGCACTCCTAGGTCAGACCGAAGTCTGACCGTCGTCCTGCGCCTTGATTGGCACTGTTTTCACCTCGTTCGCATTTGCAGAAATAGGGTGAATAGGCCCTAACTGGTGGTACTGCTTTTTCAGTTGAGCAAGGTTACCGGAAGCAGGTGAATAGCGCTGCGTTTCCAGCTGCATCAGCCAGTCATGCAAGGCCTGGCCCTGCTTGCCGCGTTTGCGCAGCACCTGCAGCGCCAACTGCCGGGGCGGTGTCGCCGCATTGCTCGCAATACCCGCCCGGGCCAGGCGCTTGCGCGCACCGGCCAGCAGCCGCAGCCAGGGGTCATGCTGCACACGCTCCCACCAGGCCCAGCTTGCGCCTGCCAGGCTGACCAGCACGATGATGCCCAGCAGCACGTAGCTGAGGTCTTCCCAGCTGGGCGAGTCAAAACCGATGTTCTTGAGGAGGTCCAGCTGCTTGCCCTCGGTGTAGTTGAGCACCCACTGGTTCCAGCGGTTGTTGATGGCTTCCCAGGTCGCACGCAGTTGCACCGCGAGCCTGGGGTTGAAGGTGCGCAGCGCCTGGCCGACCACGCCCGCGGGCGCTATCAGAGGCTGGAATGCGCCGGTACGACCGGGGGCTACCGCGGTGGTCGGATCCACCCGCTGCCAGCCCTGGCCGGCCAGCCAGACCTCGGTCCAGGCATGGGCATCGCTTTGCCGCACTGTCCACAAACCATCAACCGAATTGACTTCGCCGCCCTGATAACCGGTGACGATGCGGGCCGGCACATTCATGGCACGCATGAGCACCACAAAGGCCGAGGCGATGTGTTCGCAAAAGCCCTGCTTGCGGTCGAACCAGAACTCGTCGGCCGTGTTGGCGCCATACACGCCCGGCTCAAGCGTGTAGGTGTAGCCGCCGGTGCGCAGCCGCTCCAGCGCGGCCTCTACCAGTGCCGGGGTGCCCCCGGGGGCGTAACGCGGGTCCGCGCGCATCTCTGCGGCCAGCGCCAGGGTGCGTGGGTTGAAACCTGAAGGCAACTCGACGAACTCCTGCAGGCCGGGCACCCGCAGCAGCGGGCCGTGGCGAAAGCCGGGGTAGCTTTCGGCCTGGTAACGAACAACGTCGGCGATGGGCCTGTCCGTCAGCCACTGCAGCTCGGCGTTCATGCGGGTCTGGTACCTGGGCAGCACCGGGCTGGCGGACGCAGCCTCCAGCACAAACAGCCAGGGCCGGCTGGTGGGCTCCAGCGTCACCTCATAACGGATGGGCGGGCCTTGCACGCTGAGCTCGGCGGGCAGGCGAAAGCGCGTCGAATAGCCGGCGCCTGCGGGCCGCCATTCGCGTCCGTCAAAGCCCGACAGCACCGGGCCGCGAAAGTACAACTCGCGCTGGGGGGGGGGCGCGCCCTGAAACCGGATACGCATCGCAATGCTGCCGTCGAGTGCCAGGCTGGCGATGGTGCCGACCTGCATGGTGGCGCTCAGGCCGCTGCGCCCCGTCATGGCATCGGAAGGAATGCCCCACAGCGGCGCCAGACGGGGAAACAGCAAAAACAGCACCACCATCATGGGCGCGCCCAGCAGCGCCATCCAGCCGGCCGTTTTGGCGGCTTGCCGCAGCGGCGGCTTGCCCACCGGCATGTGGGCATTGACCAGAGCGGTGAGCAAACCCAGCAGTCCGAGCAGCATGCTGATGGCCGTGAGCAGCGACTGCGAATAAAAGAAGTTGGTGAGCATCGTGAAGAAGCCCAGAAAGAAGATCACGAAGGCATCGCGCCGGGCACGCAGCTCCAGGGTTTTGAGCGCCAGCAACATCACGATCATGGTCACACCGGCGTCGCGCCCCAGCAGGGTGCGGTGGGTCAGCAGCGTGGCGCCTATTGCTACGGCCAGCAGCCCCAGCAACCACCACCGGCCCGGCAGGGGACCGGCATTTAATGCCAGGCGGCCGCGCCACAGCAGCATGCCGGCGGCCAGGGCGCTGCACCACCAGGGCAGGTTGGCGACTTGCGGCAGCAGCACCCAGGCGATGACCGCCAGCAGGAAGAGGGTGTCGCGGCTGTCGCGAGGGAGGGATTGGAGGCGGGTCAGCATTTGGTTGCCCCGCCGGCCTTGGCTTTGTCATCCCGGACTTGATCCGGGATCCATGTTCGCGGACTCTTTCGCCCACTCGGGCTGAGCCTGTCGAAACCTTCTGTGCCTCTTGCTCTGGTGTTTTGCCAACAAGCCGGGTCTCGCCCCGGCGGGCGAGGTACTTTTCTTTGCGTCGCCAAAGAAAAGTACCCAAAAGAAAGGCGACCCGATGGTCCGGGTCCCCTTCGCTTTGCTACGGGGCAACCTGCGGTGCTCGCCAAAAGCGGGGTCTCGCTCGAACTCGCCTTCGGCTCAGACAATCGCGAGCCCTGATCCGTTTTCGGCTGCGCTCCTCGGCCCGGCCCGACGGGCTGGGAGACAAATACGGATTCGGGGAGACAAGGACACGCCATGGCGTGTCCTTGTCGGGTCTGGCTTTTGTCTTTGTCCTCGTTCTCTACCCTTTCTGGCTGCGCCGAGGAGCGCAGGGCCAGACGGATCAGGGCGGGCGATTGTCTGAGCGCAGCGAGTTCGAACCCGACCCGGGCTGGACCGAGCACCGCAGGTTGCCCGTAGCGAAGCGAAGGGACGCAGACAGCAGGGTCGCCTTTCTTTTGGGTACTTTTCTTTGGCGACGCAAAGAAAAGTACCTCGCCCGCCGGGGCGAGACCCGGCTTGCAGGAAGTCCCATGGGCGCGCAAGCTTGCACAGGGGTCTACCAAACTCAACATAAAGCCAACGCCTCCAGACATTGCCTCTTGTGCGCCTCGCCACTGCCAGGCTTGATCTGCAAACCCGGCAGCCGCAAACCATAACTGAGCCCCTGCCGGTGCGCCATCAGCACCCAGGCGCACAGGCGCGACAGACGGGCTTCTGTCCCCATGCCGCCGGCTTGTGCGAAATCGAGTTGCAGTTCGTAGTGCTGGGCTTGCTGGGCGTCGCGCACCACCAGGCCATTGCCCTGCTCGTCGGCCTTGGCGGCTTTTTTCCACAGCACGAGCTTGAGGGGGTCGCCGCGGCGGTAGCCGCGTATGCCGTCGAACTCGCCGCTGCTCTGCACGCGGGCTGCGGCCGCTGTCCGGCCTGAGCGGGGCTCGCCCGGCGGCAGGGGCGGGGGCTGCACTTCCGGTGCGGGGTAGACCAGCATTTGCGCGGCGGGGCGCCAGATGGTCCAGACGCGAAAGGTGCCGAGGGGAAAGCGCGTCTCTGCCGTCAGCACAGGCAGATGGTGCAGGCCCCGGCGCTCGGGTGTAAAGGCGATCTGCACCGTGGTGCTGTTTTGCGCCGGCACATCGGTCCAGGCCCAGTGAAGCGCGCCCGGCGCACCCGGGGCTGCCAGGACGCTGAGACCGATGCCGTGGCGGACGGTCTGGCGTGTGTTCGTGAGTTTGACGTCAAACAGCGCGGTAGCCCCCACAAAATGGGCAGGTGGCGCTATCAAATTCATTGCAAGTCCGCGCAGCGTGCCGTGACAGACATGCATGCCGACGACGGCGCTGCCGGCCAGCAAAAAGGTCAGCAGGTAGCCGAGGTTGAGCTGGTAGTTGATGGAGGCGACCAGCAGCACCGTCAGGGTCAGCGCCAGCATGAAGCCCGGCCGGGTGGGCAGGATGTAGACGTTGCGCTGGGTCAGCAGGACGCTGTCAGTCAGCGGCAGCCGGCTTTGCCACCACTGCTGGAAGCGGCCCCGCACAAAAGCGAGTGGGTTGGGAAGGACGGCGTTCATGGGCAGTCATCTGCAGGAAAGGTTTACGGTAAAGGTACCGCTTCAAGCATGGCGCGCACCTGTTCGACCGGGCCGCGTCCGGCGTCACTCACAGGGATCAGGCGGTGGGCAATGGTTTGCGGCAGCACGGCCACGATGTCGTCCGGGGCCACGTAGTCGCGCCCGCTCAGGAAAGCCTGCGCGCGGGCGGCGCGTATCACGGCGATGCCGGCGCGCGGGCTCAGGCCCTGCAGAAACCAGCGCCCCGACCGGGTGGCGGCAATCAGATCCTGCAAATAGTTGAGCAGGGGCTCCGCCGCATGGATCTGCAGCACCTCGTTTTGCAGCTCCAGCAGGTCATGCGGCATCAGGAGCGCTGGCAGCTTGTCCACCATCTCGCGGCGGTCTTTGCTGGCCAGCAACTCGCGCTCGGCTGCGCGGTCGGGGTAACCCAGCGATATACGCATGTGAAAGCGGTCCAGCTGCGATTCGGGCAGGGCGTAGGTGCCCAGCTGGTCGTGCGGGTTCTGGGTGGCAATCACAAAAAAGGGCACAGGCAGCGGCCGCGTTTCGCCCTCGACCGTGACCTGCTTTTCCTCCATGGCTTCGAGCAGCGCGCTTTGCGTTCTGGGGCTGGCCCGGTTGATTTCGTCGGCCAGCAGCACCTGGGCAAACACGGGCCCGGGGTGAAACACAAAAGACTCCTTTTGCCGCTCGTAGATCGAGACGCCTGACAGATCGCTGGGCATCAGGTCAGCGGTGAACTGCACCCGTGAAAACTGCAGGCCAAAGGAGCGGGACAGCGCGTGCGCCAATGTTGTTTTGCCGACGCCGGGCACGTCCTCGATCAGCAAATGCCCCCCGGCCAGGAGGCAGGCCACACAGTCCTGCACCTGCGCGGGCTTGCCCACAATGACCGTGTTAAGCTGATTTAATAGCGCCTGAATTTTTTGTTTCGCGTTCATGCCATCCACCTTACCGCAAAATTTCCGTTATGAGTGCCACCGCCTATTTCACCCACCCCGATTGTCATAAACACGAAATGGGACCGGGTCATCCCGAGTGTCCCGAGCGGCTGGCTGCCATCGAAGACAGGCTGTTGATCACGGGTGTGGGCGACGCGCTGGACCGGCGTGAAGCGCCGCTGGCGTCACTGACCGATCTGGAGCTGGGCCATGACCGCATGATGATTGCGGCCATACGCGGTCTGGGCGACCAGCTGGCCGACGACATTGAGGCGGGCGGCCCCAGGTATGCGCAGCTGGACCCCGACACGGCGCTCAATGCGCATACCTGGAACGCGGTGCTGCGCGGCGCCGGCGCAGCACTGGCTGCGACCGATGCGGTGATCGCCGGCGAGGTGGAGAACGCTTTCTGCGCCGTGCGGCCCCCCGGCCACCACGCCTGCCATGACCGGGCCATGGGGTTTTGCGTTTTCAACAACGTGGCCATTGCGGCCAAATATGCGCTTGAACGGCACGGTCTGCAGCGGGTCGCGATTGTGGACTTCGACGTGCACCACGGCAACGGCACGGAAGACATCATTCGCGGCGATGACCGTATCTTGATGGCGAGCTTTTATCAACATCCGTTTTATCCGCAGGGCGGCTCCCGCGGCGGCGACAACATGGTCAACATCCCGGTGCCCGCCTATACCAAGGGCGCTGCGGTGCGTGAGCTGATCGAGGCGATGTGGATGCCGCGCCTGGAAGCGTTCAAGCCGGAGATGATTTTCATCAGCGCCGGTTTCGACGCCCACCGCGACGATGACCTGGGACAGCTCGGGCTGGACGAGCAGGACTATGCCTGGATCACCCAGCGCCTGAAGGACCTGGCCAGGCGCCATGCCAAGGGCCGCATTGTGTCTTCGCTCGAAGGCGGCTACAACCTCAGCGCCCTGGCCCGCAGCGTGGAAGCGCATATCCGCGTGCTGGCCGATTTATGAAGGGAGTGCAGTCCTTCCCGGGCGCAAGGAAACATTCATGGCTCTAGGCAAACCCAGCGCCCGCATTGACGATCTGGATGCCTGGCTGGCGACGGTCACGCAACCCACCGCGCTGGCCGAGCTCTCGGCACTGCTGCTGTGTGCAGGGGCGGCATGGGCTCTGGTCTGGCTGGTGCGGCGCGCCACCGGGCTGGCCGACGAGCGATCCATCTGGTTTGGCCGCAAGATCATCGACGGCGTGATGTTTCCGCTGCTGCTGCTGTGCCTGGCCTACCTGTCTTTCATGCTGCTGGCGCGTTTTCTGCCGGTGGCGGTCTTCAAGATTGCCATCCCGGTGCTGGTCGCACTGGCCGTGATACGTCTGGGCGTCAAGGTGCTTCAGGTGGTGTTTGTCAACGCACCTTTTGTGCGCATGCTGGAGCGCAGCATCTCCTGGGTCGCCTGGCTGGCGATGGTGCTCTGGGTCAGCGGTTTGTTGCCGCTGGTGCTGGAAGAGCTTGACGACATCCGCTGGAAGGTCGGCGACTCGACACTGTCGGTGCGCACCCTGATCGAAGGGGGGGTGACCGCCTGCGTCGTGCTGATCATCACCCTGTGGATTTCAGCCGCGATCGAGATGCGGCTGCTCAAGTCCGCGACAGGCGCCCAGCTCTCGCTTCGCAAGGCATTGAGCAACGCCACCCGCGTGGTGCTGATCTTCATCGGCCTGCTGGTGGCCCTGTCGGCAGTGGGCATCGACCTCACCGCGCTGTCCGTGCTGGGCGGCGCGATTGGCGTGGGCGTGGGCTTTGGCCTGCAAAAGCTGGCCTCCAACTATGTCAGCGGCTTTGTCATTCTGGCGGAGCGCCAGCTGCGTATTGGCGACAACATCCGGGTGGACAACTACGAGGGCCGCATCAGCGACATCAATGCGCGTTACAGCGTCATCCGCGCCCTCAATGGCCGCGAGTCCATCGTGCCCAATGAAATGCTGGTCATCAACCGGGTGGAGAACCTGTCGCGCGCCGATCCGCACACGGCGCAAACCACGGTGGTGTCGGTGGACTATGGCACCGATGCCGATCTGGTGATGCGCCTGCTGGTGGACGCGGCCAACAGCCAGGACCGGGTGCTGCGCGAGCCCGCCGCTTTTGCGGCGCTGTCTGCGTTTGGACATGAGGGCCTTGAATTCACCCTGACTTACATGATCACCAATCCCGAGGTCGGAGCGCTGGCCTTGCGGTCCCGGATCAATCTGGCCATCCTGCGCACCTTGAGCGAGAAAGGCATTGCGATTCGCGCCCCCGGCATGGTGATTCGAGCTACTTCATAAAAGAAGGCAGCCACAGGCTCAGCGCCGGGAAGGCCAGCAGTATCCCGAGTGCCACGATCTGCATGAAGACAAAAGGCCAGGTGCCGCGGAAGATGTTGCCCAGGCCCACCTTGGGCAGCAGGGTGTTCAGGACAAACAGGTTCATGCCCACCGGCGGGGAAATCAGTCCGATCTGGATCACCATCACGATCAGCACCCCAAACCAGATCGGGTCAAAGCCCAGCGCCACCACAATCGGGAAAAACAGCGGAATGGTCAGCAACACCATGGTCAGCTCTTCCATCACGGTGCCCAGCACCACGTAGATCGCCATCATGGCGGCCACCACCATCAGCGGTGACAGGCCCAGGTGGGTGATCCATTCCTTCAGGTCGTTGGGCATGGCCGTGAAGTTGACGAAGTTGGCAAAAATTGTGGCGGCAATCAAGAGCGTGAACAGCATGGCCGTGGTGCGGGCCGACTCCACCAGCACCTCCAGCGTGGCCTTGACCGTCAAGCGCCGGCGCGCCAGCGCAAACAGGAAAGCACCGGCCGCGCCTATGCCGGCGCCTTCGGTGGCGGTGAACACACCGCCGTAAATGCCGCCCAGCACCAGGATCACCAGCAGCAGCACGCCCCAGATGCCGCGCAAAGCCGCCCAGCGCTCGGGCCAGGTCGATTTGTCGCCGGCGGGTGCGTGCTCCGGGTCGCGCCAGGTCATGAAGAGCACCGCCACCATCAGCAGCAGGGCAATGAGGATGCCGGGAATCACCCCGGCCGCAAACAGCTTGCCGATGTTGGTTTCGGTGACGATGCCGTAGATCACCATGATGGTGGACGGCGGGATCATGATGCCCAGGGTGCCGCCCGCTGCGATGACGCCGGTGGACAGCGAGTCGCTGTAACCCAGCTTTTTCATGGAAGGGTAGGCTACCTTGCTCATGGTGGCTGCCGTGGCGATGGATGAGCCGCAAATGGCGCCAAAGCCGGCACACGCGGCAATGGTGGCATGCGCCAGACCGCCGCGCAGGTGGCCGATGAAGGCATAGGCCGCATGAAAAAGCTCATGCGCCAGGCCGGCCCTGGCGACAAAGTTGCCCATCAGGATGAACAGCGGTATCACCGACAGCGTGTAGGCAAAGCCCGTCTCATGGACCACCTGTGCCGTGCTGGTCAGGGCCGGCAGCCAGCCGCGTGTCAGGCCCATGCCGACAATCCCGACCAGACCCATGGCAAAGGCCAGCGGCAGGCGCATCAGGGCCAGAATGAAAATGGCCGCAAAGCCGGTCAGTGCTTCTGTCACAGCGCGCCTCCTTCACCCGCATCTGCTGCTGCAGCAGGCCGGAGCGCAAAACCGAGGTGAATCAGCCCGGCCAGCACACACAGCGCCGCCATGCCATAGATGAAGGGTGCTTTGAGTATTTTGAGTTGTGCCGTGGTTTCGCCGCTCTCCAGAAACTGACCGCCGGTCTGCCACATCAGGTAGCCCAAGGCCAGCAGAGCCACGGCGCACAGGGCTTGCATGAGTGAGCGCTGGACTTTGCGCACAGCGTCGGGCAGGTAGTGGTCCAGGGAGTCGAAAACAATGTGTTCGCCACGCAGCGACACCAGTGGCAGGGCCGCAAAAATCACCACGACCATCAGCAGTTCTGTCAGCTCCAGAGAGCCCGGAATCGAATTGGACAGCAGCTTGCGCCCCGTCACATCCAAAAAGGTCAGCACCATGATGGCGAACAGGGCCGCGGCGGCCAGCAGGCCACAGCCTGCTTCAATGATTTTTTTCAATGCTTCCTACCCACGAAAAAGCGCGGCGCCCATTTGCATGAGGCCGCGCTGATTGCTTGTGCAATGGTGCTGTTACTTTTCCTGCCTGGCGATTTCCGCACGGAATTCTGCCAGCACTTTAGCCGCATCTTTCAGGCCTTTGGTCTCGGCGTCCTTGATCCATTTTTGCTCAAGGCTGGCCGTCCGGGTTTTGACGTCTGCCACAAATTTCGGGCTGGCCTTGACGATCTGCACATTGTTGGCCTGCATGAGGGCCGTGGCCCGCAGGTCCACCTTGTCCCAGCCGCGGCCATAAATGCGTGCCGCCACTTCACCTGAAATGGCATCGACCGCTTTTTTCTCGTCAGCCGACAGCTTGTCGTACTTGCCCTGGTTCATCATGAAGACAAAGCTGGTGTTGTACAGGCCGCCCGGAAACATGGTGGCGTGCTTGATCAGTTTGTCGATCTTGAATGACTCGGTGGACTCTGCGGGAAACAGGGTACCGTCCATGACGCCGCCGGCCAGCAGCTCGTAGGAGTCGGGTGCCGGCTTGAGGGTGACATTCATGCCCAGCGTTTTGGAAATTTCATTGACCATGCCGCCGCCCACGCGCCATTTGAGGCCGCCCAGGTCTTCAACGTTGTTCACGGGCCGCTTGGTGTTGAAAACGATCCCGGGGCCGTGGGTGAAGAAAGACAGGACTTTCACGCCCTGATGCTAAGAAAGAAACTGCGGGTTCTTC
>JAKFXR010000123.1 GCA_021731285.1 Polaromonas sp. | reverse complement strand
AGACTGCCTGGGTCAGCCGAGCCGCGCCGTCGCCGGTGCGCACCTCGGCGTTGTAGGCGCCGGCCCGCTTCAGGTTGGCACGGGCCAGGTCAGCCAGGACAGGGTCAATTTCGATGGTCAGTACTTCCTGCGCGCGGTGGGCGAGCAAGGCGGCCATGTAGCCCGAGCCGGTGCCGATTTCCAGGACTTTCTCGTGCTTCTGCACCGCCAGGTCCTGCAGGATGCGGGCCTCGACCTTGGGTGACAGCATGCACTGGCCGGGTATCGCCGACAGGGCGATTTCGGTATCCACAAAAGCCAGCGATTTCAGGGCCGGCGGGACAAAGTCCTCGCGCTTGACCAGGGCCAGCAGCGAAAGCACCTGGCTGTCGAGTACTTCCCAGGGGCGGATCTGCTGTTCAATCATGTTGAAGCGGGCTTGTTCGTAGTTCATGGCGGGCCTGTTGAAATGGTGCGGAGTGGAGAAGGAAAAACCTCTGATTTTAGCGAGGGGCCACCGGAGCGGCTTGCGCGGGAGGCAGTGCCCCCCGGCCTGCAAAGCGGCGTTTAAACCATTGCGCCAGGTCGTCGAGATAGCAGTACGTGACCGGTACCACCACCAGCGTCAGCAGCGACGAGGTGATCACGCCGCCTATCACCGCCTGGCCCATGGGCGCACGCTGCTCGGAGCCCTCGGTCAGCGCAAAGGCCAGCGGAACCATGCCAAAAATCATCGCCAGTGTGGTCATGAGGATGGGGCGCAGCCTGACGCGCGCCGCCATCAGCAGGGCTTCGCCGCGCTCCATGCCCTCATCGCGCATGCGAATGGCAAAGTCAACCAGCAAGATGGCGTTTTTGGTGACCAGGCCCATCAGCATCACCACGCCGATGATGGAAAACATGGACAGCGTGGAGCGGAACAGCAGCAGGGCCAGTACCACGCCGATCAGGGTCAGCGGCAGTGAGGTCATCAAAGCCATGGGCTGCAGGAAGCTCTTGAACTGGCTGGCCAGGATCATGTAGATGAAGAGGACGGCCAGAACCAGCGCTGAAATCGCGTAACCAAACGACTCGGCCATGTTTTTGGTCGAACCACCAAACTGGTAGCGATAGCCAGGCGGGAAAGGAACGCTCTCCAGCGCTGCCCGGATGTCTGCGGAAACTTCGCCCGCAGAGCGCTGGTACACATTGGCATTGATGGCCACTTCCCGCGTCAGGTCGCGCCGATTGATCTGGTTGGGTCCGGTGGACTCCTTCACTGAAGCGACCTGGCTCAGGGCGATGGTGCGCACCGAGCCGTCGGCATTGCTGCCTATGGCGGTACTGATAAAGGGCAGGCGCTCCAGATCCTGCGGCGTGTTGCGGGCGTCGGGCGCCAGGCGCACATTCACGTCGTAGGTCTGGTCGTCCGGAGCGCGCCAGTTACCCACGGTTTGCCCGGCCACCAGGGTGCGCAACGACGCTGCGATCTGCGACACCGTCAATCCAAGGTCGGACGCGGCGTCGCGTTTGACGTCAATCTCAATGGTTGGCTTGTCGGGTTTGAGGCTGGAGTCCAGATCCACCAGCCCGTTGATGCCGTTGACTTTCGCCATCACAACCCGGGTCAGGCGCTCGAGCTCTTTCAGGTCGGGACCCTGCAGGGAAAACTCCACCTGCTTGTTGCCGCCCACGGCATCGACCAGTCCGACGTGGGTCACCGTGATGCCCGGTACCTGTTTAAGGCGTTCGCGCAATACGCCGGAAAGATCGTCCACATTGCGGCTCCTGGCCTTGCGATCCACCAGGCGCACATAGATGCTGGCGTACATCTTGCCCTGCGCATTGCCGGTGTTGAGGGTTGACAGCGTGTACTTCACTTCCGGAAATTCGCGCAGGATGGTTTCGACCTGCCGGGCCTTGGCTTCGGTGGCCTCGAGGGACGACCCCACCGGTGTGTAGAAGTTGAGCGAGGTCTCGGAGAAGTCGGCCTTGGGAACAAACTCGGTGCCGAGCAGGGGCACCATGAAAATACTGGCGATGAAAATGACCACCGCAAGAATGACCGTGGCCAGCTTGTGCACCAGCGACCAGCGCAGGATGCGCTGGTAGGCCTCTGCCAGGGAGTCGGTGCTGCGGTCGAACCAGCCGGTCACCCGGCCTATGGTCTTGTCGTAGAAGGTGACGGGCGCATGGTGTTTGCCGTGCGCTTCGATGCTGGGGTCGTGCCAGATGCTGGAAAGCATGGGGTCCAGCGTGAAACTCACGAACATCGAGATCATCACCGCCGCAACAATGGTGATGCCGAACTCATGGAAAAATTTGCCGATGATGCCGCCCATGAAACCAATGGGCAGAAACACCGCCACAATGGAAAACGTCGTTGCCAGCACGGCCAGCCCAATCTCCTGCGTTCCGTCCATGGAGGCCTGGTAAGGCGTTTTGCCCATCTGCACATGGCGCACGATGTTCTCGCGCACCACAATCGCGTCGTCAATCAGCAGGCCCACGCACAGGCTCAGGGCCATCAGCGTGATCATGTTGATGGTGAAGCCAAACAGGTTCATGAACAAAAAGGTGCCGATGATGGAGATCGGCAGGGTCAGCCCGGTGATGACCGTGGAGCGCCAGGAATTGAGGAACAGAAAAACAATCAGTACCGTGAGCAGGGCGCCTTCGATCAGCGTGCGCCTGACGTTTTCAACCGCGACGCGGATGGGCCGGGAGCCGTCGCCAATGGGCTCCAGTTTTGTTCCAGGAGGCAATTGGGCCTGGAGTTCTTTCACGGCCTTGTTCAGCCCGTCAACCACGGCAATGGTATTTTCGCCCTGGGCTTTTTGCACCGTCAGCAACAGGGTGCGCTGGCCGTTGTACAGGGCCAGGCTGTCAACCTCTTGCGAGCCGTCCCGGATGGTCGCCACCTGATCAACGGTGACTGCGGTCCCGCCGCCCGCGCCAGATGCCCTGCGCGCCACAATGATCTTGCCAAAATCTTCCGGGCGCTTCATGCGTGCATCGATCTTGACGACGCGCTCCTGCGCCGTCGAACGGATGGCCCCGACCGGGAGGTCCTGGTTTTCGCTGCGCACGGCGTTGACCACCTGGTCGGCGGTGATGCCCAGCGCCTGCATGGCCTGCGGATTCAGGTAGATGTTGATCTCCCGCTTGCTGCCGCCCACCAGATTGACCGAGCCCACGCCGCGCACGTTTTCGAGGCGTTTCTTCAGCACCTGGTCGGCCCAGTTGGTGAATTCGACCGGTGAAGGCCCGGCGCTTTTCTCCTGATTGGCATCGGGCAGGACAGCGACCGACCAGATGGAACGGCTGGCCGGGTCAAAACGCAGCACCCGCGGCTCCTTGACTTCGTCACGCAACAGCGGCCGCAGCGAGGCAATTTTTTCGCGCACGTCTTCGGCCGCCTTGCGCCCGTCGATGTGCAACTGGAACTCGATGATGACGACCGACTGGCCTTCGTAACTGCGCGAGGTCAGGGCGTTGATGCCGGCGATGGAATTGACGCCTTCTTCAACTTTTTTGGTGACTTCGCTCTCAACAATTTCAGGCGAGGCGCCCGGGTATTCGGTGGTGACCACCACCACCGGAAAATCAATGTTCGGAAACTGGTCGACTTGCAGGCGCTGGTAGGAAAACAGGCCCAGCACCACAATGGCCAGCATGACCATGGTGGCGAACACCGGGTTTTTCAGGCTGACTTGGGTGAACCACATGTCGGTATCAAGGCGCCGGCTTGGTGGGCGAGACAGCTTGGGCAGCAGGGGGGCCATTGCCCACCGGGCCACCGGTGAACTTCACCGCCGTGCCCTCCCGTAGACTGCCCACCGCGCCTTGAATGACCACGGCGTTTTCGGCAATGCCCTTGACGGCCACCATTGTCTCGGTGGCGCCCCCCACCGTGCTCGTACCACGCGCGCCCATTTCGACCGGCTTGTGCACCACCTGCTTGTCCTGCACCACCTGGACATACGGCACCGGCTTGTCGGTACGCACTGCGCTCAGTGGAACCGCCAGCGCAGAGATGCGCTCCGTGTTCAGAGTGCCCTGCACAAACAAGCCCTGGCGCAGTCCCGAAGGCGCGGGCGAGTTGGGCGTGGCTGTGTTGGCTATGCTCAGGTAGGCCAGCACGCTGCGGCTTCCCGCCTGGGCGCTGGGGTTGATGCGTACCACGGTAGCCGTGACGGTCTGTGGACTGCCCTCAATCTGCAGCGCTGCGCTCTGGCCGAGGCGCAGACCCAATGCGTCGGCGGCACTGAAGCTGGCTTCCAGCTCCAGCTTGCTGAGGTCAACGATTTCAAGCACCCGGGTGTCGACGGCCACGCGCTCGCCTGTCTGCGCCAGCCGCTGCGAGACCTGCCCGGACAGCGGTGCCCGAAGCACGGTGTCGTCCAGCGACTTGCCCGCCATCTCTACCGCTGCCAGCGCAGCCTTGTGGTTGGCCTTGCCTGCGTTCAGGTTGGCCAGCGAGGTGTCAAGAGCGGTTTTTGAAATAAAGCCCTGGTTGACCAGCGCCTGGTTGTTGTCGTATTGCCGCTGCACGATGTCGATCTGCGCTTTGGCCGAATCGGCCTGCTCCTGCGCCTGCCGCACACGCGCGCGGTACTCGGTGGCATCGATGCGCGCCAGCACCTGGCCGGCCTTGACGAAATCGCCTTCGCGCACGGTGAGGCCCTGCAACTCCCCGGCGACACGGGCTTTGACAAAGGCCGAATTGACCGCCTTCAATGCGCCTGAAATGGCCAGTCCCTGACCGAGTTCGCGCGACTGCGCCTGGACCACATCGGTGAGTGCAAGCTCCACCACTGGCTGCGCCTGTGCGCTGGCGGCGCTCGCAGCCTTGCGATCGTTGCTGCGGGCCAGCAGGGCCGCTACCACCGCGCTGCCGAGAACCAGCAAAGCCAGGACAGCAATGCCCCATTTGAGTTGTTTTTTCATGGCTGGGTCTTGCCTTTGCCGAGGGGAGGAGCGCCACCACTGACACACAGGCCGTGGAGAATGTTGTCGATCTGCGTGGCGAGAAATTTTTCTGCCTTGCCCGGCAGGCTGGCGTCGGCGCAGGTGCCCGTGGAGTGCTTGGAGAGAATCAGGAAAATCATGGGCGCGATCACGCTGTAGACGGCGTAGTCGAGGTCCATGGGCCGGAACTCGCCACGGTCAATGCCGCGCTGCATCATGCGGCGTATCAGCTCGTGCCCCGGCTGAATGACCTCCTGTTGGTAGAAAGCGGCAAGATCCGGGAAGTTGCCTGCCTCGCTCATCATCAGTTTGGTCAGGCCTGAGGCCCGGGTTGCGCCCACACGCTCCCACCAGGTGGTCATGCAGTAGGCCAGCATTTCGGAGGTGTCGCCTTCAAAGGTCTCGAACTCCTCGTTCCATTCCTTGAAGCGGCCCGAGATGTTTTCCCGAACCACGGCCTTGAACAGCTCTTCCTTGCTCTGAAAGTAGAGAAACAAAGTGCCCTTGGACACGCCAGCCCGCGCGGCGACTTCCTCGGCACGGGTGGCGGCAAAGCCTTTTTCGACAAAAAGGTCCAGTGCCGCGTCCAGCAATTCGCCCGGTCGCGCCTCTTTGCGCCGTTCGCGCTTGGCGGACAGCGTGGCTGATTGATCGCAGATGAATTTGGAGAGGGACATAAGTTACTGACTGACTGGTTAGTAATGTAGCAACTCGTCAGTAGATCGTCAAGTCTGAAGCTGTTGATGATGACCGGCTGGCGCCCCTCACCAAGGTAAATTTCGGGTAAAGCGTTGTACCAGCAGGGCCAGCCATTCCTTGATGACGGCCCGCGATCCCTCCAGGCCATCGGCCGACGGCAACCATTCAAGCAGCGCATGACGGCTGGGTTGAATATAGGCCATGGGCGCGGCGCTGACAGTGAAGCCGGCGCGCTCGAATGCCTCAACCGAGCGTGGCATGTGCCAGGCGTGGGTCACCAGGGCGATCCGCTGGATCCTGTCCTTTTGCAGAATCGGCCGCAGCAGGCTGGCATTTTCCGACGTGTCCCGGGACTGGCCGTCGGTCCAGCGCAGGGTCACGCCATGATCCTGCAAGGCGGTGCGGCGTGTGACCTCGGCTTCGGACTGGGTCTGCGCATCAGACGCGCCCCAGCCCTTGCCGCCCGCAAAGGCGACGGGCAAGCCAGTTTGCCGGGCCAGCCAGAGGCCGTAGCGAAGGCGGGCCGCGGCGGGCGGTGAAAGTTGCGCCTCGCCGTATTCGGGTGCCATCGGCTGCACGCCGCCGCCGAGAATGACAATGGCCTGGACACCGCTGGACTTCAGGCTGGCCACCTGCGCCGGGGGATGCTGGGGCAACAGGTTGTGGGCAAGCCAGACAGCCACTGCATGGCAGGAGAGTAGCCAGAGCAGAACCGCGGCCGCCAGGCTCAGGATCAGGCCTCCCGCTTTTTTTCTTCCCGTCGCCAACAGCAAACCCAGCAGGACGAGCAGCAACGGACCCGCTGGCGGCAGTACCAGCGTCGCCAGTATCGGCTTGAGGTCCCCGAGAATCATGTGAAGGTGCTCCGATGCTCTTAAATAGATAGCTGACTATACCCGCCGATAAAGGGCGGACGGCTCGTTTTGCTGATAACTTTGCGGGCGGGGTGCTGCAATGAGACAGGTGAACCCGTGGTTATCCGGTTTGCAGGATGATGGAGGGCTCTGAACAGGACCAACTCAAGCGGGAAGCAAGGCATATGACACAGGACTCTACGGGCACGCAGACGGAAACCATCACTCTGGGCGGCGGCTGCTTCTGGTGCACAGAAGCGGTGTTCGTCCAGGTACGCGGCATTCTTGACGTGGAATCGGGCTACAGCAACGGGCATGTCAGCAAGCCCAGCTATGAGCAGGTGTGCACCGGCACCACCGGGCACAACGAAGTCGTCAAGCTGGTGTACGACCCGGCGCAGATCAGCCTGCTCGCGATCCTTGAGATCTTCTTCGTGATTCACGACCCGACGACCCTGAACCGCCAGGGCAACGACAGCGGAACGCAGTACCGCAGCGGTATCTACACCACGACGGCGGCGCAGCAGCAGGTCGCCGAGGACATGGTTGCCGATCTGAACAGGCAAAAGCTGTTTGGCAAACCGGTGGTGACCGAGGTGGTGCCGCTGTCCAACTACTCCGCAGCCGAGGACTACCACCAGGACTTCTTTGAGAAGAACCCGAACCAGGGTTATTGCATGGCTGTTGCCGGCCCCAAGGTGGCCAAGTTCCGCAAGACCTTTTCGCAGTACGCGAAAAACTGAAAGGCCGCCCGGCTGGCGATTGGGGGCAAACCCGCGGGCTGCAGCCTTTCTTTAAATGTCCTATTGACAGAACATTAGGACTGTTCTTACGATGCGCTCATGACGGCCGCATTGCCCATGACCAAGTACCACCAGATTTACCTGGTGCTGCGCGAGCAGTTGCATGAAGGCAAGTTTGCGCAAGGGCTTCCTGGTGAGCTGGCGCTGATGCAGCAGTTTGGTGTGGCGCGTGTGACGGTCCGGCGCGCGCTGGAGCAACTGGCCCACGAGGGCCTGATTTCGCGCGAACCCGGTCGCGGAACGCGTGCTCTGGACGTCGGCGCTTCCAATGCCGCAGCTTTTGGTGAAGTGGGGCAACGCGCCAAACTCACGGGCCTGCTTGAAAACCTGGTCAGCATGGGGCTGAAGACGTCGGTGAACGTTCTCGATGTGGAAGTGGTCACGGCCTCGGCCAACGTGGCCAGTGCGTTGCAGCTCAAGGTGGGAGATCCCGTGCAGAAAGCCATCCGCGTGCGCAGTACCCGGGACGGCCCGCTTTCCCACATCACCACCTACGTCCCCGCCGACATTGCCCGCAGCTTTGGCCGCCGGGAACTTGCCAAAAAGCCCATCCTCGTCCTGATGGAAGAGTCGGGCGTCAGGGTGGGCAGGGCGCACCAGACCATTTCGGCCCGGCTGGCCGATGCGCTTGTGGCCAAACACCTCGATGTGGCTGTTGGATCAGCATTGCTGGCGGTTCGCCGTCTTATCTATGACGACCAGGACCGCCCGATTCAATGGCTGCATGGCTTGTACCGGCCGGACAGGTATGAGTACGAAATGCAGTTGTCGCGCGTTGGCAGCATCGATGCCAAGGTGTGGGTCAGCAAAGAGTTGTCCGCTCAGTTTCACTAACCATCAACCACGATTTACCAAGGAAATGCCATGAGTACACGTCGCCACTTCATGTCCCGCACTGCTGCCGCCGCGTCGGCGATGGCCTTTCCCCTGGTCGGGGGCGCGCAGCCCAAGGCCATCAAGGTCGGTGTGTTGCATCCGGTCACCGGCGCCTTGGCCTATTCAGGCCAGCAATGCCGCGAAGGCGCCCTCATGGCCATTGAAGACATCAACAAGGCCGGTGGCATCAAGTCGCTGGGGGGCGCCAAACTTGAAGCCCTGCTGGGCGACGCGCAGTCCCAGCCGCAGGCGGGCGTGGCAGAGATTGAAAAAATGAACGAGGCCGGGGTGTCTGCGGTGGTCGGGGCGTTTGCGTCCGCGATTTGTCTGGCGACCACGCAGGCTGCGGCCAAATACAACCTGCCGCATGTGGTGGACGTGGGCGTCGCGGACCAGATCGTTGAACGCGGCCTGAAAAACACCTTCCGCTTCGGACCGGGCTACCGCAAATGCGCCGAGACGGCAGTGGCCAACCTGCATGTGCTCAACACGGCCGCGGGCAAGCCGGCGCGCACGGTGATGATCATTCATGAGGAGTCGCTCTTCGGTTCCGGAACGGCCAACCTGCTGTCGCGCGAGTTGCCCGGCTATGGCTACGAAGTCAGGGAAGTGATCAAGCACGCCAACCCGACGCGTGACTTCAACAACATCGTTTTGCGGATGAAAGCGGTCAACCCGGACATCGTGATACCGGCCAATTACTACAACGAGTACGCCCTGCTGGTTCGCACCATGCAGCAGCAAAAGGTAACGCCCAAGGCGATTTATTCGGTCCTGGGTGGGGCCGCCTCCAGCTACAAGTTTGTCAAGGAATTTCCCGATGCGGCCAACGGCATCATCGACTGCAACCACTGGTTCAATCCCAGAGACAAACGCTCGGCCGAGCTGAAGAAACGTGTCGAAGCCAAGGGGCTGTTTTTCAGCTATGAAATATTCATGACCTACACCGCGATGCGGCTGCTGGCCGATGCCCTTGAACGCGCCAAATCGACCGATCGCGCGGCCATCATTGATGCGCTCCAGAGCAGTACCTTTGCCGATCACATCATGCCGTATGGTGCGACCAAGTTTGTTAACGGACAGAACATGGGCGCGCAACCGCTGATGACACAGGTCTACAAAAACGACATCAAGGTCATTGTTCCGCGTGATTTCCGGGAGATCGACCCGGTGTTCCCGCTCAAGGCCTGAGCGCTTGAGGCCCGTACGACAGGCAGCCACGGATGTTTGATTCCGGAATTCTTTTTCCGTCCATCATCAATGGCTTGACCACCGGGGCGGTGTACGCCCTGATCGCACTGGGCCTGACCCTGATTTATGGCGTGCTGCACATCATCAACTTTGCCCACGGGGCTGCGTTGATGATGGCGCTGTACGCGGTCTACCTGCTCAAGGAACGTCTGGGCATCGATCCCTACCTGGCCTTGCCGCTGGTCGTCCCAGGCATGTTTGTGCTGGGGTATGCGCTGCAGCGGCTGATCATCAACCGGGCCAGCCACGGCAAGGATGAGAACATTTTGCTGGTGACGCTGGGCCTGTCCATCGTCATGGAAAACGCAGCGTTGCTGCTGTTCAAGTCCGACACCCGCACCATAGAAACCGCCTATACCCTGACGACGGTCGCCATCGGACCGGCCATGATTGCGCTGCCCAAGCTGGTAGCGTTTGCCGGTGCGCTCCTGGTCTCGGGCCTGTTGTTGTGGATTGTGGGCAAGACCGATCTGGGCCGGGCGATCCGCGCCGTGGCAAAAGAAAAACACGGCGCCAAATTGATGGGCATTGATGTGGACCATGTGTACGCCATGAGCTTTGGCATTGGGCTGGCCTGCCTGGGCGCGGCCGCCTGTTTTTTGCTGCCTGCTTATTACGTGAACCCGCAGGTGGGCAGCGGCTTTGTGCTGGTGGCTTTCACCGTGGTGGTTCTGGGCGGGATGGGCAGTTTTGGCGGCGCACTGATCGGGGGGCTGCTGATTGGCGTGGTGGAATCGCTGGGCGGTTTGTACCTGGGTGAGTCGCTCGGGCAGATCGGCATTTTTGTCATCTTCATTGCGGTCCTGTTGTTCCGGCCGCAAGGCCTGTTTGGGGCAAAAGCGTGACGACCGGCATGAAAGACCTGGCGGGCATTTTTGCCTTCACGGTGCTGGTTGCGTCCATTCCATTTGCCACCGATTCCGGTGTCATCCTCAACTTTGTGATGATGGCCTTGTACGCGGCGCTGCTGGCCCAGGCCTGGAACATCCTGGGTGGCTTTGGCGGGCAGTTTTCGTTTGGCCACGCGCTGTTCTTCGGCACAGGGGCTTACCTGCAGGCGATAGCGCAACTGCACGGTGGGCTCAACGCCTGGCTGGCCCTTGCACTGGCCGTGACGGGAAGTGCGGCCGTTGGTGTGTTTGTGGGCGCGCTGACATTCCGCTATGGCTTGAAAGGCTCGTACTTCGCTTTGGTGACACTGGCATTTGCCGAGGTGTTCCGCATCCTGGCTTTGTCGGTGCCCTTCACCGGCGCGGGTGTCGGCCTGATGCTTCCCCTGCAGGAGTCGTTTGCCAACATGCAGTTTGGCTCACGCAAGGGCTATGTCCATCTGGTGCTCGGCTTTGTCACTGCAGCCCTGCTGGTCAGCTGGTGGCTGAAGAACTCCCGCTTTGGCGCCTACCTGCAGGCTGTGCGTGACAACGAGGACGCCGCGCGGGCCATTGGTGTCAATCCCTTTGGTGTGAAGCTCGGTGCGATTGCGCTGTCAGGCGGTTTCATGGGCGCAGGCGGTGCGTTTTATGTGCAGGTCTTTCAGTACATCGATCCGGGCATCGCTTACGGGCCGGCAACATCCGTCGAAGCACTGGTTGCCGCGATCGTCGGTGGCATGGGCACCTTGTGGGGGCCGGTGCTGGGTGCGCTGGTGCTGCATGTGCTGGCTGACCTCACCCGCAACCTGTTCGGGCAATTGCCGGGCATCAACATGGTGATCTATGGCGTCGTGCTCGTGCTGATCGTGATGTTTGTGCCGCGCGGCATTGCGGGCCTGGGTACCACCGCAAAAGCACTCTGGAAAAAGGCGGGAGACCGGCGTGGCTGATTCCCTGCTGGCCATCCGTGGACTGTCCAAATCCTTTGGCGGGCTCAAGGCCGTTCAGGACGTCAGCCTGGATGTCCCCGCAGGCAGCCTGACTGCGTTGATTGGTCCCAACGGCGCGGGGAAAACCACGCTGTTTGCACTGATGTCCGGTTTTCTCAAACCAGACAGTGGTCAGGTGCGCTTCGATGGCCAGGACATCACCGGGCGGGCTCCGCACCTGAACGCGCGGCTGGGCATGACCCGCACTTTCCAGATTGTTCAGCCCTTTGCCACGCAAACAGTGCGGGAAAACATTGCGGTGGGTGCGCACCTGAACGTCAAGGACAGGCGCACGGCGCTGCTTCAGGCTGAACAGGTTGCCCACCAGGTCGGTTTGGCCGCGCAACTGGACAAGCCCGCCTCGGACCTGACGGTGGCTGGCCGCAAGCGGCTGGAATTGGCGCGCGCCCTGGCGGCGCGGCCACGCCTGCTGTTGCTCGACGAAGTGCTTGCGGGTCTGAACCCGCAGGAAATTGCAGAGATGATTCCCGTGGTGCGGGCCATCGCACAGGGCGGCGTTACCGTGTTGATGATTGAGCACGTGATGCAGGCCGTCATGAACCTGGCCGGACATGTCTGGGTGCTGGCCCAGGGTCAGTTGATTGCGCAGGGAACGCCTGCGCAGGTGACCTCCAATGAACGGGTGGTCGAAGCCTACCTGGGCCATGGCACGGCAGCGCGCCTGCGCGCCGCATCGGCAGGAGCTGCGCCATGAGTGCCCTGCTGGAGCTGCGGGGCCTGCGTGGCGGCTACGGCGCGGTGGAGGTTTTGCGGGGCGTGGATTTGACGGTTCACACGGGCGAGACCGTGGCCTTGCTGGGCAGCAATGGCGCGGGAAAGACCACCTTGAACAACGTGGTGTGCGGCATTTACCCCGCATGGGCGGGGACCGTGCACTTTGACGGCAAGGATTTGAGCGGCGCCCATTACCGGGACGTGGTCAAAGCCGGCCTGATTCAGGTGCCCGAGGGTCGCAAGGTGTTTCCCAATCTGACGGTGCTGGAGAACCTGGAGCTTGGCTCGTTCACGCGGGCGCGTGAGCGGCGCGCCAACAACCTTGAAAAAGTTTTTGCCATATTTCCCCGGCTCAAGGAGCGCTTGACGCAACTGGCCGGCACCATGAGCGGCGGTGAGCAACAAATGCTGGCGATTGGCCGGGGCCTGATGGCTGAACCCCGCTTGCTCATTCTGGATGAGCCCTCGCTCGGACTCTCGCCCTTGTTGGTGGACGAAATGTTCGGCCTGATTCGCCAGCTCCATGAGGGAGGCCTGGCCGTTTTGCTGGTTGAGCAAAACGTGGGCCAGTCGCTTGAAATTGCAGACCGCGCCTATGTGCTTGAGAACGGCAGCGTCCGTTTCTCGGGCTTGCCCGCAGACTTGCTCGGCAGCGATGAGTTGCGCCGGGCATACCTGGGTCTTTGAAGCCACATCAAAAGTTGACCGGAATGAGTACGCCAGAGTCCAGTGTCAAACCAGCCGGGCAAAGCCTTGCGCAAAAGCTGATCGCGCGCGCCGCGGGTCGCTCCTCGGTGAGCACGGGCGACATCGTGACCTGCAAGGTTGATCTGGCCATGTTTCACGATTCGTCCGGGCCGCGCCGGCTCAAGCCGATGCTGGAGGAACTGGGTGCGCAGATCTGGGACAAATCGCGCGTGGTGCTGGTGATGGATCACTATGTGCCTGAGCGTGATGAGGAGTCGCGCAAGATCGTGCGCATCGCCCGTGACTGGGCACGCGAGCAGGACCTGCCCCATGTTTACGACAGCCAGGGAATTTGCCACGTGGTGGTGCCGCAGCATGGCCACATTCGCCCGGGCATGTTCTG
>JAKFXR010000060.1 GCA_021731285.1 Polaromonas sp. | reverse complement strand
GCAAGCGCCATCGCAAGAGTGATCAGGTATTTCATTTCAATAGTCCCTAGGCTGTTTTTGAAAACATGCCGCCTCAGTGCTCCCATGCAGGTCGCGGCGCGCACTGGCATCTTGCTTGCTGCGATCACGGCTGCTTGTAGGCCAAGACCCAAGCTGCGCAGTAAATTGTGTGAAGACGTAGCGCCGGGAGCCGGTTTTTGGGGCTGGGGCAAAATGCCCCCATGAAGCCTGCGCAGCCTCCACCCCGTCTTTCCCGTTTTTGGGCTGACCTGAAAAGCCCCGACTTCGCCCGCCTGGACCTGACCCGCAGCATCGCCGTGTTGCCGGTGGCCGCCATTGAGCAGCATGGGCCGCACCTGCCGCTGAATGTGGACACCACCCTGGTGGAAGGCGTGGTTGCCGCCACCTTGCCGCATTTGCCGCCCAGCTTGCCGGTGCTGTTTTTGCCTACCCAGTCGGTGGGCCTGAGCCCCGAGCACGCCCGTTTTGGCGGCACGCTGACACTCAGAGCCGAGACCGTGATTCACCTGTGGACAGAGATTGCAGAGTCGGTGGCGCAGAGCGGCGTCAAAAAAATCGTGCTGCTCAATTCACACGGTGGCCAGGCTGGCCTTCTCGACGTGGTGGCCAGAGACCTGCGTGCGCGGCTGGACATGCTGGTCTACACCGTCAACTGGTTCAACCTGCCGCTGGTCAATGAAGAGGGTGAGTCCGTCGCCGACAGTTTCAGTGCGGACGAGCACCGCTTCGGCATCCACGCAGGCGACATGGAGACATCGATGATGCTGGCCTTGAAGCCCGAACAGGTCGACATGTCCCTGGCGCAGAACTTTCACTCCACCTCGCAGGACCGGGCGCAGAAATTCAGCATCCTCGGTAACGGTCGCAGCGCCAAGCTGGGCTGGCAAATGCAGGACTACAACCCGCACGGTGCCGTGGGCAATGCCGCCGCAGCGACCGCCGACAAGGGCCGTGCCTTGTTGAACGCGGCAGGCCGCAACTTTGCGCAACTGTTGACAGAGATGGACCAGTTGCCCGCGACCACCTTGAGCAACACCACGGCACAGTGAAGTGACCATGCGCGAAGGTTTGCTCTTTTATTTATAGCAAACTTTCTCCGTGCTTAAAGGGCGAATGACCGATTCTTCTCATATGAAGTGGGCGCGTGGGGTCGGGCAGGCTTTTTGCCACCTTTCATGCATCAGATCTGCCCCCGGCCCTTCAATGGCAAGCATTGATTGCTACTGAATAGATAGCAAACCGGCTTTTGTGGGAACCAAGGCGTCACAGCATGGGCAAACCGTCACACAGCCGGGGCTATAGTGCGGTCTCAAACCCGGAGACTCACATGGGTCAATCACTGTCATGGCTTGCCTTCAAAGGCCCTGCGCTCGAAGCCGGGCTTGAACGTCTTGGGCTGGCGCCGACCGCAAGCGTGGGCGAGTGGATGCGCAAATCGCTGACCGGGCATGCGCTGCCGGGTGGCTGGCATCTTGTGCTTGCTCCGCGCTGTGACCATGCCATCGTGTCTCCGGCCAGCCTGGAGCGGCTCTCGCTGCAGGCGGAGGTGATTGCCTGCTCTGTGGAAGAGCATGTGATGTTTTCATCCGCGGAGTTCTGGAAAAACGGCGAAAAACTCTGGCGCCTGGTGCATGACGCGCAGCAGGGCAGGCGGCACCTGGATGCCAGGGGCGCCTTGCCAGATGGTTATGCGGACGCCCTGAGCCGGGCCGCGGAGGAGCAGGCTGCGGAAGACGCGGGCGCCGATGAGGTGGATTTTTACTTCGAAGTGCCTCTGGAAATCGCCAGACAGATCGCCGGCTTCAAGCACGACGAGGAACACCCGGCGCTTGACTACGAACAGTTTGACATCTATGCAACGGCCCCGGGTGCTGCAGGAGCGACACGCAAGTGGTGGCAGGTATGGAAATGAACGATGGCCCGGTTGCCGCTTCCCGCTGAGCGCCCAAGCCTGGGGCCCATGAAGCCGCTCGGCAGTGCCGTAACCACTTTTTTGGTCAATGCCCACGGCCAGCTGGAGCTCACCATACGCCACGATGTGCTGCGCGGCGTGACGCCGGCCATGCTGGTGGACTGGTTTGAGAACCTGGGCGGCTCCATGGCGCATGACGGTGTCATCTACCCGCGCTACCTGCTGTGGCATCCGCGTGACCACATCCATTGGGAGCTGGCAAAGAGGGCGCCCGGCGGCGGCACCGGCCAGGGCGCGTACTTCCGTATCGTCGAGGCTTTCGGCGCCAACCCGGACTATTAAGTGGATTCCATCGAGTGGGTGGAAAAACTCGACGAACAGGGTTTGTCGCTGGTGCGCAGAGTCGCCGGCTTGGAGGTCTTTCGGCTGGAGCACCGCTTTGTCCCGGTGTCAGGTGGCACGCAGTACAACTCCCGCATGCTGGTCGGCGCGTCTGTCCCTGTGCTGGGCCCTTTCTTTAACCGGTTCATACGGCCACACTTTTTGTCCAACGAGGCCGCGCGCGCATGGTTGAAGCACAACGTTGAAGAGGTCGGCATGTTTGAGCACCTGCTCGCGCGGAAAGCCGGCGCATGAATTCTGCAGAGCTTGACAGCCAAGCACGCGTTTTCTTCGATGACTTCGTCCAAGCCTTCGCAACGTTCAATGGTCAGACCATCGCAGAGCGCTACCTCAGCCCTTACCTCGCCTTTCACAGCGCTTCTTCAGCGCGGGTCTTCACCACAAACGCAGAAACAGCAGCTTACTTTCAGACCATCGTGGATGGGTACAAGGACCAGGGGTGCCAGCAGTGTCGCTACAAGGACATGGCCGTCATCCCTCTTGGGCAAGAATGCGCCATTGCCTCCGTGACCTGGGAGCTGCTGGCCGAAGACCTGTCTGTCCTCAGCATCTGGAGGGAGTCCTACAACCTGTGCCTGGTGCAGGGGCGCTTCATGGTGTTCACTTCTACCGACCACGCCGCTTGAGATGTGACATGAGCCCACGCCATCACTTGACCCTGCTGCTCCAGGCCATTGGCGGTTGGGGCGTTTTCTGGCTGGCAGGTTGGCCCTCGTACTACCAGCAGTACTCGGTGATCACCATGGCGATCGCATCCATTTTGTTGTCTGTCGTCATTTCGCTGGCTGCGATTGTGGTGTTGCGTGGAGGCCGCGATGACACCCGGCGCAAGCGCGCCTTCTGGTTGTCGGTCTACTTCACCCTTCCTTTCGCAGCGCTGGACGCGCTGTATTGCGGCTGGTACCTGGGCCACGGGGCGGACTTTCTTTTCCGGTACTGGTACCTCTCCATCTTTTATGTCACGCCCTGGCTCACCTTTCTGCCGACGGCGGTGCTGCTTGGCCCCCGGTCCGCAAGGCTGTAAGCCCAAGATCCCGCGCAACTGGATTGACCGATGAAAAACTTTTTGCCGTGGCTCCTGATCGCCATCTTTGCA
Organism: Polaromonas sp.; assembly: GCA_021731285.1. Taxonomy (GTDB): domain Bacteria; phylum Pseudomonadota; class Gammaproteobacteria; order Burkholderiales; family Burkholderiaceae_C; genus Polaromonas. The sequence goes on along the minus strand of JAKFXR010000060.1, from coordinate 9,742 downwards.
GCGCTGGCCGTCTGGCACTTTCGCATGGCGCTTTTGCCAACGCAGGGCGCCAGTGGCGCGGTGCCCAGTGTGGATGGCAAGCCGCTGTTTGTGCCTTCTCCTGCATCCACCGTCGCCGTGGGCATGGTGTTGCTGCTGTTTGCGGTCCTGGTGGCTGCCACGGCAGGGTTGGTCCAGGTCGGGATACCGGTGCGGCTGCTTGCGTGGATGTCCTGGGCGCTGGCGCTGGGGCTGCTCGCCCGTGCGGTGGGGGAGTTCAGGTACGTCGGATTCTTCAAGCGGGTGCGTGGCAGCCGCTTTGCCACGCTGGACACCTGGGTGTACTCGCCGCTGTGCCTGTTGCTGGCGGCAGGGGTGGCACTGGTGGCGTACTCGACCGGCGTTTGATACATCGCCGCTGACACGCCCTTGGGCGTATGGATGACAGGCGGCCTCATGTCAGCGAACCACACTGGGGGGACCGCGACCACGCCGGTCGTTCTGACAAGAGGCCACCATGCTGAATCCATCTCGACCGCTGATGACGCTTGTCGCCCTTACGGCGCTGGCAACACTCTCAGCCTGCGGTGACACCTCCAAGTTGCCGGCCTCCAGCGACATGGGCAGCAACCCGACCTTGCCCGAGCCCAGCAAGACCCTGATTCCCACAGTCAACATCGCACCCGCCACCGGCTGGCCTGCAGGCTTGTTGCCTGTGCCCATGGCAGGACTGCGCGTGACGGCGCTGGCCGGCGGGCTGGACCATCCGCGCTGGTTGCATGTGTTGCCCAACGGCGATGTGCTGGTGGCCGAGAGCAACAAGCCACCCAGGGCCGACACGGGCTTCAGCCTGAAGGGCTGGATCATGGGCAAGGTGATGAAACGCGCCGGGGCCGGTGTGCCTTCTGCCAACCGCATCACCTTGCTGCGCGATGCCGATGGCGACGGGGTGGCAGAAGTCCGCACTGTGTTCTTGCAAGGCCTGAACTCGCCCTTTGGCATGGCCCTGGTGGGCAATGATTTTTATGTGGCCAATACCGATGGTGTGGTGCGCTTTCCCTACCAGCCCGGGCAGACCAGCATCACGGCCCCGGCAACCACGCTGACCGACTTGCCCGGCGGTCCCATCAACCACCACTGGACCAAATCGCTGATCGCCAGCCCGGACGGCAGCAAGCTCTACGCCACCGTGGGCTCCAACAGCAATGTCGGTGAGGCCGGCATGCCGGCCGAAGAGGGCCGCGCCGCCATCTGGGAGATCAACCGGCAGACCGGCGAGAAACGCCTGTTTGCTACCGGCCTGCGCAATCCCAACGGCATGGGCTGGGCGCCAGGCACCGGCGCGCTGTGGACGGTGGTCAACGAGCGCGACGAACTCGGCAGCGACCTGGTGCCCGACTACCTGACCTCGGTGAAAGACGGTGCGTTTTACGGCTGGCCCTACAGCTACTACGGCGCCAAAGTTGATACGCGCGTGCAACCGCCGCGCCCTGACCTGGTCGCACGTGCGCTGGTGCCGGACTACGCGCTGGGCGCGCACGTGGCGCCGCTGGGCATGGCATTTTCTGAAGGCAACGCGTTGCCCGCCCATTTATCGAGTGGCGTGTTCGTCGGCGAGCACGGCTCCTGGAACCGCAAGCCGCACAGCGGTTACAAGGTGGTGTTTGTGCCCTTCAAGGACGGCAAGCCGCAGGGCCTGCCGGTCGATGTGCTCACAGGTTTCCTGAGCGCTGAGGGCAAGGCCTACGGCCGGCCCGTCGGCGTGGCCATGGACAAGCGTGGCGGCCTGCTGGTGGCTGACGATGTGGGCAATGTCATCTGGCGCGTGAGCGGCCAGCCGCGCTGAGCTTCAGGCGTAGGTGATCCAGTCCGCATGTTCGGGTGCGTCCAGGTGGGGCAGCGTGTTGTAGGTCACCAGCATGTGGCGCTTGGGTGTGAAGGCAAACTCGGTGACCGAGCAATTGCGTATGCGCAGGTTTAGCTCGATCGTGGTTTCAGGCGCGGTGCCCAGCACATGGCCCACGGCGGTGGAGATCGGCCCGCCGCTGGAGACCAGTAACACGTTGCCGGTGTAGCTGCAGCGGACGTGGTCCAGCACATCGGTGATGCCGCTCACAAAGTCACTGTAGCTGGGCATGCCGCGCGGGCTGACCACGCCGTCCATCCACTGCCTGAGGCCGTCACGCAGCAGGCGGAAGTGGCTGCGGTACATCTCGGGAGAGTCGGGCTTTTCCAGTTTGTGCGGATGAATGGTGGCAATCACCGCTTCGCTGTCGTACTCATTCAAGCCTGCCCTGGGCATCGCTTGCAAGTCGGTGCCCATGCCCCTGCAGATGCCGGCAAAAGTTTGCAGCTGCCGGTTCAAGGTGCCGGTCAGCGCGGCGTCGAAGCTGATGCCCTTGTATTTGAAGTACTCGCCCAGGCGCACACTTTGCTGGTGCCCCATCTCGCTGAGCACGTCGTAGTCTTCTGCGCCAAAAGAGGCTTGTCCGTGGCGCACGAGGTAGAGGGTTCCCATGCGCAAATTGTGCCGAGTGCCACCGTTTCGTTGCGTCTCATGGGTGACTGGGGGCCAGCCTGCGGTCTCTCATGCGACTTGATTGGAATGCAGGCTACCGGGTGGGTGCTGAAGCTTTGCCCCGGGTGACAAGCCCCGCAGCGAGGCTCGCGCTGCCAGCCGCCAGTGTGAAGCCCAGCGCTCCATGTCCCACATTGAGCGTCACATTGCTGATGCGGGAGGACCTGATGATGGGAACAGACGTGGGCGTGGCCGGCCGCAAGCCCGCCCAGGCATTTGGATGCACAAGCTCGCAAGCGCCGGGGTAGATTTTTTCTACGGTACGGGTGATGCGCTCAACCGTTCCGGGCGCGATGCCCAGGTCGTGGCCGGTGAACTCCGCCATCGCCGCAACCCGCAGCTTGCCACCCAAGGGTGCCAGCACCATCTTCTGCGAGAGATCGGTGACGTTGACCGTTGGGATGTTTCCGCCCGGTTTGAGCGGCAGCGTCACGCTGTAACCCTTGATCGGGTAGATGGGCAGGCGCTCGCCCAAATGGCGCGCCAGTGCCGGTGCGTTGGCGCCAGTGGCCAGGACAAACGCATCGGCTTGAATGCGACCTTTGGCGGTCTCAAGCGATGTGGCCTGCTTGTTGCGAAATGCAAAGGCTTGCGCGGGCGCATCAAAAAAACACTGAAGCCCGCGCTTCTGGGCCGCGGCAACCAGGGCCTGGCAAAACAGGTGAGGGTCTGCTGCGCATTCGCCCGGTGTCCACACGCCACCCGCAAAGCCGTGGTAATTTGCCAGTGCCGGTTCCACTGCAAGGCATTGGTCACGGTTCATCAACTGCTGGGTCACGCCCGTGTAGGCCTGCAGAGCTATCTGCTGCCGCTGTCGCCTGAGCGTCGCCGCATCCGGGCAAAGCACGAGTTTTCCGTTGCGCGTGAAGCTGAAGTCCAGCGAATCGCGGGCCATCCACTCTTCCAGCGTGGACCGGCTGAGCTCTGCCATGGCCAGCAACCGGTGGGTGCCTTGTTCCGCCTGCCGGCTGTTGCAGGCGGTCAGGAATTGCAAGCCCCACATCCACTGCGCTGGATCTGCGGTGGGGCGCCAGCGCAGGGGGGAGTTTTTATCCAGCAGCATGGCCGGCAAGGCGCGCAGGGTTGCGGGGCTGGCCAGGGGCTCGACGTAGCTGTAACTCAATTGCCCGCCGTTGGCGAAACTGGCGCCTTCGCCTGGTGCTGCGTTGGCGTCTACCAGCACCACTTCATGCCCCGCACTGCACAACGCATAAGCCGTGGCGCAACCCACCACACCGGCGCCGATAACACAAACTTTCATGCGCGGGGCCGGGGATGGTGACCGGCCTTCTCCACCGCCAGGCAAGCCGTTGCCACGTCGACCAGCCCGATGCCGACCGACTTGAAAACAACAATCTCGCTGCCGCTTGCGCGCCAGGGCTGCTCGCCCCGGTAGATCTGCGCGAGGTCCACAATCTTCTCCACGTTTAATGCACCCTGCTGCAGGCCCAGCACAATTTCCCCGGCCTCTGCCATGCTCTGGGGTTTCCACTCCACGATGACGCGGCCTGCGCGGCGCAGGGTTTCATCGTCCAGTTCACGTCCGTCGGGCAGGCTGGTGCCTATCGCAACGACGAGGCAGCCGGGCTTGAGCCATGCTCCGTCGAATACCGGCGTTTTTGACCGGCTGGCGGTGACAACAATGTCCGCGCCCCTTACCGCCTCTTCGGCCGTGCAATGCCTGACGGGCGCTTTGAGGCGGGAGGTGAGCTGCGTCAGGGCAAAGGGCTGGATAGCCGGATCGACCACGCAGATCTCGTTGAAGCGCAAGCACTCCTCCAGCGCCTCGGCAGCAGCACCGCCCTGGAGGCCCGCGCCAATCAGTGCCAGTTGTTTGGCGCCCGGGTTCGCGGCCTTGCTTGCCACCAGCGTGGCCAGGGCCGCGGTACGCAGCCGGGTGATTTCGTTGGCCTGCAGCATGGCCAGTGGGCGGTTGTTGTCAATGTCAAAGAGCGAGATCAGAAAACTGAACTGTCCCTTGACCGTGGGGTAGGACTTGATGCCGGCCACGCCTCGTGAGGGCCAGATGCCGCCCATGGCGCTGAGCTTGATGTCGCCACAACTGCTGCGCTGGCGCGGGAACACACTGGCACGACCTGTTGCCAGGTCAACCAGCGCCTCGTCCAGCGTCCGGCGCACGTCGCCGTAGTTCAGAAGGATCGCAATTTCCGGGTCGGTGTAAAAGTCGAGGTTCATGGGGTTCTGGAGGGAATGAGGCGACGGCCTGCGTGCGAAGCCAGTTGCTCGCCGCGCCACATGGCCAGCTGACCGTTGACATACACGGCGTGGATGCCTGTGCAAGGCCGCTCGGGCGCTTCGTAACTGGCGTTGTCGCGCACTTGCGCCGGGTCCAGCAGGACCAGGTCGGCGTGGTGGCCAGTCGCAATAATGCCGCGGCCTGCCAGGCCAAAGCGCTTTGCAGGCAGGCCGGTCATCTTGTGGATGGCCGTCTCCAGCGACAGCAGTTTTCTGTCGCGGCTGTAGTGGCCCAGCACGCGCGGAAATGTCCCCCACAACCGCGGGTGAGGCCGGCGGTCATGAGGCAGACCGTCAGAGCCGATCATGGTCAACGGGTGCTGCAGCACCCGTTCAACATCTTGCGCCGCCATCGCAAAATAAATGGCGCCGCCGGGCATCAGGCGCTGGGCGGCCTCAAGCAGGCTGAGGCCCCAGACCTGGGCAATGCTCTTGAGGCTTTTGCCGCTGTACTCCGGGTGGGGTTGCGACCAGGTGATCAGCACCTCCTGCGTGTGACTGGCCTTTTCGGCGTTGAGCATGGTGGACGACGCTTCATACGGATAGCAGTCCAGGCACACTGATTGCGCAAGTGCAGCCTGCTCAATGGTTTGCAGGGTGTGCCGGGTGCGGCCGTGGTTCTGTGGGCCCACGACCTTGTGGTGCGAGATCACAAGGCTTGCCTCGCTGGCGGCGCCGACGTCGAGCGCTTCCTTCAATGCGGCGTCAATGTTGTCGCCTTCGTCACGCAGGTGCATGGCCAGCATGGCACCGCGCCCCTTGAGTGCGGCGCACACTCCCAGCAGTTCGTCGGTGCTGGCCGCTTTGGCGGGTGGGTAGTACACGCCGGTGGACAGGCCGAACGCGCCGGCGTCCAGCGCCTGGATGAGCTCGCTGGCCATGGCGCTGATTTCCGCAGCAGTTGCTGTGCGGTGGAGGTCTGTGACGTGCCGCACGCGCAGTGTGATGTGGCCGATCAGCGGTACCACGTTGATGCAGGGCTGCGAATCGTCGAGCGCCGCCAGGTACTCGCGAAAGGTCTTGTAGACGAAAGCGTCCGCGCCCAGCAGGTCCAGTGGTGCCGGTGGCGTGGTCGTGACCAGTGGCGCCAGACTGATGCCGCAATTGCCTGTGACCACGGTGCAGACGCCTTGCGTCAGCTTGGGGTGCGGCTGTCTGGTCTGGAGCAGCAGGCGGTCGTCATGCGTGTGGGTGTCGATGAAGCCGGGGCACAGCACCAGGCCTGTTGCGTCCACCACATCGCGTGCCTTGCCCTGGCCCGGGGGAGTGATCTTCGAGATCAGGTCATCGGCAACCACCACGTCGGCGCTGAAGCGCGCGCTGCCGGTGCCGTCAATGACATCGGCCCCACGGATCACGAAATGTTGCGGGGAAAAGTGGCTTTCGCTCATTCCACTTTGGCGCCAGAACGCCTGACCACCTCTGCCCAGCGCGGTGATTCCAGTTTGGCCATGGTCATCAAGAGGTTGGGCGGAGAGGCCATGGTCTCAAAGGCCATCTGGGCGTATTTTTCCCGCACAGCGGGCGTGGACAGGATGCGGTTGATTTCGACGTTGAGCCGCTCGACCATTTCTGATGGCAGGCCTTTGGGCCCGACGATGCCGCCCCACGCCGTGGTTTCATATCCCTTGACGCCAGCTTCGTCGATGGTGGGCAACTGGGGAAAGAGCGGCGAGCGGCGCTTGCCGCTGACGCCCAGAGCGCGCACCCGGCCGTTCTTGATGTGCGGGCCTATGGACGACAGGTTGTCAAACATCATGTCGATCTGGCCGCCAATCAGGTCCTGGATGGCGGTAGGGCTGCCGCGGTAGGGCACGTGGGTGATGAAGGTGCCGGTGAGCGACTTGAACAGCTCGCCGCCCAGATGACCTGTGGTGCCATTGCCTGCAGAGCCCATATTCAACCGGCCAGGACGGGTTTTGGCATAGTCAATCAGTTCACGCACTGTTCTGACAGGCAGTTCGTTGCGCACCACCAGGGCGTTTTGCACGGTACCCATCAGGGCAATGCTGGTCAGCGAATCGGGGTCGTAAGGAAGCTTGGCGTAGAGCGACTTGTTGATGGCAAGCGTCACCACATTCCCATAGCCCAACGTGTAGCCATCGGGGGCTGCGCGGGCAATCTCGCTCATGCCCAGCGCTCCGCCGGCACCGGGCTTGTTGTCGATAACGATGGGCTGACCCAGCGCAACGCTGAGCTCGTTGCCGAGCAGCCGGCAAATGACGTCGGGTGCGCCGCCAGCGGCGGAGGGCACCACCAGGCGTATCGGCTTGCTGGAGTAGCTTTGGGCGAAGAGCGGGCTGGCCACCATGGCCCAACCCATGGCTGCAGTCGCACCACGAAGAACATCGCGCCTGCGCAGTGCTGCAGTATTATTGATAGTGCTCATGCCTGATCCTTGTGTGTTTGAAGGTGAAGCGAATTTAATCCAGTAACGCTGACCGGACAAACGAATAGTTCTATTTGTTGCAATAGTTTTATTAATGCAATGACCACACTTCCATCCCTCATGGCGCTGCGCTGCTTCGACGCCAGTGCGCGTCATGAAAGTTTTACAAAAGCCGCTGCGGAGATTCATCTCACCCAGGGAGCCGTGAGCCACCAGGTGCTGGGGTTGGAAGCACACCTGGGCGTGTCGCTGTTTGTGCGCAAGCGCGCGGGCCTGAAGCTCACCAGCGTAGGCAGCGCTTATCTGGCAGAAGTGTCCACGGCATTGCGTCAGCTTGAGCGGGCCACGCAAAACGTGGTCACCCACAAGGGTGCTGGCGGCGCACTCAACCTGTGCGTGGCGTCAAGCTTTGCCACCTACTGGCTCATTCCGCGCCTCAGCGGATTTGTGGCGGCGCATCCCGAAGTCACGCTGAACCTGTCAACGCACATCGGGCCGGTGGATTTTTCCAGCGCACCGCATGACGCCGCCATCGAGTTTTGCGGCGGCGCAACCGCCGGCCTTCGCGCAGAGCTTGTGTTGCCCTTGTCGCTTCGGCCCTACATTGCTCCCCGTCTATTGAAAACCTTGCCGCGCGCAAGCGCTTCGCAAACGCTGAAAAATGCGTTGGTGTCCTACCCGCTTATCCGCCACACGACGGTGCCCCATGCCTGGGCAAGCTGGCTGGCGCAAGCAGAGATGCTCGACTTGTTGCCAGGGCAGCGCCTGGATGCGGGTCCTCAGTATGACTTGCTGTCCATGGCCTTGAATGGCGTGATTGCCGGGCTGGGCGTGGCGCTTCTTCCGGAGTATGTGGCTGCCGGGGCGGTGGCGAGCGGTCAGGTCAGGCAACTGTCACCCATGGGCTGGAAGGCGGAGAAAGCCTATTACCTGCGCTACCCTGAATGGAAGGCGGAGATGATGGTTCTTCAGCGCTTCCAGCAGTGGCTTCAATCAGCGTGATCGTTGGCGTCAGACGCCGCCCGGCGCCAGCACTTTGGAGAACACAGCGCTGTCGACGTTGCCGCCGCACAGTGTGGTGCCTACCACCTGCCCCTTGAGCTGCGCACGCTCCTGCATGGCCGCAGCAAAACTGGCAGCGCCCGCGCCTTCGGCCACATTGTGGGTGTCTGCATACAGGTCGCGCATGGCCTGGGCCACTTCGTCGTCGCTGACCCTCACGATGTGGTGGATGTGCGGCGCCATGATGTCCAGCGCCGACGGATCGGCAATGCGGCATGCCATACCGTCTGCAAGTTGAGTCGTGACGGGGGCTTCCACAACACGTCCGGCGGCCAGCGAGTCTGCATAGGTGGTGGCATGGGCGCTGACCACGCCGACGATGCGAAGCTTGCGCCCCAACGCCAGTTTGGCCGCAATGGCCGAGCATGCGCCCGAACCCTGGCCGATCGGCACATAGACAACATCCAGCTGCGGCACCGCCAGCATGAACTCCCACCAGCAGGTGCTGACACCGCTCAGCAAATCGGCATGAAAACTGGGCACCATGTGGGCGCCGCGCTCTGCGGCCAGGCGCATCGCAAACTCCCGGCTTTCCTGAAAGTCATCACCACGCTCGATCAGCGTCACGCCGAGCGCCCGCATGGCTGCGTTCTTTTCGAGCGAGTTGCCGCGCGGAACAACAATCGTGCAGGCCACGCCGTTGGCGCGCGCTGCCCAGCCTATGCTCTGGCCGTGGTTTCCGCGTGTGGCGCTGATGACTTCAGCAGGCAGCGCGTGACTTCGCTTGAGGGCGTCGAAATAAGTGAGGCCACCGCGAATCTTGAACGCGCCTACGGGCGTGTGGTTCTCATGCTTGATCCAGCAGTCCGTGCCCAGCCGCTGGCTGGACAGGCCCCAGCGGTATTGGGGCGTTGCCTGAAACTCGCGGTACACCACACGGGCCGCAGCCTCGATGTCGGCCAGACCGGGTAGCGCGCTGGTCTGAAGTTCCTTCAATACGGCGCTCATAGGCCCCCACGCAGGCGCAGCAGGTCGCGTTTTTCAATGTTGAGCATTCAGATTCCTCTGGATTCAAGGGTGACCAGACCACGCGGTGTTTGCAGCGTGGCCAGGAGGTTGGGCGGGCCATTGGTGACCTCAACGCCGCTCAAACCGATGGCCTGGTAGGCGGCAAGCAGGGTGTCGGCGCGCGGGTGGCTGGCGCTCAGGGATTGGAGGGTGATGCCGGAGGGTGGCATGGTTTTCTCGGGATGGATGTCGCCCCACTCGATCAGCGTAGGCAGCGCACCGAAGAAGAGCCGCTGGCCGTCCTCGCGCACGGTGATCTTCCAGCTCAACAGGCCGTGCGGCGTCATGCGCGAGGCGGCCAGCACTTCGCCGCGGTCCAGCCCCACACGCGCCAGCGCGCGCACCCCGGCCTCGGCCCTGGGGGTGCTCACCGCAAAGTGCACCAGTTGCGGTCCGTTTTTCGCCAACACATGCTGCATGGCTGGATCATCCAGGTCAAACCAGCGGCGGGCCCTTTGTTCGCGGGAATA
>JAKFXR010000053.1 GCA_021731285.1 Polaromonas sp. | reverse complement strand
CGCGGCCTGCAAACGTCTGATCCATGGCGCACGAACCCAGTCACCCGCCGTCACCCTGGTGGCCGAGCGCGAGGCTTTTGTGGATCTGTTCGACAGTGAAGACCAGCGAGAGGGCGTCAATGCCTTCTTGGCCAAACGTGCGCCCGTGTGGCGCAACGCCTGAGGTGCCGATGTCTGACGTTGTCATTTTCGATGAGTTGTCCACGACCAGTGGCCACCGGTTTGGCCTGGCCACCCTCAATTCGCCCGCCACGCTCAATTCGCTTTCGCTGCCTATGGTGCAGCTGCTGACGCCGGCCTTGCGTCAGTGGGCGCTGGACCCCGGCATCGTTGGTGTGGTGTTGCGTGCAGCGGGCGAGAAGGCGTTCTGCGCCGGCGGCGACCTGCGCGATCTGTATGAGTCCATGCGCAGTTGCGGCGCGGGCCCCAACCCCTATGCCCACGGATTCTTTGCCCAAGAGTACCAGCTTGACCAGTTGATCCACACCTATGCCAAGCCGATCCTGTGCTGGGGCCATGGCATCGTGATGGGTGGGGGCATTGGCCTCATGGCCGGGGCATCGCACCGCGTCGTGACGGCTACCAGCAAGCTGGCCATGCCCGAAATCAGCGTCGGCCTGTACCCGGACGTGGGCGGCAGCTGGTTTCTGCGGCGCATGCCGGGCCGTGTGGGCTTGTTCCTGGCGCTCACCGGCGCGCCACTGAATGCGGCCGATGCCCTGTTCTGCGGCCTTGCCGACGCGCACGTCGGCGCCACCAGCCAGTCCGAAGTGCTCGATGCCATCGCCGCGGAGGCCTGGCAGGACCAGGCCGATCACAATCGTGCCAGCCTTTCTCGCGTGCTGGCCCGTTATGCGGCGCCCGGCCCCGAGTCAAAGGTTCGGCTGCACTTTGACCGCATCAACGAGCTGATGGCGGGCGATGACCTCATCGACATCGCCCAGCGCTTGCGCAGCCTGCAGAGCGACGATGCCTGGTTGACGGCGGCTGCGGCGAACTTCGTGAAAGGCTCGCCGACCTCCGCCGCGCTGGCGTTTGAACTCTGGAAGCGGGTGCAGCACCTGTCGCTGGCCGAGGTGTTCCGCCTGGAATACCGTGCGTCGTTGGGCTGCTGCGCGCATCCGGACTTTGCCGAAGGCATTCGCGCGCTGCTGATCGACCGCGACCGGAATCCGCGCTGGACGCCTGACCGGCTGGAACACGTGACCCCGGAATGGCTGGCCGAACATTTCGAACCCCGTTTCGCCGAGCCGCATCCGCTGGCCGCACTGGCTTGAACCTGACGAACAAAAGGAGACACACAAATGAAAATCGCATTCATCGGTTTAGGCAACATGGGTGGGCCGATGGCCCAGAACCTGAGCAAAGCAGGACACGAGGTGGCCGGTTTCGACCTATCCGAGGAAGCTTGCAAGCGGCTGGAGTCCGAGGGCCTGCGCATCGCCGGTTCGGCGGAGGACGCGGTCCGCGGTGCCGAGGCTGTCATCAGCATGTTGCCGGGGAGTCAGCATGTCGAAGCGCTTTATCTGGGCAATGGCCAGTCAGGCCTCCTGGCACGACTGCCTGCAGGCACCCTGGTCATCGACAGCAGCACGATTTCGGCTGCCAGCTCGCGCAAGGTGGCGCAAGCCGCCGCCAAGCTGAAGGTCCCCTGTATCGACGCACCCGTTTCGGGTGGCACCGGTGGCGCCGTGGCCGGTACGCTGACCTTCATGGTCGGCGGCAGCGCTGACGACTTGGAGCGTGCCCGGCCCTTGTTGGAAAAGATGGGCCAGAACATCTTTCATGCGGGCGACGTTGGGGCCGGCCAGACGGCCAAGATCTGCAACAACATGCTGCTGGGCATCCTGATGATCGGCACGTCGGAAGCTCTTGCCCTGGGCGTGGCCAATGGACTGGACCCGAAAGTGCTGTCCGAAATCATGCGCCGCAGCTCCGGCGGCAACTGGGCGCTTGAGAAGTACAACCCTATGCCGGGTGTGATGGAAGCAGCGCCCGCATCAAAAAGTTACGCCGGCGGATTCGGCACAGATTTGATGCTCAAGGATTTGGGGTTGGCGCAGGAAAATGCTGCGGCCGTGCGTGCCGCCACACCGCTTGGCGGCTTGGCCCGCAACCTATACGCAACACATAGCCTGGCAGGCAACGGCGCGCTGGACTTTTCGAGCGTGATCCGGCTGGTGCAGAAGCCGCACTGCTGAGTGCGTTCCCCTTAATTTTCTTGTCTGAGGTGTTTGCGCTGGGTGGGGGTGTCGCCAGTAAGACGGTGGGGCAGCATGCCTCCGCCGGTCAGCGGCGCAACACGAGCGATAATGTGACGTTATGCACGCCATTCGCACGTCTTCCACGCTTGCCCGCCTGATCCTGGCGTGGTTCATGCTGACGTTATGCGTGGCTGGTGCATCGCAGCTCGTCCATCCTACGGCAATGGAGTTGGTCTGCTCTGCGGAAGGCAGCGTCAAACTCGTCGCGGTTGATGAAGACGGCGAGGCATCGAGGTTGGGACCACATACACTTGACTGTTCGCTCTGTCTGGCGCCAACGCTCCCGTTACCTCGGGCCAGCGTTGTGATCGAGCTTCCCCAGCCGCTGGCGCACGCTTTAACGCCCCTAGTGGCGGCGCATATCGCCGCATTGGTCGGCGCTCCCTTGCCCCCTCGCGGGCCTCCGCAATACACCTGACCGCCGGCGCGCCAACTGCCCTTTTGGGCGGTCCTGGTTGCCTCTGTAGTTCGCGCTGTATAGCCGCGGACTGTCATTGCTAACGCGTCAACTCATCGCATGGGCTTCTGCCCACATGTCCCGGCTCGGCCCTTGTATCGCATAGGGTGCTGAGCAGGCGACTGTGGGACCAAGCACACATTCTTTATAAAAAACTCAGCCAATAAAATGAACCTTGCAACTCCTCCCTTCCGTCGATGCGCGCTGACCGCGGGACTCTTTGTGGCCTTCGGTACCGTCGCCCCGCTGGCCGTCGCGCAGACCGAATCTTCGCCGACCCTGCCCACTGTTGAAGTGAACGCGACGGCTCCCTCCGGTACGGGCCGCCTGAACCTCGACACGCCCTCGGATACAGCCAGCCGCCTGGGACTCACCCCTCGCCAGACACCTGCGACCGTCACCATTGTTGATCGCGCCACGATCGAAGCGCGCGGTGCGCAAAACACGCAGGAAGTGCTGCGCGCCATTCCGGGCGTGACGGCACATGATGCGCCGGGCAATATCGGCGTCTTCTACCGTGGGTTCACCGGTGCTTCGTTGACGCAACTGTTCAATGGCATCAACGTGCAGTACATGATCGCGGCGAGGCCGGTGGACACCTGGATTTATGACCGGGTTGAAGCTATCGGTGGCGCTTCCAGCTTCCTCTCTGGAGCGGGTGGGGTCGGCGGCACGATCAACTACATCACCAAGGTGGTTGAGCGCGGCACAATTTCCGAGGCCCAGGTGCGCTTGGGTACGGAGGGGTTGAAGGAGGCGTCATTCGGGCTGAACCGGCGAATTGCGGGTGACGGAACGGGTGCCGGCGATCACTATGCCCGCATTGACCTCAATCACCGCGAAGGGGGTAGCTGGATCGAGGGCACGCGGCCCAAGGCGACCCAACTGGCCTTATCTCTGCTATCAGACTTTGGCGGAGGCTTCTCGCACACCTTGGCTTATGAGTTCCAGGACGAAAAGGTCGATAGGCCTTACTGGGGCACGCCGCTTCTTAATCCGGCCACAGGCACGCTACGCATTGATGAGGGCACCCGGTTCAAGAACTACAACAGTGCGGACGGCCTCTATGCGCAGCGTATCCATTGGCTACGTTCCATCGCGGACGTGCGCTTGAGCGATTCCACCCAGCTGAAGAACACCTTCTACGTCTACGACGCGCTGCGCGACTACCGCAACGTCGAGGTCTATCGGTTTAATGCCGCCAACACGGCGGTGATCCGTTCCGACACACTGCTGCAGCGACACGACCACAAGGTCATCGGTGACCGCATCGAGGCTACCCATCAAGGCCGTCTTGGCGGCCTGCGAAGCGACTGGGCTTTTGGGCTGGACTTCAGCGTCAACAAGCAGACCCGCTTCCCCAACAGTCTGTCGACGGTTGTCAGTACGGTCAATCCGTACAACTTCACGACCGAGAATTTTTTCTCCATCCCAGGAATGACGCCGGGCTTCAGTCCAGACCGCGACAACCGCGTGACTACGGTAGCGCTCTACACAGAAAACAAGACCCAACTGTCGCCGGTTTTGAGCCTTGTGACGGCCCTGCGACACGAACGCATCGACTTGGACTTGACCAACCGCCGCGCAGTGACGGCCGCAAATCCCGCCAGCTTTGAGCGCGCTTACAACCCTACAACCGGCCGCATTGGCCTGGTTCTGGACGTGGCGCCGGGCGCCAACGTGTATGCCCAATACGCAACTGCGGCTGATCCGCCAGCAGGCGTTCTCTCGACGGCGTCGTTCGCCAACGTTAAGGACAACAGCGAACTGACCACCGGCCGGCAGATCGAGGTCGGCACGAAGATGGACTTCTGGGACAAGAAGGGGAACCTCACCCTTTCCGCCTACCATATCAGCCGCAAGAACATCGCAACACAAGACCCCAACAACACGGCCCTGACAGTGCTGGTGGGCGAGCAGTCGGCCAAGGGTGTCGAACTATCGGTCGGTCTGCAGCCGACGAAACAGTGGTCAATCCAGGGCAATCTGGCCTACGTGGATGCGCAGTACGAGAACTTTCGCCAGGGCGGCATCTCCTTGGCCGGCAAGACGCCGACCAACACGCCGTCGACCGTGGCTAACCTGTGGGTGTCCTACGCTTTCACGCCGAAGTTACAGGCAAGCGTCGGGCTGCGGCACGTGGGCAAGGTCTATGCGGACGCGGCGAACACGCAGCAGTGGCCGTCCTACACCCTGGCGGACCTCGGTTTGATCTACCAGTTCAAGCCGGGCATGTCCATCGTCGCGCGCCTGCGCAACGTAACCGACCGGGTCTATGCGGCGAACATCGGAACGATGGCCTACCTGGGCGCGCCTCGGACTGCAGACGTCGCCCTGCGCGTGGCATTCTGAAGGAGTTGTCATGCGAGTCCGTTTCAAGCGTTGGTTGTTCCTGACTCATCGGTGGCTGGGAATCGTCACATGCGCCTTTCTGGCCATGTGGTTTGTCTCGGGCGTTGTGATGATGTACGTGGGGTATCCCAAACTCACGGATTCCGAGCGCCTGGCCCATCTGCCCACGCTGCGGGCTGGCGACGTCTTGCTCCATCCCGTGCAGGCGCTGGCTGCCGCTGGCGTTACACAGCCCCTGCGAGAACTACGCCTGGCGGCCGCGAGCGGAGGGCGGCCGGTCTACATTGCTGAGCCCGATACCAAGGCGCCTGCGGGTCGGCGACCTGCGGCGCGAGGTCGCGATTCCATCGTGATCGATGCGCAAAGCGGTTTAAAGCTCGGGCCAGTCGATGAGCAGTTGGTGCTCAAGAGCGCGGCCGCTTACGCCGGTGACGGCGTCGGGCTGCGGTATGCAGGGGCCATCGAAGAAGATGCCTTTACCCACTCGCGAGCGCTCGATGGTCACCGCCCCCTGCACACGGTGAAAGTCGCTGATGCTGCGCGAACGCTGCTGTATGTGTCCGGAAGGACAGGGGAAGTGGTCCGGGATGCCCCTCGTTCGGAGCGGCTTTGGAACTACGCCGGTGCGTGGATTCATTGGCTCTACCCATTCCGGGGCAACGTTTTCGACCCGTATTGGACCGACATCGTCAATTGGTTGTCCATCGTCTGCATCGCTGTTGCCTTGACCGGCACGGTGGTGGGCGTCATGCGGTGGCGATTTTCGCGGGTGTACCGCAGTGGGTCGCACTCCCCCTATGCCGGCAAGATGATGAAATGGCACCACATTACGGGATTGATATTCGCGGCCGTCACGTTGACCTGGATTTTCAGCGGCCTGATGTCGATGAATCCGTGGAAGGTATTCGACGTGAAAGCCGCACCCCTTAAGACCGAAGTCTTGCGAGGAGGCACCCTGCAGCTCGGAAAGGATCTCGCCAGCGCAAATGACCTGCTGGCTGGCGCGGGCGGCGATGTTCGTGAACTCAAATGGGTACGCGCGTTGGGTCAAACAAAGGTTTTCGCTCGCATGGGTGCTGGCGCGACTGCGGTTTTCGACGCGCAATCCGGGCGGCCAGCGCCGATCGGCCTGGATGCGGTGCGCGCGGCCGTCCCCGGATTGATGGGCGCTCCTGTTAGCCGCATCGAAACGTTGACTGCGTACGATCTCTACTATTACGCGAGGGATTCTCACACGATGATGGGCGGTAGCGAGAAGCCTCTTCCAATTCTGCGCATCGTATTCGACGATGAAGCAAGGACCTGGGTGCATGTCGATCCGGCCACGGGGACCGTGCTGGGCCGTCTCGACACGGGAAAGCGGGCCAGCCGCTGGCTTTTCGCGATGCTTCACAGTTGGGATTGGCCGCCGCTGCTAACCCGCCGCCCGCTCTGGGACGTTGTCCTCGTGATCCTGAGCTTGGGCGGAGCTGCACTGAGCGTGACGGGCGTGGTGATTGGATGGCGCCGCCTTGGGTTCAAGCTTCGGCATGCTGGTGCCAAGTACACGCATACCACCGCGCGAGACGCGGTGAATTAATTGATTCGAAGAAGGCTGTATGTCTATGAAAACCTGTTTCGCGCTACCTATTCTTGTTTTGGCGTTTTCCGCCTCTGCCCACGACACCTGGATGGCACCTGTCTCGGGCCCCATTCGCGCTGGCACCGTGCTTTCGTTAGATCTCACCTCAGGCGAGCGCTTCCCGCAAGCTGGCTCGTCGATCGCGCCGGAGCGCATCGCCCAAGCGAACTGCCGCCAGGGCGGCGCGGTTTTCGCGCTGCATGCCGCGGACAAGAGCGCGAAAAGCTTGCGCGTCGGTGGGACGCCGCCTGGCGAGCAGAGTGCTACGTGCTGGGTGCTTCTAAAGCCGAGAACGCTCGATCTCAAACCCGACACCGTGGCGCATTACCTGGACGAGATTGACGCGCCCGAGACGGTGCGCAAGACTTGGGAAAGCGGCCCCAAGCGCTGGCGCGAGACCTACACCAAGAATGCCAAGACTTTAATTTCGGGGAACACTCCCGAAGTTCAGCTTGCCGTACCCGTCGGGCTGAGCCTGGAGTTCGTGCTGCAGGCCGACCCGGCTGTGATAGGTCAGCGCATTGACCTCTTGGTGCTGCGGGGCGGCAAGCCGGTGCCGGGCTTGTCGGTGGCCCTTACCGGCGAAAAGGGTGCGGCACCCCAGCGCGCTCGCAGCGATACGGCCGGCCGCGCAAGTTTTCTCCGTCCCGGGCCGGGCCGCTGGATGCTGAGTGCGACAGACTTGCGATCCATCGATGCGCAACAGGGAACTTGGGAGAGCGAATTCAGCACACTGGTCTTTGACGTGCCGTCCTCGCGTTAAGCTCTTTCCATCGACTGCGGGGCCTCTTCTGACTTGTTCCCGTGCCGCGAATGCGGTCGGCGCCACTTTTCTAATGACCGTGAGCTAGGTTGCCTTTATTCATCACGACGGGCTGGCAATCGGCGGTATCGAGGCGATCATAGTTCGGGTGGCGGATGCGGCCGGCCGATGCAACATGCAGCCCTGTGTGAGTATTCCGCGCCATATCTGCAGGACAGCGGTTATTATTTAGCCGCGGTGCAAGCCGCCACCGGACCCGCGGGAAGGGCTGAGCCCACTTGCAGTGATTTTTCACTTCCACATGCCTTTGTGCAGCCGAAGTTGCGGGTCGTCGGCCATTTGCACGGAGGTATCCTGTGAAACGTCTACCCGCTAAGCCCGATCTGGGCCATCTCAAAAAACAAGCCAAACAACTGCTCGCCGAGCTTCGCGGCGGTGAGGCCGAAGCGCTCGTGCACCTGCGCGCCTTCTTGCCGGCAGCGGCCGGCAAGCCCGACGCAGGCATCACCGCGATGGGCCTGCGATTGCATGATGCGCAATCGTGCCTCGCGCGCGAGTACGGCTTCGCCTCATGGTCCGAGCTCGCTGGATTCGTGTCGTTGCGCAGCGCGCACGCCGACGATCCGGCAAGCGTACTGCTGCATTGGTTGTCTCTGGTCTACTCCGGCGATATCGCGGGCAGCATGAACCGCGCGCAACCCGTCGTCGCCGCGCGCTGGCTGGCCGAGCACCCCGAGCAGGTAGAAGGCGACCCCTATCTCGCCTGCGCCGTTGGTGACCTGAATGCACTACGCCATGCGACTGCCCATGATCCGCAGTGGCTGAACCGCCCTGGCGGCCCGCTGCAACTACCGCCGCTGGTCGCCGTGACGCATTCCGGGCTGCTGCGGCTGCCGGCGTTCAGGCTGCGGCTGCATGCGTGCGCCCACGAGCTGCTGGCCGCTGGGGCCGACCCTAATCAGAGCGTCGGCAGCCGCTGGCCGCCGGCCTCGCTGCAGTCGCCTTCGGTGGACGACCGGCTATCGGCGCTTTATGGCGCCGCAGGCCAGAACCACGACCCCGCGCTCACGCAGATGCTGCTGGCGGCCGGTGCCGACCCCAATGATCGCGAATCGCTGTACCACGCGTTGGAAAGCCAAGAATGCACGCGGCTCCTGCTGGACGCGGGCGCCCGCGTCTCCGGAACCAACGCGCTGTATCGCGTGCTCGACCTGGACGACTTGCCGGCGTTGCAACTGCTGCTGACCCACGGCGCCGACCCGAACGAAGTAGGCGCCGGCGGCGAATGGGGCCACCCCTTGCTATGGGCGATCCGCCGGCGCCGATCGTCGGAGCACATTGCCGCGCTGCTGCAAGCAGGTACCGACCCTGCGGCCTGCATGGCAGACGGCACCGACGCAGCCACGTTGGCCTGGCGCATGGGACTGCCCGCGGTGGCGGCGCTGCTGGGGGCGCCGGATGCAACGCCGGGGCGCACACCCGCCGAGCGTTTCGTCGCCGCGTGTGCCAATGCCGACGAGGTCCAGGCGCGCCAACTGCAAGCGCTGCATCCAGAGCTGCCGGCTGCACTGCCAGAGTCGCAGCTGCGCATGCTGCCTGAGCTGGCCGCACAGGGCTGCGGGCCGGCTGTGCGCTGCATGGTGCATCTGGGCTGGCCCATTGCGGTGCGCGGCGGTGACTGGGATGCATCGGCGCTCAACCAGGCCGTGTTCCGCGGCGATGCCGAACTCGCACGCTTCCTGCTGGAGCATGGCGCACAGTGGACCGAGCAGCACGGCTTCGGTGACAACTGTTGCGGCACGCTGTCCTGGGCTTCCTGCAATACACCCGATGCCGATGCCGAGGGCGCTCCCCAGGATTGGGTGGGCTGCGCGCAGGCATTGGTCGCGCATGGCATGCCCGCGGCGCGGCCCGATCCTGCGGACCCCGACTGCGTACTGATCGGCGGACAGCGGAGTCGCTTCGGCGACGAAGTAACGGATTTTCTGCTGGAGGCTGGAGCGTCCCGCTGATGAGACACCAGTGGGGCGGGGATCATGCCACCGGATTCAAGTGCTTTGGTAGGCCTCGAATCCCGGCGTGCAATGACGGTACCGTTATCGATCAAAAAAGACTGCTCGGGGGGGCTAAGTGTTAAGTGTCAATAATTGTTAACGTGGCAGGGTGTCTATAGGAATTTCTCACCCGATTGGAAGAGGGCAGTCTTGAATTGGGCAACAATTGGGCTCGCTTCTCGTAGGGTCTGCTGCGATTTCAAAGACGGTGCGCATTGAAATGACTGTTGGCCTTATCAACTTTGAAGTGAGTAACGCCTATCAGCGCTCCTAAGTCGTTGATTCATATGGCTCCTCAAATCAATCTTTATTGTTAGAACTCAGACTTAATTATTAGCCACACGGCGGCGCATGGCGTTTTCATGTTTGTAAGAAGAAAGAGGATATTTTCATACGAACTCCAGGTAAGGGGCTAGTGAGTCCATCTTGACCGTGCTTCTCGGAGGCGCCCTAGCCCTTTTGCTACGATTCGCGTTTGAATGATGCAGACGGAGAGCGCTTTGATGCATGAACACGCTTTGAGGGCGATGACCTTGGTCATCTACGCCGAGGATCTGAAGCGCTTGGCGAACTTCTATGAGTCCGTGCTGAGGCTTGCACGAGAGGATGAAGCAGACGACTTCGTCTTGCTCGGATCGGCGAGTGTGGAGCTGGCAGTTGTTCAAGCGCCGTCCGCCGTGAGTGAGCTGATCGGCATCCATTCGCCGCCCCGGGTCCGATCGGAGACGCCGATCAAGCCATCTTTCGCGGTGGCCGATGTGGAAGCTATGCGGAGTGCCATTGCGGCGGCCGGCGGTGGTCTCAAGGCCGCCGGGGCGACGTGGACCTGGAGGGGTGCGTTGCACCTCGATGGATGGGACCCTGAGGGCAACGTGTTTCAGCTCCGCCAACGAGTCAGTTGACCTCGTCGGCGGAGCGGTGACGGCAAGTGTCAGATGCGCCAAGCGTGGGGTAGCAACTCCTCGATACGGCTGGCCGGGTGGCTCGGCAGCCGCTCTAGCACGTCCTTGAGGTAGGCCCAAGAATCATGTCCGTTGAGCTTGGCCGACTGCACCAGGCTCATCACGACCGCCGCACGCTGGCCGGCGAGTTCGCTTCCGCTGAAGAGCCATGCTTTTCTGCCCATTGCCCGGGGACGGATCAGATTCTCGCAATGGTTGTTGTCTACCGGCACGTTGCCGTCGACTAGGTGGTGCGTGAGCGCGGCCCACGCGTTGAGGCTGTAGTTCAACGCCTTGGCCGTCGCACTGCCGTCCGGGACCCTGGAGCGCTCCAGCTGCAGCCAGGCATGCAACTGCTCCCACATCGGCCTGGTAATGGCCTGCCGACTGTCCAGTCGTGCCTGAGTGGGCAGCGCGGCGAGTTCGCGCTCGACCCGGTAAATCTGCGCGATGCGCTGCAGTGCCTCGGTGGCGACTGCGCTGCGCCCACCCTCGCGCAGCAGCTCGTCGAACTTGCGCCTGGCGTGCGCCAGGCAGCCGGCGGCGAAGCGCCCGGGCTCAGCGCCGATCACGCGGTCGTAAGCCTTGTATTCGTCAGGCACCAACGTGCCGCGCCAGCGGCTGCACTCGTCCCCATCGCCGCCGAGGAACGCAATCGGGTACTGAGCACCTCGCCCCACGCAGAAGTCGTAGACCACCCCCGGCATCTCATCGAAGGCGCCCCTCGCGTAAGCCCAGACATAGACTCTTTTGGTCTTGCCGGCACCCGGGTCCAGCATGGATACCGGGGTCTCATCCACATGCAGCACCTGGCTTGAGAGGACGAAGCGCCTGTACGCGTCGAACAGCGGTATCAACGCAGCACCACCTTGGCCCGACCAACTCGCCAGCGTGGACCTCGGTGTGTGGACCTTCGAGCATGCGTTGATGGTCTCCAGCCGGTAGTACGGCAGATGGTCGATGAAGTGGCTGACTAAGGTATGGGCGATCAGGCCGGCGGCCGGCATTCCGCCCTCGATGACCTGCGGTGCGGCAGTCTCCTGCACCAGGCACTGGCAGCAGCGGCAGGCCCACTTGCCGTAGATGTGGCGGTGCACGAAGAACTCCGCCGGGACGATGTCCAGGCGCTCGCTCACGTCCTCGCCGATGCGCGTCATGGGACGGCCGCACTCCAGGTTCGGACAGTTGGTGTTCGCAGGTTCGTGGTGATGCTCTTCGCGCCGCAGGTGTTCGGGCAACGGGCTGCGACGGGGCTTAGATTTGCCATCGTTGCCGGCGCCGACCGGCGGCGCAGAAGCGCCCCGGGCCTGGTCGAGTTGAGCCTGAAGACTGGCCTCATCCTCGACACAGGTTTCTTCGAAGAGCCGGCGTTGCTCGGCGCTCATGGCCTCGGTCTTGGCGCCGAACTTCCAGGCCTTCAGTCGCGCCAGCTGGAAGGTGATCTTCTCAATCTTGGCGTCTTTGAACTTGAGCTCGCTGTCCTGACAGCGCAAGCGCTGCAGCATCTGCTGGGCGAGGGCTGCGACGGCCTCGGGAGGCAGACCTTGAAGATCTTCTTCCGTGAGCGATTGCAGGTCTTGCATTCACCGATTTTGCAGGTGCCACAACCGCCCCGCTACTGGGAATTGCGATGTTGGCAACGGCCTTGCAGGCCAGTGTTTCTACAGCCGGGTGATCGCACTCATCTCGTGCAAACGCTGCCACGGCAGGCCGACCACGAGCGCGTCGAATTGCGCCTGGCTGACCGCCATCGGCGCTGTCGTGTCTATCTCGCGGGGCCACACGAAGCGGCCGGCGTTGAGCCGTCTTGCTGCGCACCACACGCCAAAACCGTCGTGCACGAGCATCTTGATGCGTGTGGCCCGAGCGTTGGCAAACAGGTAGCCGTGATGGGCATGAGCACTTCCAAGCGCATGGACCACATGGGCCAGCAACCGCTCGGTGCCCGAGCGCGTGTCTACCGGCGCCGCACACAGCCACAGGGCATCAATACGGATCACCGCAAGACCTCGCGCAGCCAAACTGCGCAGTCCGCTGCGGCGCTGACGGGCCACGTCACGCTGACGCCCAGTGCTCCCCTTTTGAACTCGAGCGTGATCGTCTCCGACGTGGGGCTGGGACTCGCCGGCGGGGTAGGCGCCGGTGGCACTGCCAGCGAAACGGTCAACTCGATGAACCGGGGCGGTGCTTCGGCAATCCCCATTGAGGCCACACCTGGAGCCTTCGGGGCGCCACGGCCGCGGCGCCATTGATGCACCAGGTTGTCGTTTAACTTGAATGCCAGGGCCACTGCCGCAACCGAAGCCCCGGGCTCGGCGCACGCTGCCAGGACTTCGGTCTTGAAGGCCGCGCTGTGGCGGCGTCGTTGCTTCAAATTGACGAGCATTGATGATGTCCAGCAAACCTTTAATGGACACCATGATCTATGCATCAGCCAGCAGTCTCAAGATGGTTCAACTGGCCGCTTACAACTCCAGAGGCAAGCCGTACGCCTTTTGGCGGTAAGCGCAAACGCCCAAACTTGTGCCCTGCAGCGCTCAGTCTTGTGATTGAGTTGCCCAGGAGTGGCCCATCAGGGCGCTGCGCAAAGCAGCGTGGCAAGGTGCATAATGCCGTTTGGTTGGTCGGGGCGGTCGGTGGTTCGAAGCCGAATTTGCCCCCAAAACCGATGGTCAGTTTGGTGTACCCCAGCGTGTACCCCAAGAAATTGGACGGTAGCGAGACTAAGGATTGGCGCGGCCTGTGACGGGTCTTTCGATTCCGCCCCAGGCCACCAGCATCCATGCGCCCCAGCGCCCTTTCGGGTTCTGGGGCGTTTTTGCAACTGCGTGTTGAATCCGTCAACATCTCATCCACCGGACGCAGTGATTTCCATCCATCCCA
>JAKFXR010000119.1 GCA_021731285.1 Polaromonas sp. | reverse complement strand
GTACAACGGCAAGTTCATGTGCAACCAGTTTGTGCTGCGCGGCGGCTCCTGCGCCACCCCGCAAAGCCACATACGCGCCAGCTACCGCAACTTTTTTCCGCCCGATGCCCAGTGGCAGTTCAGCGGCCTGCGTTTGGCGCGCGATCTCAACTAGGGCTGCGGGACCTCTCGGGCTCAATCACTCGCGCAATACCTCCAGAACCTCCGAGCGGAATTCCCGGTTGTAGAGAATCAGCACCACGACCGCGGTGGCCAGTGCAAACGCAAAGGTCGAGAAAAACCAGGCCATGATGGCAAAGCTCAGGTAGTAGGCGCGCAAGCCATCGTTGAAGGTCTCTGCCGCCAGCCCCACGGTACGGCTGGCACGGCTGGCAAACTGCTCGCGGTCGAACTTGCCGGAGGCAAAGTCGTCAGGGTGCGGCATGGAGCCAATGATCAGCGCCACAAAGGTGTACTGCCGCATGGACCAGCTGAAGCGGAAGAAGGCATACACAAACACGCCAACCATCATCAGTATCTTGAGGTCAAAAATCAGTACCGAGGTACGCACCGCGAACGGGATTTCGCGCACCAGCTCCGAAGCCTTGTCGGTGGTTCCCAGCAGCGCAAACAGGCCGCCGATGATGATGATGGTGGTCGATGAAAAAAACGCCGGCGTGGATGACAGGTTTTGCGTGATGATGCCGTCCACCACCCGCGGATCACGCGCGGTGGCCTGCAGCAGCCAGTAGTGGCGGTAGCGGTTGGTGGTGCGCAGGATGGAAGGTCGCTTGGCGCCGGCGCTTCGGGCAAACCAGGCATACCCCGCCCAGCAAGCAAAGAACCAGACGATGGCCAGCCAGTCGCCCCAGGGGAGCAGGGTGAAGATTTGCATGCCGTGATCTTAATCCCGGCGTTGCAAGCACGGGCTCAGGCCTGCGCCCTTCAGCCGGGGATGAAGCGGCGCTCCGGCAGGGGAATCAATTCTGCATCCCCTTCCACCCGGCCCATGGCCTGGGCCTCCCAGTCCTGCGAGGCCTGCACAATGCGCTCCTTGCGGCTGGAGACAAAATTCCACCACATGAAGCGGTGGCCGTCCATCGCGTTGCCGCCAATCACCATCAGGCGCACCTTCGTGCCGGCCACCACACGGGCTGCGGCGCCGGGCGTCAGGACAGCCAGGGTATGCGCTGCCACAAGCTCGCCATCGACCGTCACGTCGCCGTCCACCGCGTACAGCGCCAGCTCCTGCGCCAGCGCTGGCAGCTCAAAGGCCTCGCCGGCTGCAAGCATCACATCGAGGTACACCGTGCCCGGGTAGGCCTTGACCGGCGATGCCTGTCCAAAAGCATGGCCTACCAGCACCCGGACCTGCGTCTGCCCGACGGACAGGGAAGGAATGGCTGCCGCGGGGGTGTGCTCAAAAGCCGGCTCCACTTCCTCGTGCTCGCGCGGCAGCGCCGCCCAAAGCTGAATGCCGTGGTTCACATAGGCCTTGTCCTTCAGGTCGTCCGGCGCGCGCTCGGAATGCACGATGCCACGCCCTGCGGTCATCCAGTTGATAGCGCCGGGCGCAATGCGCTGAACCACCCCCAGGCTGTCGCGGTGCATGATGGCGCCGTCAAAAAGATAGGTCACCGTCGCCAGGCCAATATGGGGATGGGGCCGCACATCGTGAGACTGTCCCGGCGCAATCGCCACGGGTCCGAAATGGTCAAAAAACAAAAAAGGCCCGACCGATTGGCGCTTGGCCGACGGTAACAGGCGGCGTACCAGAAACCCGCCGCCCAGGTCCTTGTCCTGCCCGTGCAGCGCCATCAGCACGCTCATGGCAGACGCTGCACCTGGGTGGTAACCTCGGTCGTGACCGCGGTCATCAGCTTGTGCACCGGGCATTTTTTGGCCACGGCCTCCAGCTCCTGAAGCTGTGCGTCAGTCAACGCGCCCTTGACCTGCAACACCGTCGCCAGCCGGTAGGTCCCGCTGCGTTCGTCGGAATCATCCCGCGTAACCACACTCTGCACGTCGTCCACCGGAATGCCCTTCTTGCGGGCGTACCACAGGAGCGTGATCGCCTTGCACGCTCCCAGCGCGGCGTCATACAAATCATGCGGGCTGGGGCCAGCGTCGTCGCCGCCTTCCTTGAGGCTGGCATCTGCAGCCAGGGTGTGGCGGCCAATGGTGATGGTTTGCGCCAGCGGCACGGCAGGGTCGCGTCTGAGTTCAATGGACATGGTCGGTTTCCTTCAAAGCACCGGGGGCGCAAATGTAAATCAGGCGCTCAGTGTCGCTCAAGGGCGCCCTGTCGAGTAACGCGCGCTGACCTCGGCCACGCGGCGCCCCAACGCACGGGCGGTTTCCAGGTCGCCCGGCAGCATGTCACCAGCACTCGCGTCGGACGGCGACTGCGCAATGGCGCCGCTGTAGGAACCGAGGTAGTTCGGGTCATTGCGCTGCGCCGCCTTGCTATTGCTGGGCAACACCCCCTGGCTGATCCAGATGCCGCCGTGCTGCATCGCCAGCGTGAACAGGTAGTTCAGGGTCGAGCCCTTGTCACCGTTCATGGCGGCGCTGTTGGTGAAACCTGCAAACAGCTTGTCTTTCCAGCTCTGGGTGTACCAGGGCTTGGACGAGGCGTCCGCAAATTTTTTGAACTGCCAGCTGACCATGCCCATGTAGGTGGGCGAACCCATGATGATCGCGTCGGCCTGCGCCAGCGTCTCCCAGCCGCTTGAGGGCAGGTTGCCATCGGCGTCAATGGCCAGCAGCTCGGCGCCCGCGCCTTCGGCCACGGCTTGCGCCATGCGCTGGGTGTGCCCATAGCCCGAGTGATAAATCACGGCAATTTTTGTCATTGCTTGGTTCCGGCAAGAAAAATCGGCAAAAAAATTCAGCCTTTGGTTTGCCCGTCAACGCTCCAGCGTCCGGCGCCCCAGGCGGCAATGGTCAGCAGCCCACCCACGACGGCAATGTTCTTGAAGAAGGCCTGTTGCTGCATCATGACCTGGTCAGCCGGTACGCCCCAGTAGTTGTGGAAGATGAAGGTGATGACCAGGGTGAACAGCGCAATGCCCAGGGCGGCCCAGCGCGTCTGGAAACCCACCAGCAGCAGCAAGCCCAGTCCCAGCTCGACAGCAATTGCAATGGCCGCGCAAATTTCAGGAAAAGGCACGCCCTTGGAGGCGATGTAACCCGCAGCGCCGGCAAAACCGGCAATTTTTCCAAAGCCCGCCGGGATGAACAGCAAGGCAATCAGCACACGCCCGATCAGGGCAAAAGGGGTTTGAAGGGAGTTAAGCATGAAAAATCCTCTGTTGAAGTGATGAAAATAAAACAAAAATCATGACGCTGCACGGGCAGCTGCGCAATAGGCCAGTGCCGCGTTTTGATGGCGCTTGTCAGGCCGCCAGGTCAAACACCAGCACCTCCGCCGCCTTGCCATGGTCAAGCTGCAGGCGGGTTTCAGCCTCGAGCTTGGCTGCGTCGCCCGTGCGCAGGGTCTGGCCATTGACCTGCAACTCGCCGCGCACCAGATGCACATAGGTTTTGCGCCCGGGGTTGAGCGGCAGCTCGGCGCTTTCGTCGCCGTCAAACAGGCCCGCGTACAGCTTCGCATCGGCATGCACCGTCACCGAACCCTGGGCGCCATCGTTCGACGCCACCAGCCTGAGCGCACCGCGCTTTTCGCTGTCTGCAAAGGTTTTTTGCTCATAGCCGGGGGGAATGCCCCTGACGTTGGGCTCAATCCAGATCTGCAGAAAATGGGTGCTTGAATCCTGCGCATGGTTGAACTCGCTGTGCTGGATGCCGGTGCCGGCGCTCATGCGCTGCACATCTCCGGGCGGAATCGACGCGCCGTTGCCAATGCTGTCCTTGTGGCCAATGGCGCCGCTCAGCACGTAGCTGATGATTTCCATGTCCTTGTGTCCGTGGGTGCCAAATCCGGTGCCCGGCGCAATGCGGTCCTCATTGATGACGCGCAAGTTGCCAAAACCCATGTGCTGCGGGTCGTAATAACCGGCAAACGAAAACGAGTGAAAAGACTTGAGCCAGCCGTGGTCGGCATAGCCGCGCTGGGCAGATGTTCGCAGTGTCAGCATGGGTTCCTTTCCTGAGGCCAGTGCCTCGTCAAAGCCGTTGAATGCCTCCAATGTAAGGTCTGAAGCGAGCTTGATAATTGTTGCTGTTTGATGGCATCATTCAAATTATTTGAATGATTGAGTGGTCCGACACATGCGCAACATCCTCACCCCCGAAGCCATCGGCCTGATTGAAAGCGTGCACCGCACCGGCAGCCTGGCCGCTGCCGCGCGTGAGCTGGGGGTGGTACCCAGCGCCCTGACCTACCGGGTGCGCCAACTGGAGGACGCGCTGGATGTGCTGCTGCTGGACCGCTCCTCGCGCCAGGCGCGGCTTACCGAAGCCGGGCACGAATTGCTGCGCGAAGGCCATCGCCTGCTGCTTGAGCTGGATGCCGTGGCACATCGCATCAAGCGTGTCGCCACCGGCTGGGAGCCTCAACTGACGGTGACCGCCGACGACGTGATTTCCAGCAGCACGCTGTTTGAGCTGTGCGAAGCGTTTTATGCCCTCAAGCCGCCGACGCGCTTGCGCATTCGCTCGGGCACGCTCTCCGGCACCTGGGAGACCCTGGTGCTCGGGCAAGCCGACCTGGCCATAGGCTGCGTGGTGGAGGTCAGCCAGTCCCGCGGCATCCTGAACCAGCCCATGGGCAGCCTGCCATTTGTGTTTGCCGTGGCGCCGCATCACCCGCTGGCCGCGGTCACCGGCAGCATCAGCGACACGCAACTGCTGCAGCATCGCGCCGTGGCGGTGGCCGACACCACGCTGGGCGGCGCCGGCATGAGCATCGGCCTGCTCGGCGGGCAGGACGTGCTGACGGTACCCACCATGCGCTACAAGCTCGAGGCGCAGTTGCGCGGCCTGGGCTGCGGCTTCCTGCCGACATGCCTGGCCCAGCCCTATGTGGATGCGGGCCGGCTGATGATCAAGACAGTGGCCCGCACGCGCCGGCCTGTGGCCATGAGCTACGCCTGGCGCGCGCCAAGCGCCGCCACGGGTCCGGCCTCAAGAAAAAAACATAAAGCAAGCCCCGCCGCCACTCATCTGCCCCCTCACGGCCTGGCCTTGAGCTGGTGGCTGGAGCAATTGGCGAGGCCCCAAACCCGTCAGGCATTGCTGGAGCGTCACCACAGCGTGTAGAGTGCAGCCATGACAGCAAAAACAAAATCCGCCAGCAAAACCCCTTCACCTGCCTCCAAAGCAGCGCCTCCCTCCGGCCCGCGCCACTATGCGGTGGTCGGCGCCGGCATTGCAGGCATCACCTGCGCCCGTACCCTGGTGCAGGCAGGCCACCGGGTGACCGTGTTCGAGAAAAGCCGCGGCTTCGGCGGGCGCATGGCAACGCGCCAGACCGAGTTTGGCGGGTTCGATCACGGCACCCAGTACTTCACCGTGCGCGACGCACGCTTTGAAAAGGCCCTGGCCACCGCGCCAGGCCTGGTCCGGCCCTGGAGCGCCAACACCGTGCGCATTCTTGACGAAGCAGGCCGCGTGGTGGCCTCGTCGCTGCCACCCAAGGAGGCCCATTGGGTGGCCACGCCGGGCATGAACGCGCTGGTCAAGCAATGGGCCCAGCCCCTGGCCGCCAGCGGCTCCCTGGCCCTGCAAACGCAGGTCATCCGCATGGAGCCGGACAAGCTGCATCCCGAGCACTGGCAACTGCAGACCGAAGGCCTGGGCGGGACCAGCCGCGTTTACTCCGGCTTTGACGCCGTGATACTTGCCGTGCCTTCCCCACAGGCCCACGCCCTGCTGCTGAGCTCGCAGCACGGCAAGGCACTGATGCCGGCGCTCAGCGGCGTCAGCATCGCGCCCTGCTGGACCTTGATGCTGGCTTTTCCCCAGGCCCTGCAGCCCACACTGCCGCATCTCGGCCCGCACTGGAATGCCGCGCGCAGCACCCACCACCGCATTGCCTGGCTGGCCCGGGAATCGTCCAAGCCCGGACGCAACGCCATCGAGCGCTGGACCATTCAGGCCAGTCCCGAGTGGTCCGAGCGGCACCTGGAAGACGACGCCGAGCGCGTCAAGGCCAAGATGCTCAAGGCTTTCACCGAAGTGACGGGCATACGCGCCCAGCCACCGCACGCCGTCGCGCACCGCTGGCGCTACGCCCAAACCACCGAGCCTCTGGGCAAACCATTTTTGTGGGACGCCAAATCCCGCATCGGAAGCTGCGGCGACTGGTGCCTGGGCCACCGCGTCGAAGACGGTTTTATCTCGGGGCTGGAGATGGCTTTAGCTCTGGTTTGACAAGCGTGGGGGCCACGTACAGAGGGCGTTTTGCCCCCTCGCCTACCGGTCCCCTGCATGCAGGATCGCTTGTAGCGGCACTGGCCAGCTGGCTGGACGCCAGAGCGCAGGGTGGCCAATGGCTGGTCCGCATCGAAGACATCGACACGCCGCGCTGCGTGCCGGGCGCAGACAAACTCATCCTGCAACAACTCGCTGCATTCGGCTTGCGCCCCGACGCCCCGCCCTTGTACCAGTCGCAGCGCGGCGCGCACTACCAGGCGGCGCTCGATGCGCTGGTTGCCCATCATCTGGCCTATCCCTGCGCGTGCACACGGCAGGATATCGAGCGCGCCCTGCCTGCCGCGCGTGCGCGCCATGGCGAACTGGTGTACCCCGGCACCTGCAGGCAAGGCCTGAAGGGGCGGCCAGCGCGCGCATGGCGCCTGATCACCGGAGATCGAGAACAAATTCGGCAGTCGGCCCTTTCGTCACGGGACACGTCAGCTATTGATTTCATAGCAAACGAAGAGCTCCACTGGCAAGACAGGCGACTGGGAGCGCAGCAACAACACGTGGAACAAGCCGTGGGCGACTTCGTGCTCAAGCGCGCCGACGGTCTTTGGGCCTACCAGCTCGCGGTTGTGGTGGACGACGCTGCGCAAGGCATCACCGACGTGGTGCGCGGTGAAGACCTGCTGGACAACACCGCGCGGCAGATCTTGCTGCAGCAGGCCCTGGGCCTGCCCACACCGCGCTACCTGCATGTGCCGCTGGTGCGCGGGGCCAATGGTGAAAAACTTTCCAAGCACAATGGTGCCGCGCCGCTGGACATCAGCGAACCCTTGCGCGCACTGAATGACGTAGCGCAGGTGCTGGGCCTGCAACCCCAAGCGGACCAGTTGGCCGACTGGCTGGACCAAGCCGTGCAGCAATGGGGCCGCGCCGTAAAATCAGCCGGTGACTGATCCAACCTCCCCCGACACGCCCTCTGCGTCCGCCCCGCAAGCCCCGCATATCCGCACCATCCGCAGTTTTGTCCTGCGCACCGGCCGCACCACCGTGGCCCAAGCCAAGGCGTTTGAAGACGTGGGGCCGGCCTTTTTGCTGCCCTACACGCCCCAGGTGCTGGATTTTTCTGCGGTGTACGGCCGCGCTGCGCCCACCATTCTGGAGATCGGCTTTGGCATGGGTGAGGCCACCGCACACATTGCCGCGCTGATGCCCGGGAAGAATTTTCTCTGCTGCGAAGTCCACACGCCCGGCGTGGGCGCGCTGCTCAAGCGCATTGGCGAGCAGGGCCTGGGCAACATCCGCATCGTGCAACATGATGCGGTAGAGGTCATGGAGCACATGCTTGCGCCGCAAAGCCTGGAGGGCGCACACATCTTTTTTCCCGACCCCTGGCACAAGAAAAAACACAACAAGCGCCGCCTGATTCAGGCCCCGCTGATTGCCCGGCTCGTCAGCCGCCTCAAGCCCGGCGGCTACCTGCACTGCGCCACCGACTGGCAACCCTATGCCGAGCAGATTCTCGACGTGCTCAGCGGCGAAGCCTTGCTGAAAAACACATCGACAGCAGAGGACGGGTATGCACCCAAGCCGCACTACCGGCCGCTGACCAAATTTGAAAACCGCGGCATCAAGCTCGGGCACGGCGTCTGGGACCTGGTGTTCGAGCGCGTGTGAAGCAACCGTCAGACCGCCGGGCCGTCCACCACGGCGGCCTGCCTGCCCTGGAAGGCGTTAGCCCCAGCGTGGTCAGCCTGCCGGGTGGCGACTGGCCCACCATCACCGAGTTTCTGGTGCAGCGCTTTCCGGCGATCGCGCGTGAGGTCTGGATCGATCGCATGCAGCGCGGTCTGGTGGCCGACGAGTTTGGCAAGGCCGTCACTGCGGAGCGCGCTTACCAAGGCCACATGCGGGTCTATTACTATCGCGCCCTGCCTGCAGAAGTTCGCATTCCGTTCGACGAAGAGATTCTTTTTCAGGACCAGCACCTGGTCGTCGCTGACAAGCCGCATTTTTTGCCGGTGACGCCGTCCGGCCACTACTTGCAGGAGACCCTGTTGGTACGCCTGAAAAACCGGCTCGGCCTGCCGGGCCTGAGTCCCATTCACCGCATCGACCGTGAGACGGCGGGCGTGGTGCTTTTTTCGGTGCAGCCGAACGAACGCGCCGCCTACCAGGACCTGTTTCGCCAGCGGGATGTCATCAAACACTACGAAGCGATTGCGCCCTGGCGCGCTGACCTGGTGTTTCCGCGTGTCTGCCAAAGCCGCATCGTCGAAGGTCTG
Source organism: Polaromonas sp. (assembly GCA_021731285.1). Lineage (GTDB taxonomy): Bacteria > Pseudomonadota > Gammaproteobacteria > Burkholderiales > Burkholderiaceae_C > Polaromonas. The sequence goes on along the minus strand of JAKFXR010000119.1, from coordinate 4,847 downwards.
CCGTTTTTCAGGCAGGCCGAAGTGCCCGGCCCCGCCAACAGCGAAACCTTGATCGATGTGATGGAAGTGAGCGGACCAATGGCGCGTTATGCCCTGAGCCCGGTCACCGGAAAAAAGCATCAGTTGCGCGTCCACATGCACGCACTGGGCCTGCCCATCGTCAACGACCGCATGTACCCGCCGCTGGACCCGACGCCCGACGACGACTACCGCTATCCGCTGCAGTTGCTGGCAAAAGACATCGCCTTTGACGACCCCTTCACCGGCGGGCGCAGGCAGTTCAGCAGCAAGCGCAAGCTGGAACTGCCTGAGCAAGGGCACAACGGAGCCTGAGGGCTACCTCCCCTTCCAGCAGGGGCCGCGGGTCTGGCTTTGCCAGCCCGCAGGCTGGCGGCTGCGGCTCCGAGCCCGCTTGAGCGGGCTGGGACAGCCGCCAGATGCGCTGCCTCAGGCAGCGCTGCGCCCTGCAAGGGCAGCGGCCCCCCCGGGGGGGGCAGGAAGTTACGCGAAGCGAACGACCGTGGGGGTCAAATCTCTTTTGCGGTGATCTGGTACTTGAAATCGTCGGGTGCGTAGGAGTCAAAACGGCCCTGGGCGTTTTCGCCCACCGGGTACATGAAGAAACCGAGCTTCTCCTGTTTTGAATTCGGCAGGGCGATGTCGTGCGCGGTGTTGTAGGCCATCCAGTTGCCTTCCCAGCCGCCAAACAAGGCCTTGTTGACGGGAGCGACCACAGGGTTGTTCACGGTCTTGATCCACTCGGGCGTTTCCAGGCGCATGACCTTGGCCACATCGGCCGGGTCCATCGCCACCCAGCCATAACCCTTGAGAAACACTTCCGAGCGGCAGTGCTGTGCACCCTTGAGGCTGGCCGGGTTGCCACTGAGCTCCTTGTAGCCAAAGGCGGATGGCACCAGGCGGATGCCGTAGACATCGCGCGCCGGAATTCCGACCGAGCGGCACAGGCCGACAAACAGGGCATTGAGGTCGGCACACTTGCCGCCCAGGTTGCCGGTCTCCAGCATGGTCTTGATGTCGCCTTCGCCGCAGCCGCGCACCTTGGGGTCGCGGTAGGTGTTGGTCACAATCCAGTCGTAAATCTTTTGCGTTTTTTCAACGTCGGTTCTGGCATTGCCAATGGCCTGCTGCGCCGTGCTGCGCACAATGCCGTCGGTGGGCAAAAATTTAGTGGGACGGGTGAAATGGCGCAGCGTCGCGGCATCTTCACGCGTGGCGACTTTTTGCGACCAGTCGATGGCCCGGCCCTGGGTCTGCACGCGGCTGGTCAGCTCGGCAAAAGGCTGGGCCAGCCCGGCCGGAAACTCTGCGTACAGCATCTTCGCGCCGTCCACGCCGTCGTCGGTGAGGTCGGTGGTGCCATTGCTGGAAAAGCTGCTGCCCTGCGAACGCTGGTAATCGCTGTTGACCGAAGGAATGGGCAGCCAGATTTTGGTCACGCCCTGCGGCTTGACGATGTCCACGCGCGTCGTCACCTCGAAAGTGCGCCAGCCGCCGCTTTGCGGCGCAAAGTTTTTGCGGGCCGGCGCCTGCGCATGGCCGATGAGGGGAAACGCGGCAGCCATGGCGGCAGCGGCAGAAGTTTTCAGGAAAGTGCGGCGTACGGTGGTCATCAAAAGAACTCCGGAAGGGTGAAAGGGCGACGTGGCCGGGCATGTCAAGGTGCGCCGGAAGGTCAGTACGGGGGTACGCGGGCAATTATCGACGCTTTCAGGCCAGCGCCCGGACGCCACAACCGGCTCGGTTACTATTCGACCGGCAACCAGGAGCGAGGGACTGACATGAATGAATCGGTCAACAAGGTCGAGACAAGGGGCGGGCTGGTGATCCGCGGGCCGGACACCCGCGACCTTGCCGCCGCCAGGCAAACCGTGCTGAGCCGGCTGGACGCGCTGGACCTGGCGCCTTGCGTGCACGCCTGCGAAGAAACCGATGCCGCCGGCCGGCTGATCCGCTTTACCCTGGCTCCGGCGCAACTGGCCGCCTGGGCGCCTGGCTACAACACCCTGCAGTTGTGCGAGACCCTGCACCTTGCTACCGGCACCCGACCTGCAGACCTGCAGCGCGAGATTGTGGTGGCCATGCTCGCAGGACCGGTGGCATTTGAATTTCCCAGCATTGCCGAACTGGTGTCGGCAGTGCGCATCCGCAGCAACATCGTGCAGGCCGCCCGTCTGACCATGCTGGACTTCAAGACCAGCACCGCCGAACGGCCCACCGACTGCTGGGTCTACAAGGAAGATTGCGGTTTTGTCACCTTGCCCGGTGTGCCGCTGGCCGAGGCGCTGGCCAAAGCAACGCAGCCGGACAAACAGGGCACGCCTTACTCTTTCTCCTGTTACCGCGCCACCGAATACGTCATCCTGCTGGGGGTGGCCCAGGAGCTGGCGCAGTGCAACCCGCCCATGCTGGACAGGCTGCAGCAACGCTGGCGCAGGCAACCCATCATGTCGGGGCTGTTCCATGATGTTTTCCTGCGCGAGCATGGATCGATGGAGCAACCGCTGCCCCAGAGCTACTTCGTGCCGGGGGACAGGGTCTGGTTTCGCAATCCGGATGCCGTGTCATCCGAAGCCTCGGGTTACGAGGGCTCCTGGGTCATCTATCTGGGTGCGGGCCTGTTCAATAATTTCTGGAAGCGCGACCAGCCCTACACGCTGGCCGCCAAGTGCCTGGAGATCTACCAGTGGCGCCACGCGCTCTACCTCGACGCCGACGGTCAGGAGCGCATCGACGAAAGCAAGGTCGAGGCACTGCTGCGTGAGGTGCAGGACGATGCGGCTGAAGTGACGCGTGTTCTGGCCCTGATGCAGCGCTACCGCGAACCGCGCGGCGTGTATGCCGACGGTGGTTGCATGGACACCACCCGGGAGTTCCCGCGCTGGGTGCATCCGGGCACCGCTGATATGGTTTTGCCTGAATAGCCCCCACGGTCGTTCGCTTCGCGTAACTTCCTGCCCCCCGAGGGGGCCACTGCGCCTGCGGGCCGGCAAAGCCGGACCCGCGGCCCCTGCTTGACTGGAAAGCCTCTGCCGACGTCACTACCCTGTATCCAGACTTGTCGAGGATGCCACCTCAAGTTAACTTTTGAGCAGCGCCTCTATCCACTTCGCGGCGGGCGCGCCGGTCCAGTCCACCTCGCCCTGCACGCGCTGGCGTGGCCGACCCTGCGGGTCGATCAGCAGCGTGGTCGGAAACACCTTGACGCCCCAGTCACGCGCGACTTGTCCTTGCGGGTCCAGCAGGACCGGCATGGTGATGCCGGTGGTGGCCGCAAACTGGATGGCACGGTTGGGGTGTTCCTTGAAGTTCAGGGCCAGCACCACCAGACGGTCGGGACCATACAGGTCCGCGACCTGTTGCAGGGTGGGCATTTCAGCGCGGCAAGGTTCACACCAGCTGGCCCAAAAATTGACCAGCACCGCGCGGCCTTTCAGATCAGCCAGACGCCAGACCTTGCCGGTGGTGTCCACCGCGTGAAATGCCGGCACGGCGCCTTTCCAGGGAGAGACGGTGTAGGCCTCCTCACCCGCTGCAAGGGCCTCACGCAGCAGCAGGGGGCTGGCGCTGGCCAGCAACGCTTGCTGCAAAAACTGGCGCCGCTGCTGCAGGATGTGTAAGAAAGAAGGCATGATGCTGACCAAGCTTAGCAGGGCTCACAAAGACCTGCACTGACGCGGCCATCACCGCCGCTCTTGTGATGCGGCTTAAACAGGTTGAACCGAATTGAACTTTGCGCGTGATTCCCAACCGGCCCCAGGCTCCCCCCGGTTCATCGACAACTACGGACAGACCGCCGGCATTCCCGCACCCAGCGGGCTGGAGGCCTTGGCGGCAGGCCTGGGCGCAACACAGGCCTCGATAGCGCCCAAATACTTTTACAACGCGCTGGGCTCGCGCCTCTTCGAAGCCATCACCGTCCTCGACGAGTACTACCCCACACGGACAGAAGCGCGCATCTTCGACAAGGCCAGCGGCGACATCGCGCAGGCGATTGCCGCCAGTGGCATCACCCGGCCCTGCCTGATCGACCTGGGCGCCGGCAACTGCGCCAAGTCCGCGCGCCTCATCCCCTGGCTGCAGCCGCAGCAATACGTGCCGGTGGACATTTCCGTGGATTTTCTGCGCGAGTCTGCCGGTCAGGTGCAAACCGCCTTTCCCGCGCTGGACATCGTGGGCATAGGCATGGATTTTTCGCAAAGCCTGGTGCTCCCCTCTGAAGTCCAGACCCACGACCGGGTGTTCTTCTACCCCGGCTCCAGTCTTGGAAATTTTTCTCCCGAAGAAGCCCTGGTTTTCCTCAAGCAAATCAGCGATGCCCATCAGGGGCGTGCCCGCGGACTGCTGCTGGGCATTGACCTGGTCAAGGACAAAGCTGTTCTCGAAGCCGCGTATGACGACGCACTCGGCGTGACGGCTGCATTCAACAAAAACGTGTTGCTGCATATCAATGACTTGATCGGCGCAGACTTTGATGTGCGCCAGTGGCGGCATGTGGCGCTTTTCAACGAAGCCGATTCGCGCATTGAGATGTATCTGCAGGCCGAATGTGATCTCACCGTGCGCTGGCCGGGTGGGGAGAGGCGCTTTCTGGCCGGTGAGCGGATTCACACCGAGAACTCGTGCAAATACACCTTGGAGTCCATGTCGGAGTTGCTTGAAAACGCCGGGTTTTCGGGGATCAGGTATTGGACTGATCCTGACCAGTGGTTTGCTGTGTTTTGGGCAGCGGTTTAGTTTCGTTGCTGGGTGGTATGCGACGCATGCCAGGGGTTGCCCGGCGGGCGAGGTCGCAAGCATCACGCTGCGTCCCCAGTTCGCCCCGGACA
>JAKFXR010000113.1 GCA_021731285.1 Polaromonas sp. | reverse complement strand
TTTACGATGCCGCCATCACCACGGCCGTCAAAGCCAAGTTTGCGTCCGACAAAACCGTTTCTGCAACTGCGCTCAGCGTGGAAACTCTCAACGGTACCGTGCAGCTGTCGGGTTTCGCCAAGTCGGCAACCGAAAAAGCCCAAGCTGAAACACTGGCCCGCGAAACCAAAAATGTCCGCGCCGTGCGCAACGACATCGTCGTTCGTCCTTGATCCAGGTCAGGACTTGAAGGACCGGCCCGGCCGGTTTCCGGACAAAAAAGGGTCCTGCTCCGGCAGGACCCTTTTTTACGCCCGTTCCTGAACAGACGCAGGCTCAGATCCTGTCAATCACCTTCCTGGCCTTGTCCTTGACGTTCTCCTTGGCATCGCCATAACCAGCCTGCGTTTTGCCCTTGGCCTGGTCGACAAGACCGTCAGCTTCGAGGTTTTCATTGCCAACAACACGGCCAGTGACTTCCTTGACTTTTCCTGCGGCCTGTTCAGCACGGCCTTTGACTTGATCCTTGTTCATGATGATCCTTTGATGGTTTGATGCGGCATGCCGAAATGGCGCCGACAAGCCAATCTAGAACTCCAGGCCTGCATGGCCTGTCAGCTTGTTTGCAATTTCCTGTAGGACAAAAGGCTCTCTGCCTAGGGCTGGCATGGGCCGTTGCGCTTGCGAAACACCCGCGGCGGAACAGCCGACGCGTCGGAAAAAACACCCCGCCTTTCAGATTGCGCCTGCTTTTGCAATGACGCATACCGCGCGGCGCCACGTTTGCCCCTGTAAGACCAGGCATGCCCCTGCCCAACCATCCAGCCAGCAATGTCCTCTCCATCCATAAGCACGCCGGCCACAGTGCGGCCATAGTCATCCTCTCCCCGCACCGCCAGTTCTACCGCGCGCCCTTTCACCCTGGCAGCCAGCGCGTCGCGGGCGGACTGGCCACCGGCCTGACAGATCTCGGGTGCGTCTATGCCGTCAATTCGAATCCGCACCGGTTTGCCACCCTCCTCCGGTTGGGCCCACAGCGTGTCCCCATCGGTGACGTGAATAACTTTTGCGCTTCTGGCCCACAGGGGCTGGGCACTTCCCGCTATCAAAAGAAGAGCAAATAAAAGGCTGCATGGCGAAAGATGCTTCAAAGCCATCATGCAGTGATGATCCAGCCTTCAAGCGGATCCACCTCCAGCGGCAGGCCATAACGCAGCGCGCCTTGCTGATGCTGTGCCTGGGCCCAGGCGGCCTGCATCAGGCAAAGCACTGCGTCCAGACCGTCGCCGCTGGCGTCATCCACCAGTGCGTCACGCTGGGCATGTGTCAGTTTCAGGCGCAAAGCCAGATGCGTTTGCCCCATCTCCAGCGCGGTAATCAGGTCCTTGCGGGCGATCAGCCGCGCCGGCGTCTGCTTTGCGCGGTCATCACTTTTATAGGGCCGGCTGCCCAGCACCTCTCGCGCCAGCAAGCCGGGGTAGCCTTCCAGGGCCACACGCGCCAGGTCACCGTCGTGCAGGCCAGGCAGATGCACGCCCGCAGCCAGCAAACGCGGCACACCGGCATGCAGCATGAATGCAACCGGCGGATTGACCCACTTCATGGAAGGGCTGGAGCCCGCCGGCCCGTCGGTGGCCCGATGGGCAAACTTGCCGCCCACTGGCCGGGCATTGCAAAACGCGGCAAAGGTCTGGCGAATCTCGTCGCGGCTCAAGGCCGTGTAGTGCGCCATCAACGCCTGCCACGTGGAGGGCCATCCGAGATGCCGCACCAGCTCGCGCGGCAGACCAAACGGGAAGTCGAAAGCGCCCAGCCAGTGCGACGGCTGCCGCAACCATGCTTCAAACGCCTCGAGGGTATCGAGCCGCTCCAGCCGCACAAGCTGGACACGGCCGCCGGTGCTGTTGCCACAGGCCAGAACAATCGGTTTTCGGCGGCTGGGCGCGCTCGAAAAGTCGCATCCAACCAGAAGGCTCATTGCGTGAGCTTGCGCCGCGCGGGCCTGTCAGGCCCGGCCGCAGATGGCGGCGGTGGCCATCAGGTCTTCCAGCAGCGCGAGCGACACTTTGCCGGAGACGGTGTAGGGGTCGAGCTCGGGCTTTTCGGAGTACTTCAGCAAAATCGCGGTGTTGACCTTGTCCACATTGACCTGACCCATGGACCAGCCGCCGAAGCGGCGCTCGCTGATTTCTTCATAGTGCAGCAGCATCACGTCGGTGTGGCGCGGGTCTTTCTGGATGTGGCCATAGAGGTCGCTGACCTGCTCGCGTCCGCCTTCGAGTGCCTGCAGGAAAATGCCGCCGCCGTAACACAGGATGCCGGTGATGCCGCAGGCCGGGTTGTGGTTGCGGGACTGGGCCAGAATGGACTCGGTGACCTCGGCAGATTCAGGTTGGGCCGAGCGGCTGGCGTAGAGAAGGCGTACCAACATGTAGCGGTCCTTAGTTGTTATTGCTCTTTTTGGGAATCAGAGACAGGAATTCACGGCGCAGGTTGGGATCCTTGAGGAAGACGCCGCGCATGACAGAGTTGATCATCTTGCTGTCCAGGTCCTTCACGCCGCGCCAGCCCATGCAGTAATGGCTGGCCTCCATGACGATGGCCAGGCCGTCAGGTCGCGTCTTGTCCTGGATGAGGTCGGCCAGTTGTACCACCGCTTCTTCCTGAATCTGGGGCCGGCCCATCACCCACTCGGCAAGGCGGGCGTATTTGGAAAGCCCGATCACATTGGTGTGTTCGTTGGGCATCACGCCTATCCAGAGCTGGCCGATCACCGGGCAAAAATGGTGGGAGCAGGCACTGCGCACCGTGATGGGGCCGACGATGATCAGCTCGTTCAGATGCTCGGCGTTGGGGAACTCGGTGATCGTCGGAGCGGTCACGTAGCGGCCCTTGAAGACCTCGTTGAGGTACATCTTGGCGACGCGGCGGGCCGTGTTGCGGGTGTTGTGGTCGCCCACGGTGTCGATCACCAGGCTGTCCAGCACGCCCTGCATCTTGACCTCTACCTCGTCGAGCAGCTTCTCCAGCTCGCCAGGTTCGATGAACTGGGCGATGTTGTCATTGGCATTGAAACGCTTTTTTGCCGATGCCAGGCGCTCACGTATCTTGACGGAGACCGGCGTTCCCTCGTCGGAGGGTCGCTGGCCAGCGCTGCCATTTTCATGCGTGTTGGATTTCATAAGCATGGCCCTATGTTACCAGCCCGCCCAAAAACGGTCATGGCCCTTTTCCATGAAGGTTTTAGGCTTTCCGCCCTTTGCGGATGCGGAGAAGCAGCTATCAATTCAGGAGTAATTTTGTCAAACTGGCCGCACGGATTCGTCGCCTGCGGGCGAGCGGGGCCCGGCAAAACGCGGCAGCAGCAACACGGCCTCGGCATTGGAGCCGGAAAAACACAGATCGGCTGCCGCCTGCCAGGGCGCCCACTGGAAAGCCGTGTGCTCACGGGCGCTGAGCCGGACGGCGGCCCCGGCAGCCACGCACAAACTGAACACATGCTCGGTGTTGCGTGTCACGCCCGGCGCATAACGGTGACGCCAGTCCGGGTAGATCTCGTAGACATTGGTGATCGACCAGTCCACAAACGCTTCTGGCGGGACGGCCAGGCCGGTCTCTTCCAGCACTTCGCGCGCTGCGGTTTGCAGCAGGGCTTCATCCAGCGCGTCCTTGGAGCCGGTCACACTTTGCCAGAAGCCAGGATGGTCCGCACGCTCAAGCAGCAAGACCTCCAGTGCCGGCGTGTGGATGATGACCAGCACCGACTCGGGGATCTTGAAGCTTTTCATCCTGGCCTACGCTCACCGGCCGAGAGACCAGGCCGGCATGGCGGCCATATTCAGACCGCTACAGGATTGCGCAGCCGGATGTGCAGCTCCTTGAGCTGCTTTTCGTCGACCGGGCTGGGTGCATGGGTCAGCAGACACTGGGCGCGCTGGGTCTTGGGGAAAGCAATCACGTCGCGGATGGACTCGGCGCCCGTCATCATGGTGACGATGCGGTCCAGGCCAAAAGCCAGGCCACCATGTGGCGGTGCGCCGTACTGCAGCGCGTCCAGCAGGAAGCCAAATTTCTGCTGCGCTTCTTCGGGACCGATTTTCAGCGCGTCGAATACCTTGCTTTGCACATCGGCGCGATGGATACGGACCGACCCGCCACCCAGTTCCCAGCCGTTGAGCACCATGTCGTAGGCCTTGGCAATGCATTTGCCCGGGTCGGTGTCCATCCAGTCTTCGTGGCCATCTTTCGGGGCGGTAAAGGGATGGTGCACCGCGCTCCAGCGTTGACCGGCCTCATCGAATTCGAACATCGGGAAGTCCACCACCCACAACGGCTTCCAGCCGGCGGTGAAAAGACCCAGCTTTTTGCCCAGGGGGCTCAGGCCAATCTTCAGGCGCAGGGCGCCAATGCTGTCATTGACGATTTTTGCCTTGTCGGCGCCGAAAAAGATCAGGTCGCCATTGGCCGCGCCGGTGCGCTGCAGGATGTCGGCAATGGCCGCATCGTGAATGTTTTTGACAATCGGGCTCTGCAGGCCTTCGCGGCCCTTGCTCACGTCGTTGACCTTGATCCAGGCCAGACCCTTGGCACCGTAAATTTTCACAAATTCGGTGTAGCCATCGATCTCGCCACGACTCATCTCCGCGCCGCCAGGCACGCGCAACGCCACCACACGGCCACCTGGTGTGGTGGCCGGACCGCTGAACACCTTGAAGTCCACCGTCGCCATGACATCGGTCAGCTCGGTGAATTCCAGATTGACCCGCAGGTCGGGCTTGTCCGATCCGAAGCGGTGCATGGCGTCGGCATAGGCCATGACAGGGAACTCACCCAGGTCGGTGCTCAGCACCGTCTTGAAAATATTGCTGATCATGCCCTGGAACATGTCGCGGATGTCCTGCTCGCCCATGAAGGAGGTTTCGATATCGATCTGCGTGAATTCCGGCTGGCGGTCGGCGCGCAGGTCTTCGTCGCGGAAACACTTGGTGATCTGGTAATACCGGTCGAAGCCGGCCACCATCAGCAACTGCTTGAACAGCTGCGGGCTTTGCGGCAGCGCAAAAAACTGGCCGTCGTTGACGCGACTGGGCACCAGGTAGTCGCGCGCGCCCTCTGGCGTGCTTTTGGTGAGCATCGGGGTTTCGATGTCAATGAATCCGTTGGCATCGAGAAACTTGCGCGTTTCCATGGCCACGCGGTATCGCAGCATGAGGTTGTTTTGCATGTAAGGACGGCGCAGGTCCAGCACACGGTGCGTCAGGCGGGTGGTCTCGGAGAGATTGTCGTCGTCCAGCTGGAACGGGGGCGTTACGCTGGGGTTGAGCACTGTCAGGTCCTGGCACAGGACTTCAATCCTGCCGCTTTTCAGCGCGTCGTTGACGGTGCCCTCGGGGCGGGCACGAACCAGCCCCTTGATCTGCACGCAAAACTCGTTGCGCACGCCTTCGGCGGTGGCAAACATGTCGGCGCGATCGGGGTCACACACCACCTGCACATAGCCTTCGCGGTCACGCAGGTCGATGAAGATCACGCCGCCGTGGTCGCGCCGGCGATTGACCCAGCCGCACAGGCTGACGGTTTGGCCCAGCAGGGCTTCGGTCACCAGACCGCAATAATGGGTACGCATTTGGGAAGACATAGGTTGGGTCGCTGGTTTCGCTGGAAAGATGAACGCTTTCGCGCCAAGTGAAAAAGTTACCGGGGTTTGTAGTTGGCGGCGCTGCCGGGTACAACCACGCCCATGGAAATCACATAAGTCAGGGCTTCATCAACACTCATCTTGAGTTCGATGCAATCGGTCTTTTTGAGCATCACAAAATAGCCGCCGGTGGGGTTGGGCGTGGTGGGGACATACACACTGAGGTAGTCTCCAGACAGGTGATTGGCAACATCCCCGCCGGGCACCCCGGTCTGGAAGGCGATGGTCCAGACACCCTCACGCGGCCATTGCACCAGCAGCGCCTTGCGGAAAGCGTTGCCATTCTCGGAAAACAGGGTGTCCGACACCTGTTTGACACTGGAGTAAATGGACCGGACGATGGGAATGCGGCTGAGCAGCGCGTCCCACCAGCGCACCAGTTTTTTTCCGAAAAAATTGGTGGCCAGCGCGCCTATGGACAGCACGATGGCCAGGGCCAGCAACACGCCAAAACCAGGAATGTGAAAACCGATCAGTTTGTCTGGATGCCAGGTGCCGGGGAGGATTTGCAGCGTCTGGTCCAGCGTGCTGATCACCCAGTTCAGCAGCCAGACCGTGACAGCCAGCGGCACCAGGACCAACAGCCCGGCAAGCAGCCATTGGCGTATCGCGGCCATCAACTGGCCTTGGGGGTGGAAGTCGCAGCGGGCGCCGGTGCAGGAGCAGCGGCAGGCGCCGGTGCAGCGGGCGCTGACTTGTCAGATGGCTTGGCATCTGCCGCCGGTGCGCCAGCAGCAGGAGCGTCCCCGCCGGCCACGGGTGGCACGGCGGTGGGGCCTGAGCCGCCGCGGAAATCGGTCACATACCAGCCCGAACCCTTGAGCTGAAAACCGGCAGCGGTCAGCTGCTTCTTGAAGGCAGGCGCGCCGCATTGAGGACAGTCGGTCAGGGGCGCGTCGGACATTTTTTGCAGGACGTCCTTGCTGTGTCCGCAGGACTCGCATTTGTAGGCGTAAATTGGCATGGTGCTAGGGCTTGGGTCCGCAGGATGTCACCCGGAAGCAGCTCCGGATGCAAAGCCCTCGATTATAGGCGCAGGCCCCGCTTTCGGTTGGCGCGTTGGCCAGCCATGGCCTGCGCTTTCAGCCCTCTGAGGACAGACGGTGATGACTTGCGTGGGTGTTGCGGACCAGCTGCGGAAGGACCGAACCCGCAACCATGCCCACCGCCGCGGCGAGCACACCGGCGAGCTGCGCCGGAAAATGTTCGCCCCAGGGTGAAAAAGTGAACAGCAGCCACAGGCCCAAGCCGCCGGCCACCGAAAAAACAGCGCCCTGTGTGCTGGCCTTTTTCCAGTACAAACCGGCAACCAGCGGGACAAACGCTCCCACCAAAGGCACCTGATAAGCGCCCGAAACCATTTCGTAGATGGGGGTGCCCTGCATGGAAATGGCATAGGCCAACACCAGGCAACTGAATACCAGCACGGTGATGCGCATCAGTTTGAGCTCCTGCTGGTCGCTCATCCTGGGGCTGAACTGGCGCCAGATGTTTTCAACAAAGGTCACGCTGGGGGCCAGCAGGGTCGCCGACGCGGTGGATTTGATGGCCGACAGCAAGGCGCCGAAAAACAGCACCTGCATCACAAAGGGCATTTTTTCCAGCACCAGGGTCGGCAGGATTTTCTGGGGATCGTCCTTGAGCAGGGCTGCAGTTTGCTCGGGCATGATGATCAGGGCACTGGCAACCAGAAACATGGGTACAAACGCAAACAGGATGTAGAACACGCCGCCAATGACAGGCCCTTTGGTGGCCGCGCCCTGACTGTTGGCAGACATCACACGCTGGAACACGTCCTGCTGCGGGATGGAACCCAGCATCATGGTGATGGCCGCGGCAAAGAAAAACACCATGTCCCTGAAATTGGGTTCCGGCCAGAACCTGAACAGGTCGCGGCTGGTAGCCAGTGTGAGAACCTTGTCAGCCCCGCCGGCCATGCCTCCGGCAAACACCGCCAGGATGGCAAGACCTGCCACCAGCACAATCATCTGGATAAAGTCGGTCACGGCGACCGACCACATGCCGCCGAACAATGTGTAGGCCAGGATGGATGCGGTGCCTATGAGCATGCCGGCGGTGGTGCTGATGGCGCCGCCTGACAGGATGCTGAAGACCAGGCCGAGGGCCGTGACCTGGGCGGCCACCCAGCCCAGATAGCTGATCATGATGATGATGGAACAGGCCACCTCCACTTTGCGGCCATAGCGCTCGCGGTAGTAGTCGCTGATGGTGAGCAGGGACATCTTGTAGAGCTTGCCCGCAAAAAACAGGCCTACCAGAATCAGGCAGGTGCCTGCGCCAAACGGGTCTTCCACGACGCCGTTCAGGCCGCTGTTGACAAATTTGGCGGGGATACCGAGCACCGTCTCCGATCCAAACCATGTGGCAAAGGTGGTGGTCACGATCATGATCAGCGGCAGGTTACGCCCCGCAATCGCGTAATCCGAGGTGTTTTTGACGCGTCGGGCGGCGTACAGGCCAATGGCGATGGTGAGCAGAAGATAGGCGAAGACCAGAGTCAAAAGCACAGGGACCTCCTCAAGAATGCGTGATTATCCCCAGATTTTGTGCCTGAAAAAGATCAGAAAAGCCGGATCCGGAGCAAGACCTGCATGGCCAGCAGGCCCAACGCAAAACCCAGGCCACCGTAGATCAGGCCCTGCAGCAGCTTGTTGGTGCGGCGCTGCTCGAGCAGCAGCTCCTGCAGTTCCCGCGGGTTGCCGCCGCCCTGGTTCTTCAAATACTGTTGCAGCAACCTGGGCAGGCCGGGCAGCAGCTTGGCGTAGGTGGGCGCTTCGGCCTTGAGTTGCTCCAGCAATTTCTCGGGGCCCACCTGCTCGAGCATCCAGGTTTCCAGAAACGGCTTGGCCGTGCTCCAGAGATCGAGGTCGGGGTCGAGCTCGCGGCCCAGTCCTTCGATATTGAGCAGGGTCTTTTGCAGCAGCACCAGTTGCGGCTGGATCTCGACATGGAAACGGCGCGAGGTCTGAAACAGGCGCATGAGCACCATGCCCAGGGAAATTTCCTTGAGCGGACGGTCGAAATAGGGCTCGCAGCAGGCGCGTATGGCCGACTCCAGCTCATCGACGCGTGTCTGCGCGGGTACCCAGCCGGACTCGATGTGCAGCTCGGCGACACGTTTGTAGTCACGCTGGAAGAAGGCGCTGAAATTTTGCGCCAGGTATTCCTTGTCCACCTCGGTGAGCGTTCCCACAATGCCGAAGTCCAGCGAGATATAACGCCCGAAAGTTGCGGGCTCCAGACTCACCTGGATATTGCCGGGATGCATGTCGGCGTGAAAAAAGCCGTCCCTGAAAACCTGCGTGAAAAAGATGGTGACGCCGTCGCGCGCCAGCTTTTTGATGTCCACACCTGCGTCGCGCAAGCGCTGGATCTGGCCGATCGGAACGCCATACATGCGCTCCATCACCATGACATCGGGCATGCAAAAGTCCCAGACCATTTCCGGAATCAGCACCAGATTCAGGTTCTGCATGTTGCGCCGCAGCTGCGCGGCGTTGGCTGCCTCGCGCAACAGGTCCAGCTCGTCGTGCAGGTACTTGTCAAACTCGGCCACCACCTCGCGGGGCTTGAGGCGCTTGCCGTCCGCGGACAGCCCCTCTACCCACCCCGCCATCATGCGCATCAGCGCCAGGTCTTTTTCAATCGCCGGAAGCATGTTGGGTCGCAGCACCTTGACCGCCACTTCGCGCCCATTGGGCAAGGTGGCAAAGTGAACCTGGGCGATGGACGCGCTGGCTACAGGGTCGCGTTCAAAGGTCGCAAAAATCTGCCCGATCGGACGGCCAAAAGCTTTCTCGATGATGGCGATCGCAACGACTGAATCGAACGGCGGCACGCGGTCCTGCAAACGGGCCAGCTCATTGGCGATGTCCAGCGGCAGCAAATCGCGCCGGGTGGACATCACCTGCCCGAACTTCACAAATATCGGACCCAGACTTTCCAGGGCCTCACGCAGGCGCTGCCCACGCGGAGCCTTCAGGTCCCGCCCCACCGACACCATGCGGGTCAGCATCCTGATCCAGGGTCTGCGAAAACTCGACAGCACCAGCTCGTCCAGGCCGAAACGAAGTACGGTCCAGACGATGAAAATGCCCCGGAAGATCCGGGTCATGAGGTAGTTTTCCGCGGTACGGTGACCGCTGCCGCCGCGCCAGGTGCCTGGGCGAGAAATTGCCGCAAGCCCGTCAGCGCCTGACGCGCCGCGCTGGCAAGCGTATGAGCCGGCGCGTCCCCAATCAGGCGAGCCAGGTCTTCTTCTGCATCCCATCGCAGGTTATCGGCCAGCCAGCCCAGCTCTGCCGCCAGCTGCACATCACCTTCGATTTTCACAGGAGGCGCTTTGCCCGCCAGGACGGACTGCATCACCACCGCAGGCGTTTCCGCAGCGATCGCAAGCAGCAGGTCTGGTTTGCTGGCGGGGGAGGCCCGATCCACCAGGCCAGCCGGGGTAATGAGCAGGTCGAGCGCGAACACGCCCCAGCGGATATGGACAACACTGCCCATTTTCCGGACAAGGCGGTCCTGCGCCTCTTTTTCCTGCATCAGCACATGGTTCAGAAACAGAACCAGTTTCTGCTGGGTTTCATCAACCACCCAGGCGGGCGGCTGAAAACGCGCGGCCAGGGACTGCAGAAAGGGGGGAAATGGGGACGTCTTGTTCATGCTCATACGTCCCCGATTTTGCAGCAGATTGAGAAAGTCCCTCCATCGCGAAAGCGATGGAGGGACTTCAAGACCAGCCGGGGCCGCGGATCCGGCTCTGCCGGGCCGCAGGCGCAGCGCCCCCTCGGGGGCAGAGAGCTACGCGCAGCGAGCGAACGTGGGGGCTTTTATTGCAATGCTTGAACGCCGGCAACGAGCCAGCCGCCGCCCGTGCGGGGCTTGGTCATGTTCCAGACCTCGCGGAAAGGGCTGGCACCAGCCGAAGCGTCTTCGCGGATCATTCCCGAGAACTCCACACTGGCCATGTAAACATCGGACATTTCCTCAATGCCAAGCAACTTGGCGTCAAGCATCACCACATCGGTCTTGTTGGCAACGCCTCCGGTATGGGACTCGCGGTCAGCCAGTTGGGCCTTGATCTGCTCGAGCATTTCATCGGTCATCATGGCGCGCAGGCTCGCGACATCCGATCGGTCCCAGGCATCCTGCAAGGTCACAAAGTTGGTCTTGCAGGCCTTGAGGAAACCTTCTGCATCGAAGCCCTCCGGTACACCCCAGGACTGAGAGCCGCCCAGAGCAGACCCGATCATGCCTCCCGCGGTGCCGGCTTTGGTCGCGTCAAAAGCCATGCTGTTGCGCTCCCATGGCCGGGCGGACGCATCGTTTCCGACGTTTTCCGGGCTGTAGTTGCGGGGGGTGGCGGCGTTTCCGGCTCCCTGCATGGCGTACGGCGTGGAGTTTTGTCCATTGCCGGACTTGAGCTTGCGCATGATGAAGCCAACAACCACCATCACCACCAGGGCCAGCAAGGCGAACATGATGATCTGGCCGAACGCTTCGCCCAGGCCGAGCGAAGACGCCAGCCAGGCCAGCCCGAGGCCGGCGGCCAGTCCACCCAGCATGGCGCCCCATGGCTTTTTCGGAGTCGCAGCAGGCGCCGCTGGCGCAGCCTGATTGGCGGGTGGCGCGGCCTGGCGCTGCGTCACATTGGATGACTGTTTGCCAATGGAGCCGCCGCCGCCCATACGCTTGGCCTCGGCAGGGGCGCCCGACAGGAGCATGGTGGCGGCAAACACCGCCGCCAGAATTGCAGACCAAAGTTTCATGACGTCTCCTTTAATTAATTTCCAGATTCAGAATTCAACACTTGATTCCAACATGCAATGCCACAACCCCGCCGGTGAGGTTGTGATAGTCCACATGGCCGAATCCACCTTTGTGCATCAGGGCTTTCAATTCTTCCTGCCCGGGGTGCATGCGGATGGACTCCGCCAGATACTGATAACTGGAGTCGTCATTGGCGACCAGCTTGCCGAGCTTGGGCAACACCTTGAACGAATACCAGTCATACGCTTTTTCCAGCGGCTTGGCAATCTTCGAAAACTCCAGCACCAGCAGCTTGCCACCAGTCTTGAGCACGCGGTTCATCTCCTTGAGGGCAACATCCTTGTGTGTCATGTTGCGCAGGCCAAAGGCCACCGTCACCAGGTCAAAGCTGCCATCGGCAAACGGCAGATGCTCGGCATCGCACACCGTGGTGGGCAAGACCTTGCCGGCATCCAGCAGGCGGTCGCGCCCTTCGCGCAGCATGGCTTCGTTGATGTCGGTATGGACCACACAGCCGGTGCTGCCAACTTTGGACGAAAAAGCCAGCGCAAGATCCCCCGTGCCACCCGCAATATCCAGCACCGACTGGCCCGGCCTGACATTGGCCACCATGACGGTGTAGGCCTTCCAGACCCGGTGCAGTCCCATGGACATCAGGTCGTTCATCACGTCGTATTTGGGGGCGACGGAATCGAACACACCACGCACCCGGCGCGCCTTGTCCTGCTCATCGACCGACTCAAATCCGAAATGCGTGCTTGTCATCCTCTAATGCTAGGGGTGAAAGCCGTTAATACAAGTGACAACCCTGTCCGCACGCGGGCCATTGGGATTGATTTATGTTGAAAAACAACACCCGTCACGTATTCCGTCGAGGCCCTCAATGGGAGCCGCAGGCGGAGCCACCTGCAACGGGCATGGGCTGGTCACGCTGGGCACCAGCGGTCTCCAGGCGTTGCAGGTAGTCAGCCCATAAACGCGCCTGCTCAGAACCGAGAAAATAAAGGTAGTCCCAGGAAAAGATGCCGCTTTCGTGGCCATCGGAAAAAACCGGCTTGACGGCGTAGTTGCCAATCGGTTCGAGCTCGACCACCCTGACCTCACGTTTGCCGGTCTGCAGCACTTCCTGGCCGGGGCCGTGGCCCTGGACTTCAGCCGAGGGGGAATACACCCGCATCAGCTCGAAAGGGATCTTGAATTCAGCGCCGTCGGAAAACGAGATTTCCAGAACCCGTGACTGACTGTGCACCGTGAGTGCAGAGGGAGTGGGAGTTCCGGGTTGAAGGCCTGCCATGGTGTGTCTTCTTTCTGGAAATAGGGGCTAGACCAGAACGCGCTCGATGCCGCCGTTGTTGGCCGCTTCAACATAGGTCGGCAGCCACTCTTTGCCCAGAATCTGGTTGGCCATTTCAACCACGATGTAGTCGGCTTCCAGCAGGCCGGTCTTGAGGTCGTCCTCATAGCGGCTCAGCCCCATCAGGCAGCTTGGGCAGGAAGTCAGGATTTTGATGTCCTGCCCGGGGGTCACTGCCCCGTTCTCGCGCAGGGTGGCCTCCCCTTTGCGGATTTCTTCTTCCTTGCGGAAACGGATTTGCGTGGACACATCCGGCCGCGAGGTGGCCAGACCGCCGCTTTCACCACAGCAACGCTTGCTTTCCAGCACCTGGTCACCCATCAGCGCTTTCACCGTCTTCATGGGTGCTTGAAGCTTCATCGGGCTGTGGCAGGGGTCGTGGTACAGGTAGCCGCCACCGGCCGCGCCGGCCAGGGTGATGCCCTTTTCCAGCAGGTATTCGTGGATGTCGATGATGCGGCAACCGGGGAATATCTTGTCAAATTCATAGCCCTGCAGCTGGTCATAGCAGGTACCGCAGCTCACCACCACGGTCTTGATGTCCAGGTAGTTCAGGGTGTTGGCCACACGGTGAAACAGCACCCGGTTGTCGGTGATGATTTTCTCGGCCTTGTCAAACTGGCCGCTGCCGCGCTGCGGATAACCGCAGCACAGGTAGCCAGGCGGCAGCACGGTTTGCACCCCTGCATGCCAG
>JAKFXR010000139.1 GCA_021731285.1 Polaromonas sp. | reverse complement strand
CCGTCCGGCCACTGCCGTTTCCGACCTGGCTGAAAAACCTGCAGCAGCGCCCGCCAAACCGGCACCGGTGCCCGCCCAGAAGGTGGCCAAGCCGGTGCCCAAACCAGCTCCCGCCCCCGCCCATACCGGCGTATCGCCGGCTCCTGCACCTTCCTGGACGACGGCGCCCGCACCGGTGGTGCAGGTGTGCGCAGTGTGTGGTTCGGTCGAATCAGTAACGCCGGTGGAGCGGTCCACCAAACCTTCGGGCGTGGGTGTTGGCACGGTTGCCGGTGGTGTGCTCGGTGCGGTGCTGGGTAACCAGGTCGGAAACGGCAGTGGCCGGACGGTCGCCACCGTGCTGGGTGCGGTCGGTGGCGGGTTTGCCGGAAATGCGATTGAAAAACATGTCCGCAAGGAAACGGTGTACCAGGTCGGCGTGCGCATGGAAGACGGCACGCGCCGGGTGGTTGAAGTTGCCCAGGCCCCTGCTGTGGGCACCCGCGTCACGGTAGATGGCTCCAGCCTCCGCACCCATGATGGTGCCAGTTACAGGGCGCCAGCGCCCGTGCCCGTGTACAGCCAGCAGCCTCAGCCTGCTGTTCAACAGGGGCAATAAACCGTCCCGGCGTGACTGCCCTCTCAATGTTGTGTCTTCAGGACCCGTCGGTACTGCACCGCTTCCGCCACGTGCGGCAGTTGTACTGCTGAAGCGCCAGCCAGGTCGGCTATCGTGCGCGCCACTTTCAGGCAGCGGTGAATACTGCGGCCGGACCAGCCCAGGCGGGCAGCGGCCGTGTTGAGAAACCTGGCCGCCGTCTCATCCAGTTGGCACTGCGTGTCTATGGCTTTCCCCTTCAAGGCCTGATTGCTGCTGCCCTGGCGCGCCATCGCCCGTTCGCGTGCGGCGACCACACGCTCACGGATGCTGGCGGTGCTTTCACCCGGCGGCGCATTGATCAACTCGTCAGCCGCCACGGCCCCGACTTCCACATGCAGGTCAATGCGGTCCATCAGGGGGCCGCTGAGCTTGCCCTGATAACGCGAGACCTGGTCGGGTGAGCACCGGCAACTGCGCAATTGCGAACCGAGGTAACCACAGGGACAGGGGTTCATGGCTGCGATCAACTGGAAACGGGCGGGAAACTCGGCGCTTTGGGCGGCGCGCGAGATGGTGATGCATCCGGACTCCAGCGGCTCGCGCAAGGCCTCCAGGGCGGCGCGGGGGAATTCCGGCAATTCATCGAGGAACAGCACACCCTGATGTGCGAGGGAGATTTCGCCCGGGCGGGGCGGCGAGCCTCCACCGACCAGGGCCACGGCGCTGGCCGTGTGATGGGGCGAGCGTGTCGGGCGTACGGCCCATTGGTCCAGAACAAAGTGTCCACCCAGGGAGGCTATCGCCGCGCTTTGCAATGCTTCCTGCGTGCTCATCGCCGGAAGCAGCCCGGCAAAGCGCTGGGCCAGCATGGATTTGCCGGAACCGGGTGCGCCTGCCATCAACAGGCTGTGTCCACCCGCAGCGGCAATCTCCAGCGCCCGTTTCGCAGCAGCCTGGCCTTTGACATCGGACAGGTCGGGGTAGGCGGCTTGCACTGCCTGCTTTCGGGCCAGTTGCCTGGCCCAGCCCTCAGCCGGTTCGGGAATGGCCTGCCCGGGCAAAAACTGCCTGACAACGTCCAGCAGATGGCGGGCCCGGTAGACCTCGGCGTCAGGGACCAGCGCGGCTTCTTCGGCGCTGTCTGCAGGCAGGACCAGCCGGAGTTTGACCTCATCTGACGGCAGCCTGGGCAGGGCCAGGCTCATGGCAAGCGCACCGCGGATGGCGCGCAAGTCGCCGCCCAGCGACAACTCGCCCGCAAACTCGAAGCCCTCCAGCTTGTGCGCGTCGATTTGCCCGCTCGCAGCCAGAATGCCCAGGGCAATGGGCAGATCAAAGCGGCCGGAGTCTTTTGGCAAGTCGGCTGGAGCCAGATTCACAGTGATGCGCTTGTTGCCCGGAAACTCCAGCCCGCTGTTTTGAATGGCCGACCGGACCCGCTCGCGCGCTTCCTTGACCTCGGTTTCCGCAAGGCCTACCAAGGTGAAGCTCGGAAGGCCGTTGGCCAGGTGCACTTCCACACATACGGGACGCGCCTGCATCCCCAATAAGGCGCGGCTTTGCACTAAAGATAAGCTCATTGTTCCAGTCCCTCCCCTGATTGCACCACTGTTGTGCGATGCAAGGCGCACTATATTGGTGCGATTGTTTTTCTTGGTTTGTATTTAGTACAACGCAGCAGCGGCCAAAAGGGAGGACGCACGCTTGTGAGGCCCAGCACACATTGGCACATTCCGTGCTTTGTAGGAGACGTCGTTCACTTTACCACCTGGAGAACCCATGAAACTCGCATTCAAATCCGTCCTCGCCCTGTCCACCTTGGTGGCAGCCACCGCAGCCATGGCGCAAGCAAAAGCACCCGAGCCGGACTACACCGTCTCCTACAACATCGGTGTTGTGTCTGACTACCGTTTCCGCGGCATCACGCAGACATCTGAAAAACCTGCCTTGCAGGGCGGCGTGGACTTTGCCCACAAGAGCGGCTTCTACCTGGGTGCCTGGGGCTCCAATGTCAAGTGGGTCAAGGAAGTCAATGGCGCAACCAAGGGTTCCTACGAAGTCGACCTGTACGGCGGCTTCAAGGGCCCCATCGCCAACGGATTCGGTTTCGATGTCGGCGTGATCACCTATCAGTACCCCGGCAACAACTCTGGCGTTGCCAACCGCACCTACACCAACGCCGTTGCAGCCGGCGCTTACGGCAATGCCAGCACCACTGAGTATTACGGCGCACTGACTTACAGCGTGGCCACCTTGAAGTACAGCCGCAGCGCCGGCCGTTTCCTGGGTAATCTGAACAGCTCCGGCAGCACCTACCTCGACCTGAGCGCGGCCTTTGACCTGGGCAATGGTTTCACGCTGACGCCGCACGTGGGTTATCAGAAGATCCCCAACCAGAACAACACCAACGCGATCACCGGTCAGGTCAAGACGGGCGATGCTGCCAACTACACCGACTACTCGCTGACACTGGCCAAAGACCTGGGCAATGGCCTGTCGGTCAGCATCGCGGCCACCGACACCAATGCCAAAAAAGGCGGTTTCTACACCGACCTGAAAAACCGTTTCATTGCGGACAGCGCAGTGTTCGTTGGCCTGAAATACACGTTCTGATCACGCCACCGTTCATTTTGGAGGAGAACACATGAAACTCGTCACAGCCATTATCAAACCGTTCAAGCTCGATGAAGTGCGTGAGGCGCTGTCCGGCATTGGCGTGCAAGGCATCACCGTGACTGAAGTCAAGGGTTTCGGTCGCCAGAAGGGGCATACCGAGCTGTACCGCGGCGCTGAATACGTCGTGGACTTTTTGCCCAAGGTCAAGATCGAAGCTGCCGTGTCCGACGAACTCGTGGACCGTGTGATTGAAGCCGTCGAGGGCGCTGCCCGGACCGGCAAGATCGGCGACGGCAAAGTCTTCGTCTACAACCTTGAGCAGGTAGTGCGCATCCGCACCGGTGAAACCGGCAAAGAAGCGCTGTAAGGCATAACCCAAAAGAGAAAAAGACATGAAACAACTACTTGCTTCCCTGGTTCTGGGGTTCAGCCTTTTTACCGGCGCCACTGCGGTGCTGGCCCAGGCTCCTGCTGCCGCGCCGGCTGCTTCTGAAGCCGCTGCTCCCGCAGCTGCGGCTCCGGCGGCTGCCGCCGCTGCAGCTCCCGCTGCTGCTGCGCCTGCTGCTCCTGCCGCCGCTGCGGCACCTGCGCCTGTACCCAACAAGGGCGATACCGCCTGGATGATGGTCTCCACCATCCTGGTCATCCTCATGACGATCCCCGGCCTGGCCCTGTTCTACGGCGGACTGGTTCGCAGCAAGAACATGCTGTCGGTCCTGATGCAGGTCATGGTCACCTTCTCGATGATTGTGGTGCTGTGGTTCATTTACGGCTACAGCCTGGCTTTCACCGAAGGCAATGCTTTCTTCGGCGGGTTTGACCGGCTCTTCATGAAGGGTGTCTGGGACAACGTCGCGGGCACTTTCGCCAACGGCGCCACCTTCAGCAAGGGTGTGGTCATCCCTGAAATCGTCTTTGCGGCCTTCCAGGCTACCTTTGCCGGTATCACCTGTGCACTGATCGTCGGCGCGTTTGCCGAACGCATGAAGTTCTCGGCTGTGCTGATGTTCATGGTCATCTGGTTCACCTTCAGCTATGCACCGATCGCCCACATGGTCTGGTTCTGGATGGGTCCGGACGCCTACACCGCCAAAGAGGTGGTGGACGGCATGAACGCCAAGGCAGGTTACATCTGGCAAACGGGCGCGCTTGATTTTGCCGGCGGTACCGTCGTGCACATCAACGCTGCGGTCGCCGGCCTGGTGGGCGCCTATATGGTTGGCAAGCGCATTGGTTACGGCAAGGAAGCCATGGCGCCGCACAGCCTGACACTGACCATGGTCGGCGCAGCGCTTCTGTGGGTGGGCTGGTTTGGCTTCAACGCCGGCTCGGCTCTCGAAGCCAACGGTTTTGCAGCACTGGCTTTCATCAACACCATGGGTGCTACCGCTGCGGCTGTTCTGGCCTGGTGTGTCGGTGAAGCGCTGATGCGCGGCAAGGCTTCCATGCTGGGTGCAGCGTCAGGTGCGGTTGCAGGTCTGGTGGCGATCACGCCCGCCGCCGGCAACGTCGGCATCGGCGGTGGCCTGGTCATCGGCCTGGTTGCCGGTTTTGCCTGCCTCTGGGGTGTCAACGGCCTGAAGAAAATGTTGGGCGCGGACGACTCGCTTGACGTTTTTGGCGTGCACGGCATTGGCGGCATCGTGGGTGCCTTGCTGACGGGTGTATTCAATTCGCCGGCTCTGGGTGGCCCTGGTTATGTGGCCGACTGGGTCACCGCCACCATGGTGACAGCTGCCGACTATTCGATCGCGTCGCAGGTCTGGGTTCAGCTCAAAGCCGTTCTCGTCACCGTGGTGTGGTCGGGTGTGGTCTCCTTCATTGCCTACAAAGTGGTGGATCTGACCATCGGTCTGCGCGTCAGCGAAGAAGACGAGCGCGAAGGCCTGGACATCACCTCCCACGGCGAGACTGCCTACAGCCGCTAAACCGGCAATGTGCCATGGCTGCAGGTGCAGCCATTGCAAAGATAACGCGAGATATCCTCTGGATAGTTGGCCTGCGAAACCTCGGTTTCCGCAGGCCATTTTTTTTGCCTGTGCCATGGCTGCAGGCATGGCCGCTTCCCGGTGCACAATCATTGCTGCTGCATCACAGCCTGTCCGGCTGTAGCGCTCATTGGAGACTTCGCCCATGACCGAACCCATCACCCTGTCGAGCACCAGCATGCGTTGCGACATCAAGCCTGAGCTGGGCGGCTGCATCGCCGGGCTGTGGTTTGGGGACATACCGGTGCTGCGCTCGACACCGGCCCATGAACTGGTGACGGCGCGCCAGGCCGGCAGTTACCCCCTGGTGCCGTTTTCCAACCGGGTCGGTCACGCCACGCTGAAATGGCAGGGCACCAGCCATCCCCTTGTACAAAACAACATGCCTGAGCCGCACGCCATTCACGGCCTGGGCTGGCAGCGGCCATGGCAGGTGCTTGACCAGGACGGGCAACTGCTCATGCTGGCTTGCGAGCACAAGGCCGATGCCTCCTGGCCGTTTGCCTTCGATGCTTCGCAGACCTTTCGCCTCAGCGGCAACAGGCTCGAGCTGACACTGAGCATGACCAACCAGGCGTCCGTGCCGGCCCCGGCCGGTCTTGGCTGGCATCCGTATTTCGTCAAGCGCAGCGAAAGCAACATTGCCTTTGAGGCCACTGGACGCTGGGAGATGAGCGACGAAAAGCTGCCCACCCACCGCGAGCCTTCTCGCGGTCTCGACACCGCATGCGCCGGTCTGGACGTGGACCACTGCTTTGACGGCTGGAGCGGCACGGTGGTTTTGGAGGATGAAAAAATGCGGGTCCGGGTGGACTCCAACCTGAGCCGGCTGGTGGTGTTTACCAACGCGACGCGTGACTTTGTCGCGATAGAGCCGGTCAGCCACGTCAACAACGCCATCAATCTTTTGCAGACGGGTGCCGCGCAGGCCACCGAACTCGGTGTCTCGGTGCTGGCGCCCGGCGAATCCATGAGCGTGCAGATGAGCATTCAGGTGGAGCTGGCCCGATGAGCCACTGGCAGACGGTGGTCACGCAACCCAGCGCGCTTGGCGAGTCCCCGTTCTGGCACCCGCAAGAGCAGATGCTGTACTGGGTCGACATCCCGGGGCGGCACATCCACCGCTGCAACGTCTTCATGGGCACGGTGGAAAGCTGGCCCGTGCACGCCGAGCCGGGCTGCATTGCCCCGGCCATCGGTGGCGGGCTGGTCATGGCCTTGCGCGACGGCATTTACCGCGCCCGCAGTTGGGGGCAGATCCCTGAAAAACTGGTTGACGCCAGTCACGACACCGCGACCACGCGGTTTAACGACGGCAAGTGTGACCCGGTGGGGCGCTTCTGGGCGGGCACCATGTATGAACCGCGTGACAAAGCTGCCGCACAGCTTTTTTCCATGGATGGCCGCAATGGCCGCGCGCCGGCGCTGGAGTTGAAGGCGGGCGATGCCACCATTGCCAATGGCCTGGCCTGGTCGCCCGATGCAGGCACGCTCTATTGGACCGACACCACCGCACACGTCATTCGCGCCTGGGACTGGGATGCCGCAGGCAACCGCATGCACAGGGGCCGTGTGTTCAAACAGTTCCCGCCCAAACCAGCCGGCTGGCAACCGGGGCAGGCCGGTTACGGCGGCAGGCCCGATGGCGCTGCGGTCGACGTGCAAGGCAACTACTACGTGGCCATGTTTGAAGGCGGGCGGGTGCTCAAGCTGTCTCCGGCTGGCGAGGTGTTGGCCGACTGGGCCGTGCCGGCGCTGTGTCCCACCATGCCGTGTTTTGGTGGCGACGACCTGCAAACCCTGTACCTGACGACCGCGCGCCACGGCAGGCCTGCGGCCGAACTTGAAGCGATGCCGCAATCCGGCTGCGTCTTTGCACTGCGGGTGGATGTGCCTGGTTTGCCCGTCAACTTTTTTGCCGACTGACAAAAAAGAACAGCGTCCGTTCAAAAAAATCAAACGGCCGTGGCCGCGGCGCGGCTTACCATCACACCCATGGATTCAGCGCTCAGGCACATCATCGACCAGGTTCATGCAGCGGCCGCGGCAGGCACAGGCTTGCGTATTCGCGGGGGCGGCAGCAAGGACTTTTACGGTGAGCCCGTTGCGGGTGGCACGCCGGAACTGCTTGAATCAGGCACATTGACCGGCATCACCAGCTACGAGCCAACCGAGCTGGTGGTTACTGTGCGGGCTGGTACCCCCCTGGCCGAACTCGAAGCCGTGCTTGCAGACAGGGGCCAGTGCCTGCCTTTCGAGCCGCCCCATTTCGGCGGTGGCGCAGCAACGGTGGGCGGCATGGTCGCCGCCGGACTGAGCGGCCCGGCGCGCGCCAGCGTGGGGGCGGTGCGCGACTATGTGCTTGGCGTGACCCTGCTCAACGGACGCGGCGAGCTGCTGACTTTTGGCGGCCAGGTCATGAAAAACGTGGCTGGCTACGATGTCTCGCGCCTGATGGCTGGCGCCATGGGCACACTGGGCCTGATCGTGGAGGTCAGCCTCAAGGTGATGCCGATTGCACCCGCTGAAGCCACGCTCAGGTTTGCCTTCACGCAGAGCCAGGCGCTCGAGCGACTCAATGCCTGGGGCGGACAGCCACTGCCGCTCAATGCGAGTTGCTGGGTGGACGATGCGGGAGTCTCGACGCTGTACCTGCGTTTGCGCGGCGCGGTCGCGGCGGTGGAGGCGGCCTGCAAAACCCTGGGGGGTGAGCGTCAGGACAATGCGACCGTGGCGCCCGACTGGACGCTGTGCCGGGACCAGAAGTTACCCTGGTTTCTGGATCGTGGCGGGCGGGACCTGTGGCGCCTCTCGGTGCCGCAAACCGCGCCGCCGCTGGACTTGCCCGAGCCACCTTTGATCGAGTGGCACGGCGCGCAGCGCTGGGTACTTGCTGAGCCAGATCAGGCCCAGCGCCTGCGCCATGCAGCACTTGCTGCAGGCGGAAGCGCTACACTTTTCATAGCTGAATCATCGCGTCATCAAAGGGCGGAAGGCCGATTTGATGCATTAAAACCGCCGCTGGACCGGATTCATCGCCAGCTCAAGCGCGAGTTTGATCCCGCGGGCGTGTTCAACCGTGGGCGCCTCTATCCTGACTTCTGATGCAAACTCACCTCGCCCCCGAATTCAAAAACACCATCGACGGCCTGGCCGCGGAAGCCATTTTGCGCAAGTGTGTGCACTGCGGTTTTTGCACGGCCACCTGCCCCACCTACCAGTTGCTGGGCGACGAGCTGGATGGACCGCGCGGGCGCATCTACCTGATCAAACAGGTGCTGGAAGGCGAAACGCCGACGCGCAAAACACAGTTGCATCTGGACCGCTGCCTGACCTGCCGCAATTGCGAAACCACCTGCCCCAGCGGCGTTCAGTACGGCCACCTCGTGGATATCGGCCGCAAGCTGGTCGATGAGCGGGTGCCCCGGCCCGCTGCCGAGAAAGCGCTGCGCTGGTCGCTCAAGCAGGGCTTGCCCTCACCGCTGTTTGCCCCGGCCATGAAGCTGGGCCAGGCGGTGCGCGGCTTGCTGCCTGCCGCCCTGCAGGCCAAGGTGCCCGCCAAACAACCGCAAGGCAGCTGGCCCACCCGCAGCCACAACCGCAAGATGCTTATGCTGGCTGGTTGCGTGCAGCCTTCGATGATGCCCAACATCAATGCCGCTACCGCGCGCGTGCTGGACGCCGCAGGCATCGAAACCGTGCTGGCACCCAAGGCCGGTTGTTGTGGCGCAGTCAAATTTCACCTGAACGACCAGGACGGCGGCAGGGACGAAATGCGCCGCAACATCGACGCGTGGTGGCCGCATGTGGAAGGCGGCGTCGAAGCCATCGTCATGAACGCTTCGGGCTGTGGCGTCACTGTCAAGGAGTACGGCCACATCCTGCAGGACGATGCTGCGTATGCCGTCAAAGCCGCGCGCATCAGCTCCCTGACCCGCGACCTCAGCGAACTCCTGCCCGAGCTGGCTGCGGCGCTGCGCGGACGCGTGTCGCCCCAGGACGGACAGATGGCATTTCATCCGCCGTGCACCTTGCAGCACGGCCAGCAGTTGCGCGGGGGCGTTGAAAAACATTTGGGAGAACTCGGCTTCAATGTGAAGCTTGCCAGTTGCGAAGCCCACTTGTGCTGTGGCTCGGCCGGAACCTACTCGGTGCTGCAGCCAGAGATTGCCTACCAGTTGCGCGACCGCAAGTTGGTCCACCTGAGCGAGATGGCGCCCGAGATGATTGTGTCGGCCAACATCGGCTGCATCACCCATCTGCAAAGTGGCACTACCACGCCAGTCCGGCACTGGGTGGAAATGCTGGACCAGGCGCTACTGAATCAATAGCAAACTGTGCCCGTCACTGAAGGGCGGAACGGTTACTTCGTATGCATCACGCGGCCAGGGCCGCTTCCACGTCTTTTGCCAGATCGGCCGGCTTGTCGGTGGGCGCATAACGGCGTATGACCTGCCCATCCTTGCCGACGAGGAACTTGGTGAAGTTCCATTTGATGCCCTTGCTTCCCAGAAGGCCGGGCGCCTCGGATGACAGCCATTTGTACAGCGGGTGGGCGGCCGGCCCGTTGACGTCGATCTTGCCCATCATCGGAAAACTCACGCCATAGTTGACCTGGCAGAACTCGGCGATCTCGCCATCGGCGCCCGGGTCTTGCGAGCCGAACTGGTTGCACGGAAAACCCAGCACCACCAGCCCCTTGCCGGTATAACTTTTGTGCAGCTCTTCCAGGCCGCCAAACTGCGGCGTGAAACCGCACTTGCTGGCGGTGTTCACGATCAGAAGGACCTTGCCCTTGAACTCGGACAAGGCCACGCTTTTCCCGTTGATCTGCAGGGCTTCAAAATCGTAGACGCTGCTCATGGTGTGCTCCTGGTTGGTTCCGCCACTGTACTGCAGAGGTAGCTTGGGGCTACTTCTTCCCGGAAGCAGTCGCGGCTAGCACCGCCGCCAGCACGATCAAACTGCCACCCACCAGAGTGCGCCCACTGAGCTCTGCCGCGCCCAGCGCCACCGCGGACAGGCTGGCGAACAGGATTTCGGTCAGCATGACGATCGCGGTTGTGCTGGCTGCCAGCCGCGCGGCGCCGTACTGCAAGGCCATGTTGCTGATCAGGAAGGCCAGGCTCAGGGCCAGGGCCAGGCCCGCCCAGGAGCTGCTCCACACCGGGGCCGGCACGATCTGCCAGGCCATGCCCAGCGCGGCAGTGCTGCTTGCCAGCACCGCGCCGCCGCCAAACATGGCCAGCATGCGCGCCTCGCTGGGTGTGTACTCCAGCTTGCGCAGCAGGACGTTGGTTGCCGCAAAGCTCAGGCCGCCCATCAGCGCCAGCCAGTCCGCCACGCTGGAGGGAACCGGCCAGGGCGAGTCCGGTGTCTTCAGAACAATCAGCACCCCGGCCATGGCCAGCACCAGGCGCAACAGGGACTGGCGGGTCGGTTTTTCATCCAGCACGGCCCAGGCCAGCAACACCGACCAGGCGGGCATCAGGTAAAACAGCAGCACGACGCGCACCACATCGCCCACCGTGACGGCCCAGTTGAAGCCCACATTCGTCAGGCCCGCCGCGACGGCCAGCAACCAAAGCTGCGGATGATGGGCAAAGCTGCGCAAGCCCCCGGGGCGCCAGACCACGATGCAGGCCAGCGAAAAGAAGTAGACCAGCGCTGTCGCCCACAGCGGGTGCAAGCCGGCCGAGTGCAGCTCGCGAAACGGCCACCACGACACGCCCCAGACAAAGGCATTGATCACCAGCGCCCCGGCGGCCAGTAAAGATGCCTGCTTGTTCATGGTGGGAGGGGAAGCTCATTGGCGGAGCGATCCGCCGCACGGCAGACCTGCACGCCCGGGTGCTTTAGTGTGACTGGTCGCTGCGCGCGATGCTCAGCAGGTGGTCCAGTTGTTCTTTGTGCTTGATGCAATTGCTTTTGTGCCAGCGCTGGATGAGCCACATGAAACCGGCCACCGTCACGCCAAAGGCGGTGATGGCCCCAAAGGCCGACAGCCCCATGCCGGTGGACAGGCTGTAACCAGCGCCCAGCGCCAGGATGCAGGCCTGCTCGTTGAAATTCTGCACGGCAATCGAGCGCCCCGCGCCCATCAGGTTGTGGCCGCGGTGCTGCAGCAGGGCATTCA
This sequence comes from Polaromonas sp., assembly GCA_021731285.1. Lineage (GTDB taxonomy): Bacteria > Pseudomonadota > Gammaproteobacteria > Burkholderiales > Burkholderiaceae_C > Polaromonas. The sequence goes on along the minus strand of JAKFXR010000139.1, from coordinate 2,758 downwards.
TGGGCACCACCAGAAAACCGCCCAGCCCGCCCAGTAATATCAGGAAGGGCGCCGCCACCCAGACATTGGTGATGACGTTCATCAGGATCACCAGCACACCCATGGCAATGCCCAGTGGCATCAGGCTGGTCGCATGCTCCAGCCGCATGCGCATCGAGGCCAGAACGGCGCCCACCGCCGTGCCAATGGCGACGACGCCGACCAGCGATGACGCCTGTGTGGTGGTGTAACCCAGCGCGGCTGCGCTCCAGGCCAGCACGATGTAGCGCAGGTTGCCCGAGACACCCCAGAACAGCGTGGTGGTTGCCAGGGAAATCTGGCCCAATTTGTCGCGCCACAGCGCGGCATTGCAGTTCCAGAAGTCGGGCAGCAACTCGAGCTTGTTGCGCGGCATGGGTCGCATCTCGACGCCGGTGTGCGGTATGCGGGTGTTGAACCAGGCGGCCACCGCGTACAGCAATATCAGCGCGCAGATGGCTGCCTCCGGCGGTGTGTCAATGCCGGTCGTGAACACCGGGAAGTCGAAAGAGAGAAACTGCTGCGATACCGAAAGGCCGACCAGCTGCCCGCCCAGCAGCACACCGAGAATGATGGAGGCAATCGTCAGGCCTTCGATCCAGCCGTTGGCCTTGACCAGTTGCGACGCCGGCAGCAACTCGGTGAGGATGCCGTACTTGGCGGGCGAGTAGGCCGCGGCGCCCAGGCCGACAATCGCGTAGGCCAGCAGCGGGTGGGTGCCAAACAGCATCAACAGGCAGCCCACCACCTTGATGGCGTTGCTGATGAACATGACCTTGCCCTTGGGCTGCGCGTCGGCAAAGGCGCCGACGAACGGGGCCAGCACGACATAAAACAGCGCAAACATCGGCACCAGCGCGGCGGGCTGCCACTTGGGTGCGCCGCTGGTGCGTAGCAATTCCACGGCGGCGACAAACAGCGCGTTGTCAGCCAGCGAGCTGAAAAACTGGGCCGCCATGATGGTGTAAAAACCGCGCTTCATTAAACTGTTTTGATCACCATTGCGATCCATCAGCCGCGCTGATGCCACAAGATAAAAGTGAATGTCTCCGAATGTTCACGGTTTATAGCACGCGGCAAGCTGGCAAAATCGCCTAATTGGCTGTTACAGGCCTGCGTTAACCCTCGCTGCGCTTGCGTCGTTTTTGTCTCACCAGGTCTTCCATGCCCCGTCCCATTCTGGCCACTGTTCACACTGCAGCGCTGCGGCACAACCTGGCGCGGGCGCGGACCGCAGCTCCCGACGCACGGGTCTGGGCAGTCGTCAAGGCCGATGCCTACGGTCACGGCATAGAGCGTGCGTTTGAAGGCTTGCGCGGAGCCGACGGCTTTGCGCTGCTTGATCTGACCGAGGCCGCGCGCGTGCGCGCGCTGGACTGGCGCGGCCCGATTTTGCTGCTCGAAGGCTGCTTTGAATTGCGGGACCTGGAGCTGTGCTCCCGGTTGGCTCTGTGGCATACCGTACATTGCGATGAGCAGATCAACATGCTGGCCGCGCACAAGACACAAGTCCCACACCGCGTTTTCCTGAAAATGAACTCGGGCATGAACCGATTGGGTTTCACGCCGGAGCGCTACCGCGCAGCCTGGACGCGGCTCAATGCCCTGCCGCAAGTAGAAGAAATTTCGCTGATGACGCACTTCAGCGACGCCGACGGGCCCAAGGGCGTGGCGGTGCAACTTCAGGCATTTGAAGCTGTCACGCAGGACCTGCCCGGCGAGCGCACCTTCAGCAACAGTGCCGCCACCTTGCGGCACGGCGCCGCTCTCGAAGGGCAATCCGACTGGATACGTCCTGGCATTGCCGTCTACGGCAGCGCGCCCGACTACCCCGAGAAAAGCGCCGCTGACTGGGACCTGTTGCCAGCCATGACACTGTCCTCAAAAATCATCGCCACCCAGAATCTTGTGGCGGGCGACACGGTGGGCTATGGCTCCAGCTTCACCGCCGATGGCCCATTGCGCATCGGTGTGGTGGCTTGCGGATATGCCGATGGCTACCCTCGCCACTGCACCACGGGCACACCGGTGCTTGTCAATGGTGTGCGTACCCGCATGGTGGGGCGCGTCAGCATGGACATGATCACGGTGGACCTGACGCCAGTGCCCGACGCTGGCATGGGCAGCGAGGTGACCCTGTGGGGCCGTTCTTCCACCGGGACTGTCCTGTCGATCGACGAAATCGCCGGGTCTGCGGGGACGGTGGGTTACGAGTTGATGTGTGCTCTGGCGGCGCGGGTGCCGGCGGTGGTGGCGGACTAGGTTCCACTGACTGTCGTCCCGACCCGGATTTGTCATCCCGGGCTTGACCCGGGATCCATGTTCAGGAGCTTTGTTCCTCCGTTTTGGCTGTGTCTGTCGAAGACTTCTTTGCCCCCGGCTTTTGTAGTTTGGCAGCATGCCGGGGGTTGCCCGGCGGCAACTCACTTTTCTTTGCTTCGCCAAAGAAAAGTAAGCAAAAGAAAGGCGACCCTGCTGTCTGCGTCCCCCTTCGCTTTGCTACGGGGGAAACCTGCGGTGCTCGGTCCAGCCGGGGTCGGGCTCGAACTCGCCTGCGGCTCAGACAATCGCCCGCCCTGATCCGTCTGGACCTCCGCTCCTCGGCGCATACAGAAGGGGTTGGGGAGCGCAATCGGATGCGGGGAGCCGATGACACGCTTTGCGCGTCATCGGCACAGTACGGGACCGTCATGCTTGCACGCGCGAGCAGCACACGCGGCCAAATGAAGTCCCCCTCTCT
>JAKFXR010000066.1 GCA_021731285.1 Polaromonas sp. | reverse complement strand
ATACCTGCCCTCCCGCCGCGCGCTGATAATCGCCCCATGCCCTACTTCCGCCCGCAGGGGTCCGTGCTCCTTTCAGCCGTGCTGGCCTTGTTGCTGGCTGGCTGCGCCACGACCATGCCGCCCGCGCCGATTCAACGCGGTGAGACACAGGTCGCACCGCTGACCGCCGCAGAGCTGGCGCAGTCGGATGCCAACCGCATGGCCACACTGGGCATGCGCGACAACCTCGACAGCCTGTACCGCCTGCTCGACAAGCTCTACAGGCGCAACCCGGCCGAATGGCGCAAGACCGGCGCCGCCAGCCGCGATGCGGCCATTGCCCAGGTGCGCAGCGCGGTCGAGAACCGCACACCCTGGCCCGAGCTGCAAGGCAAACGCGACATTGCAGCCCTGTCGCTGGCCCTGAGCCCGGAGTTTCGCGGCGACCGCGTTGCAGCCTTTATCTATGCCAGCGCCGACATGCTGATCGTTGCCCACGGCGGCAAAACCAGCTTCTACCTTGTCGATGGCGTGGATGCGCAATACGTCTACAACGCCGCGCGCAACATCGAGTCGGCCGTCTGGCTGCTGGCCACCCGCCGCAATGCCAGCGGCCAGCCCCTGCTGCTGGCCGACGAGATTTCGGAGCGTGAGCGCAACCTGAGTTTCGAGCGCGAGTTCGGCAAGATCATCGGCCGTCTTGATTTGCTGTCCGGAGTGCTGACCGAAAAATACCGGCGCGCCGTGATCACCTACGTGCAGAACCTGGCGGGCGCGTCTTTCCTGCAATTCCTGCCGGTTAGATAAGCCCCCACGGTCGCTCGCTTCGCGTAGCTTCCTGCCCCCCGAGGGGGCCGCTGCGCCTGCGGACCGGCGGAGCCGGATCCGCGGCCCCGGCTGGACAATACCGTCCCCCGCCGTGAGAGACGCCGTGACCTGAGACAATTGCCCCATGTTTGCATCTCTCCAAAACGACACTTTTCTGCGGGCCTGCCTGCGCCAGGCCACCGACTACACCCCCGTCTGGCTGATGCGCCAGGCCGGGCGTTATTTGCCCGAGTACCGGGCCAGCCGCGCCAAGGCCGGCAGCTTCATGGGACTGGCCACCTCGCCGGACTACGCCACCGAAGTGACCCTGCAGCCGCTGGAGCGTTACCCGCTGGATGCCGCCATCCTGTTCAGCGACATCCTGACCGTGCCCGACGCGATGGGCCTGGGACTGAGTTTTGCGATCGGCGAGGGCCCGCGGTTTGCGACCCCTGTGCGTGACGAAGCCGCCGTGGCCCAGCTGCATGTGCCTGACATGAACAAGTTGCGTTATGTCTTTGACGCCGTCACCTCCATCCGCAAGGCCCTGAACGGGCGCGTGCCGCTGATCGGTTTTTCCGGCAGCCCGTGGACGCTGGCCTGCTACATGGTCGAAGGCGCGGGCTCTGACGACTACCGCCTGGTCAAGACCATGCTGTACCAGCGCCCCGACCTGATGCACAAAATGCTGGCCATCAACGCCGACACGGTGGCCACCTACCTGAACGCGCAGATCGAGGCGGGCGCGCAGGCGGTGATGATTTTTGACAGCTGGGGCGGTGTGCTGGCCGACGCGGCGTTTCAGACTTTCAGCCTGGCCTATACCCAACGGGTGCTCAAGCAGCTCAAGCGCACGCACGACGGCGTGACCATTCCCCGCCTCGTGTTTACCAAAGGTGGTGGCCTGTGGCTGGAGCAAATGGCACAGCTGGACTGCGAGGTGCTGGGGCTGGACTGGACGGTCAACCTGGCCCAGGCGCGCGCCCGGGTCGGTGGCCGCATGGCCTTGCAGGGCAATCTGGACCCGAATGTGCTGTTTGCCAACCCCGGCCAGATCGAGGAAGAAGTGGTGCGGGTGCTGGACAGTTTTGGCATGCCGCATCAGGACCCGGCCAGCACCGGCCCCACACATATCTTCAACCTGGGCCACGGCATCAGCCAGCACACGCCGCCAGAAAGTGTCGAAGCACTGGTCCGCGCAGTGCACGCTTACTCACGCAGGATGCGGACAGGAACGGCGCATTGAGGCCGGCGTTGAGCCTGCAAAAGCCATGTAGTTAGCACAAAAACAGCTTTGCAAGGGCGACTTATTCACAAAATTTGTGCTGCGGTGCCGCAAGAAAGCTGTTAACGGGCATTTGCCGCTATCAAAGCCATAGCGCTTCTAAGTTGTTGATTTATATAAGTTCTTTGATTTGCTTTTTTTGCGGGCATTTTAGAAAAAGCCTTGATTTACAAGGCCCTGCGAGTGCGCCCACCCCACCTATCAACAAAGTTATCCACAGAAACTTGGGAAGACCTTTAAAGCGTTTTCAAATCAAGCACTTACAGCGATTTTCGAAGATGTATCTCAACACTTACGAGTTTTCCGGCCGGCCCCAGGCCTTCGCTGCATGAGCTACTGGCTCAGCATCGTCGTGGCCACCCCGTCGCACAGCACGGTGGCCGGGCCGCTGACTTACCGAAGTGAGTCACTGCTGCCGCCTGGCGGCCTGGTGCGTGTGCCTCTGGGCAAACGCGAAGTGCTGGGTGTGGTGTGGGAAGTCCTGGCCGACAGTGGCGATCTGCCGCTGGCCCAGGCCAGGTCGGTGCTCGGCGCGCTGGACGGCCTGGCACCGCTGCCGGAGGCCTGGCGCGGGCTGGTTGGTTTTACTGCCGCCTACTACCAGCGTTCAATCGGCGAGGTGGCGCTGGCCGCACTGCCGCCACAGTTGCGTGGACTGAGCGCGGTGCAACTGGCGCGCCGCCTCAAGCGGACGCCGGCGGCTGATGCCGAAACTCCGGACACTACGAATTTAATAGCACTCAGTCCCGAACAGCAAAGGGCCATCGCCGAATTTGATGCTGATACGCGGCCAGCACTGCTGTTTGGCGCCACCGGCAGCGGCAAGACCGAGGTCTACCTGCGCGCAGCCGCCAAAGTGCTGGCGCAGGACGCCAGTGCCCAGGTGCTGGTGATGGTGCCCGAGATCAACCTCACGCCTCAATTGCAGGCGCGTTTTGAAGAACGCTTTGCGCACCTGGGCAAGGCGCAGGTGGTGGCGCTGCACAGCGGCCTCACCCCCGCGCAGCGGCTCAAGAGCTGGCTGGCTGCGCACGCCGGTCAGGCGCGGCTGGTGCTGGGCACCCGCATGGCGGTGTTTGCATCGCTGCCCAATCTGCGCCTGATCGTGGTCGACGAAGAGCACGACCCCAGCTACAAGCAGCAGGAAGGTGCGCGTTATTCGGCGCGGGATCTCGCGGTGTACCGGGCGATGCTGGAGAGCGCGCCGAAGGATGGCGGAACAGACAAGGCTGCGGTCCGGTGTCGGGTGTTACTCGGCTCGGCCACGCCTTCGCTGGAGAGCTGGCAGGCCACGGTGACAGGACGCTACCAGCGCCTGACCATGAGCGAACGCATAGGCGGCGAAGCAGGCGCCGGCAGACTTCCTCTGGTCCGCGTGGTGGACATGAACCACCAGCCCAAAAACTGCACCATTGCGCCGCCGTTGCTGGACGCGATTGGCCAGCGCATTGCACGCGGCGAGCAGTCGCTGATTTTCCTGAACCGCCGTGGCTACGCGCCGGTGCTGGCCTGCCACGACTGCGGCTGGAAAAGCGAGTGCCCGCATTGCAGCGCCTACCGCGTATTCCACAAAATTGACCGCACCCTGCGTTGCCACCACTGCGGTTTTACCGAGCGTGTGCCGCGCGCATGCCCCAGCTGCGGCAACATCGACATTGCGCCCGTGGGCAAGGGCACGGAGCGGCTGGAAGAGCACATTGGCGAGTTGCTGGCCGGGGTCACCCGAGCCGATGGCAGCCTGCTCCGCATTGCGCGCATCGACGCGGACACCACGCGGCTCAAGGGCGCGCTGGAGTCGCAACTGGCCAGCGTGCATGCCGGCGAGGTCGATGTGCTGGTGGGCACACAAATGATCGCCAAGGGCCACGACTTTCGCCACATCACCCTGGTGGCTGCCATCAACCCCGACAACGCCCTGTTCTCCAGCGACTTCCGCGCGCCTGAGCGCTTATTTGGCCTCTTGATGCAGGCCGCAGGCCGCGCCGGGCGCGACGCCGACCATGGCGAAGCCAGCGAGATGTGGGTCCAGACCTTTCATCCGCAACACCCGCTGTTTGGCGCCCTGAAAAAACACGACTACCCGGCGTTTGCAGCGCAGGAACTGAAAGAGCGCGAGGCTGCCGGCATGGCGCCTTTTGGTTTTTCGGCGCTGGTGCGCGCCGAAGCCCGCACGCAGGACGTGGCTCAGGGGTTTTTGAATGCCGCCGCCCAAGCCGCGCAGGCGCAGCAACTACCCGCGCATGATGCCGTCACGCCCTACCCGGCGGTGCCCATGACGATTCAACGCGTGGCCAACATCGAGCGTGCGCAAATGCTGGTCGAAAGCCCCTCACGCGCCGCGCTGCAGCGCTTTCTGGCAGCCTGGCAGCCAGTGCTGCATGAGACGCGGCAGCAAGCCGAATTCAAAAGCCTGATTCGCTGGGCCATCGACGTAGATCCGTTAGCGATCTAACCTGCCATCCCGGACTTGAGGAGCCTGCCCCGGACTCCGATCCGGGGGGATCCATGGTGGCGTGACGCAGGCTCAGGGATCAGCGTGGCATGGATTGCGGGTCAAGCCCGCAATGACACGTCCATTTAAGTCAGCAGCGCCACAGCCCCTGAAAAACTCAAAAACGCCAGCACGGTAGACACCAAAATGATGCGGGCAATGCGGCCGTTGTTGGCGCCAAAGCGCTCGGCCAGCAGCGAGACATTGCTGGCGCTGGGCAGGGCCGCGACCAGCACCACCACCGTCAGCGCAAAGCGATCCAGCGGCAAGCCCAGCGCGATGGCGCCCAGGCCCACCGCGCCCACCAGCAGCGGATGCAACACCAGCTTGATCAGCGCCACCGGCACATAGTCCTTGAGCGGAATGGGCTCCATGCTGGTCATTTGCGAACGGGCCAGCACGGCGCCTATGGTGAACAGGGCCACGGGTGAGGCCGCATCGGCCAGCAGGCCCAGTGTCTGCGCCACGGGCAGGGGAAAACGCACTTGCTGCCATGAGGACAGCGCGCCCAGCAAAATCGCCCAGGGCATGGGGTTGAGCGCCACACCGCGCAGCGCTTTTTTGGCAGCGACTTCCGCGCCGTGAATATCTGCCGAGTCCAGCCGTGACAGCGCGATGCACAAGGAACTGGTCACCAGCAGGTCGACCATGATGGTGACAATCGCCGGGCCGGCGGCTGGCGCGCCCAACAGGGCCACCAGCAGCGGCACACCCATGAAGCCGGTGTTGGGGAAAGCGGCCACCAGTGCGCCAAAGGACGCGTCGTTCCAGCCGATGCGTTTGTTGCGTGTGACTGCAATCGTGAAGACCACCATGAAAAGCGCGCACACCAGGTAGACCGCCACCAGGCTGCCGTCGAGCAACTGCGCCACCGGCGTGCTGGCGCCAAAGCGGTAAAGCATGCAGGGCAGCGCGAAGTACAGGACAAAACTGTTCAGCCCCGGAATCGCGCTTTGCGGCAGCAGGCCGCGCCGCGTGGCCAGGTAGCCGCACAGCACCAGCGCGAAGAAAGGAAAGGTGACCAGGAGAATGCTTAACACAAGGCCTATTGTCTCCCGCAAACTTGGCGAAACCCTGACTGGCTATGATTCCCGCTGCCTTTGGCCCTTTGTTCCCGCCTTTTACTCCCGCTGTCTGCCTGCATGTCGTCACCTTCTTCCGGTTCTTCCGCTGCTTCTGCAGCCGCTTCTTCAGCCGCCTCGTCCCCCGCCGCCACCGGACTCAACCTCGCCCAGCAGGAGGCGGTGAACTACATGCACGGCCCCTGCCTGGTGCTGGCCGGTGCCGGCTCCGGAAAAACGCGCGTCATTACGCACAAGATAGGCCGGCTGATCCAGGCCGGGTTGCCGGCGACGGAGATTGCCGCCATCACCTTCACCAACAAGGCCGCTGCCGAAATGCGCGAGCGCGCCAAAAAACTGATTGGCAAACCCGCCAAGGGCGTGGTGATCTGCACCTTTCATGCGCTGGGTGTGCGCATGCTGCGCCAGGACGGTGAGGCGCTGGGCCTGAAGCCGCAGTTTTCGATTCTGGACAGCGACGATGTAACCAGCATCCTGAAGGACGCCGGTGGCAGCACAGACGCCGCGACGGCGCGGCAATGGCAATGGACCATCAGCCTGTGGAAGAACATGGGACTCAATGCCGCGCAGGCCGAAGCCCAGGCCGGCAGCGACAACGACAGGCTGGTGGCCCGCATCATGGCGCGGTATGAAGAGCGCCTCACCGCCTACCAGAGCGTTGACTTTGACGATTTGATTGGCCTGCCGCTCAAGCTGTTGCAGGAGCATGACGCGGTGCGGGAGAAATGGCAGCAGTCTTTGGGCCATGTGCTGGTCGATGAATACCAGGACACCAATGCCACGCAGTATGAAGTGCTCAAATTGCTGGTCGGCCCGCGCGGGCGCTTCACTGCGGTGGGTGACGACGACCAGTCGATTTACGGCTGGCGCGGGGCGACGCTGGACAACCTGAAAAAGCTGCCCATCGACTACCCCAACCTGCGCGTGATCAAGCTGGAACAGAACTACCGCTCGACCAGCGCCATCCTGCGTGCAGCCAACAACGTGATTGCGCCCAACCCCAAGCTGTTTCCGAAAACATTGTTCAGCGAGCTGGGCGAGGGCGAGCCGGTGCGCGTGGTGGACTGCGACAGCGAGGAGCACGAGGCCGAGCGCGTGGTGGCGCGCATCCAGGGCCTGCGCGCGGGCGGCGAGCTGCAGGCCGTGGGCAGCCAGTACAAGGAGTGGAAAGACTTTTGCGTGCTGTACCGCGCCAACCACATGGCCAAGCCCTTTGAAAAAGCCTTTCGCAAGGCGCAGATTCCGTACAAGGTCTCGGGCGGACAGAGTTTTTTTGACCGCGCTGAAATCAAGGACCTGTGCAGCTGGCTGCGCCTGCTGGTCAACAACGACGACGACCCGGCGTTTTTGCGTGCGGTGACCACACCCAAGCGCGGCATTGGCCACACCACCCTGGGCGCGCTGGGCGTGTTTGCCAGCAAGTACAAACTCAGCCTGTTTGAAGCCTTGTTCAGCAACTCGCTGGCCTCGGTGGTGCCGGCCAAGGCGGTGGGCTCGTTGCAGGAATTTGGCCGTTATGTGAACGATCTGGCCTACCGCGCCAAAAGCACGGTGGGCGCCGAAGACGCACGCACGTTTCTGAACGACTGGCTCAAGGACATCGACTACGAAAAACATTTGTACGAGGGCGAAGACAGCGAAAAACTGGCAGCCGCGCGCTGGACCAACGTGATGGACTTTTGCGACTGGATGGCCCAGCGCTGCGGCGGGCAGATCGACGACACCGCCGGCGCAGTGATCGCCAGCGAAACCAAAACCATGCTGGAGGTGGTGCAGACGATTGCACTGCTCTCGACCATCAGCGAGCGCGAAGGCGACCAGAACGTGGTGACGCTGTCCACCCTGCACGCTGCCAAGGGGCTGGAGTGGCCGCATGTGGTGCTGGCCGGATGCAACGAAGGCTCGCTGCCCTTCCGGCTGGAAGACAAAAACGGCGATGAGAGCGGCAGCAACAGCGAAGAAAACATCGCCCTGCGCCTGCAGGAAGAACGCCGCCTGATGTATGTGGGCATCACCCGGGCCCAGCGCACGCTGGCGGTCAACTGGGTGCGCCGCCGCAAGAAAGGCCGCGACACGGTGGCTGGCGTGCCCAGCCGCTTTATCGCCGAAATGGCACTGGACCAAAACACGGTGAAGGAAGACCCGCGCGAGAAGATCCGGGCACTGCGCGCCGAGTTTGCCAAACGCGCTGCCGACAGCGCCGAAGCCAATGCCGTGGCCGAGGCGGCCCGCGCTGCGCTGTAGACTGGGCGCGCCATGGCTGCTTCACATCACTTCAAATTCGCTCTGTTTTTGATAGCAATGTTTGCCCATCATTCGTGGGCCCATGCCCAAATTGACCGTGCAACTCCGGCAGCGGCCTGCCCGCCACCCAGCCAGCTCAAGCCCGCGCAAATGCACGGCCTGTGGCGTGCCAGCTTTGACAAGCCACCGGCGGGCCTGCCAGCCAGTGCCACCCTGCTGCTGGAGCGGCATGCAGAATTTTCCGACAGCGTCGCAGGTTTTGTCAGCCGTGACCTGGGCGCGGCAGCGGGCTCGGCGGCGATTGCCGGTCACCGTGCCAAGGCCCAACTGGCCGGCGACCTCGAAGACGGTTTGTTGACGCTGGACGAGTCCTCCAACGGCGTCAGCATCACCGGCACCTGGAACGGTGAAGTGGTGGCCAGCTCCTGCGGCAGAAAAGTTGTTGGCGTCTGGAAAGACACCAGCGACAGCGCGCCGCCCGATGCGAAGGAAGTCCCCTTTACGCTGGAAAAAGTACCGGGGTGGTAAGCATGACCTCTTTCATCAGACAAAAGTGCATGGTCCTGGGGCTGCTGTGCGCGCTGGGTAGCGCTGCCCAGGCTCAATCCGGCGACACGGCTCCATCGCCCGGGCGCAGCCCCACGCCAGGCTGGCAGGCCTGCCATGCGATGGCCAACGACCCCGCCGCCCAACTGGCCTGCTTCAAAAACTGGGCGGAGTCGCAACTTCCCGCAGGCTCACAGCCCAACGTCGTCACTGCGCCCGCCAATCCGGACACAGGGCAGACAGCCACCGGCATTTTGCTGCTGCCCGCGATCAACACCGAAGCACCCGACGGCAAAAAAATCGGTTGCCGGGACACCCGGTATTCCGCACTCTCGCGTTTCTGGGAGCTGCAGCGCGGAACCGACTGCGACACTTTTGGCCTGCGCAGCTACCGACCCATCAGCCTGGCCTGGGCGGGCTCAGACAGCGTCAACAACCAGCCGTCCTCGCCCTCGGCCGGGCACACGGTCACCACGCCTTTCAATTACAAACGGGCCGAGACCCGGCTGCAGTTGTCGGTGCGCACCAAGCTGGCCAAAGGCTTGCTGACTTCATCCACCGGAGATGACGCCGACAGCGATTCGGTCTGGATCGGCTACACGCAGCAAAGCTACTGGCAGTTGTTCAATGGCGCGGTCTCGCGGCCGTTTCGCACCACCGACCACGAACCTGAAATCATGTACATCTACCCCCACCAGATCGACCTTCCGGGCGGCTGGAAATACCGCCTGAGTGGCATGGGCCTGAACCACCAGTCCAACGGTCAGAGCCTGCCGCTGTCGCGCAGCTGGAACCGGGCTTACCTGATGGGTGCCGTCGAAAAAGATCTGGGTGGCGATGCCAGCCTGTCACTGCAGGGGCGTTTGTGGAAACGCTTGCGCGAATCGTCAGGCAACGATGACAACCCCGGCATTTCCGATTTCATCGGCAGGGCCGAGGTGGCGGGCCTGTGGCAGATCAACAAGATCCACAGCCTGGGATTGACGCTGCGGCATTCGCTTCAGTCGGATGCGCGCGGTTCGGTCAAGCTGGAATGGATGAAGGCATCCACCGCCATTGCCAACAGCGCCAGCCTGCGCTATCACGTCCAGTTGTTCAGCGGCTATGGCGACAGCCTGGTGGACTACAACCGCAGACGCAATGTGCTCAGCCTCGGTTTGAGCCTGGTCGACTGGTGAGCCGCTGACAGTCCCTTGGGCCATGGACCTGCAACCTGGCAGGCCCGACTGGGCTAAGCTGGGCTGATGAGTCCAGACCTCGTTTTCCCGCTGGCTGTCCTTGTGGTCGGCATGCTGCTCATCATCACGACCATGAGCAGCTCTTTCATCGCCCGACTGCCGCTCAGCGCCGCCATGCTCTACCTGGCTGTCGGCGTGGGCATAGGCCCGGATGGCCTGGGCCTGCTGACGCTGGACCCGCTGAAAGACGCCAGCCTGCTGGAGCGGCTGACCGAGATTGCCGTGCTGATCTCGCTGTTCACCGCCGGGCTGAAGCTGCAGATGCCGCTGCGCGACCGGCGCTGGCGCATCCCGGTGCAACTGGCGTCCGTCTCCATGGTGCTGACGGTGGCGGCCATCACCGCATTGGGTGTGGGGCTCATGGGCCTGTCGCTGGGCGCAGCGGTGCTGCTGGGCGCCATTCTTGCGCCCACCGACCCGGTGCTGGCCTCCGATGTGCAGGTCTCCGACCCCGGCGACCGGGACCGGCTGCGCTTTGGCCTGACCGGTGAGGGCGGGCTCAACGACGGCACGGCTTTTCCTTTTGTGATGCTGGGCCTGGGCCTGCTGTCACTGCATGACCTGGGAGCCGGCGGCTGGCGCTGGTGGGCCATCGACGTGGTCTGGGGTGTGGCGGGTGGCCTGGGGATTGGTTTTGCCCTGGGCGCGCTGGTGGGCCGGGCCATTCTTTACCTGCGCACGCATCACCGCGAGGCGCTGGGCTCGGACGAGTTCATCGCGCTGGGCCTGATTGCGCTGGCCTATGGCCTGGCCGTGCTGTGCCATGCCTACGGTTTTCTGGCGGTGTTTGCCGCGGGGCTGGCTTTGCGCCGCATTGACAACAGTCCGCCCGCAACACCGGTCACAGCGCATGCCGGCGTGAGCACAGAAGACGTCCCGGCTGAAGAGGCCCCGGCACACATGATGCAGGCGGTGGAGCGCTTCAACGCGCAGCTCGAAAGGTTTGCCGAGGTGGGCGTGGTGCTGGCCGTGGGCGCGCTGCTGGCAGTGGTGCAGTTTCGCAGCGAGGTGCTGTGGTTTATTCCGGTGCTGTTTCTGGTCATCCGGCCGCTGGCGGTTTATATCGGCCTGATGGGCACGCGGGTCGAGCCGACCCAGCGGCGGCTGATCGCCTGGTTTGGCATACGCGGCATTGGTTCCGTCTACTACCTGATGTATGCCATCACCCACGAGCTGGACCCGGCGCTGGCCAGCCGCCTGCTGTCCATCACGCTGGCCGTGGTGGTGGCTTCGGTGCTGGCGCACGGGGTGTCGGTCACGCCGCTGATGCGGGCTTACGAAAGGCGCAAGACGCGCGGCCGCGTGCCTGCTGAGCCGCCCGCCTGAACGTTCAGGTCAGGCGTCCCAGCCGGGACGGTGCCAGTCGCGGGCCATCGCAAAGGCCACCGCCGCGCGGGCCAGCTCCAGGGAGCTGTCAATCAGGGTGAGGCCGCTGACGTCTGCGTAACGGGTGGCAATCGGCAGCTCGGTGCAGGCCATGATGAGCGTTGTGGCGCCCTGCCGCGCCACAAGGCTGCAAGCCCTGGTAAGGTGTGCACCGGCGCTTTCCAGCCTGCCGGCCTTGACGTCATGGATGCAGCTGTCCACCTGCTCCTGTGCGCCGGCAGCCTCTGCCAGCATGAAGTCAACGCCGCGGGAACGCAGCTCGCGCTGGTAAAAGCCCGAAGCCAAAGCGCCTCGCGTGGCAAACAAGGCCACCCGCCCGCTGCCCTGCGAGGGAACTGCCTGGACGCAGGTCTTGGCGATATGCAAAAGCGGCGCCTTGCTGCTGCGGCTCATTTCGTCAAACCAGTGGTGGGAAGAGTTGCAGGGAATCACAATCAGGCCGACCGACGCCTCATTGAGCATGGCGATGCCGGCCAGCAATTGCGGCAAGGGGTCACGGCCCTGGCCCAAAATGGCGCTGGATCGGTCGTGCACATGCGGCAGGCTGGCCAGGATGATGGGCAAGTGGTCCTGGTCGCGCGATGCGGGTGTGAGCTGCACCAGCTTGTCCAGAAAGTCGACGGTGGCAGACGGCCCCATGCCTCCGAACACACCAATGCGGGACATGCCGGCCGGCCTCAGGCTTTCACAGGCCGCGGACAGATCAGCGCCACAGCAGCGTTGTTGCCAATCACCAGCACAAGGGTGCGCAGCATGTCGGCGATCGGGTCCACCGCCAGAAACAGGATGAACGCCGCCTCAAACGGCAGGCCCAGGTAGCTGCAGGTCAGGCCCACCAGCGAAACGGTCAGCAGACCCGTCATGCCGGCCGAAGCAAAGCCGGCCAGGATGGAGGCCGACAACACGACCGCCAGCTCGGTCAGGCCGAGCGACTTGCCGTAGAGCTGCGCAATGAAGAGCGTGGCGGCGACGTAATACAGCACCGGGCCTATGCGCAGCAGCGACACACTGAGCGGCACCAGCAGCTCCACCCGCGAGCGCGCAAAGCCCAGGCGGTCGGCCAGACTTTCAATCATGATGGGCATGCAGGTGGCGCTGCTGCGTGTGGCCAGCGCGAGCGCAAACGGGCCGCGCAGCGCGTCAAGCGTCTGGCCCAGGGTGGCGTGCGAGCGCTTCCAGACGATCACGGTGGAGATGACCAGCGCCAGCAGCGACGCAACAAAAAAGGCCAGGACAAACTGCGCCATGGCCTGCAGGGGGCCCAGCCCGGTCTTGGCCATTTGCGCGGCGCTCATGCAAAAGAGAATGATGGGCAGCGGGTAGTTCAGCCAGCGCATCAGGGTCTGGCACGCGTGGTAAACGGTCTCCAGCGTCTGCGTCAGGCCATCGGACACGCGCGAAGGCACCTGCCCCACCGCAAAGCCAAACAACAACGCAAACACCAGCGCCTTGAGTGTGTCGCCACTGGCCAGTGCTGCAAAAATATTGGAAGGCACCAGGCTGACCAGCACCTCGGTAAAACTCACCGCCTTGACCGGCGCATCGACGCCCTGCAGGCTCATGACGGTATCACTGGAACTCAGGTCATTGCCGACAATCTTGCCAAAGGTCTGCATGGTCTCGGGCGAAAGGTTCTCACCAGGCTTCATGAGCAGCAGCGTGACCACGCCCAGCATGGCGATGGACACCGAGAAGACCGCAAACACAACGGCCACGCGCGCCATCAGCCCGCCGGCCCCACCCTCGCGAAACAGGCGGTGCAGGCTGAAGATCACCGCCGAGACCATGAACGGCAGGGCGATCATCTTGAGCAAATCCACATACAGATCGCCAATGAAGCCGAGCCGCATGCCCACCGACGGCAAAGCCAGACCCAGGGCAAAACCGGCGGACAGGCTGCCTATCACCACCCAGGGGTTGAGTACGAAGGCATAGAGTTTTTTCAGATTGATCATTGCGCGCCTTGTGGGTCGGTTAGCGGTCCAGGGCCTTGAGAACCTTGTCGATGGTCAGCTTCTCGGTGCTTTCCGACAAAAACTGGTTCACATAGGCCAGCAGCGTCGGGTCCTGGATGCCCACCGCAATGCCCAGCGTGTCTTCCAGATCCCTGAAGGTCACCGTGCGCAGCGTCAGCGACGCCGTCGGGTCACTTTTGAGGATGCGCTTGACCTCGAACTCATCACGGTAGGCGGCCATGATCTCGCCCTTTTCAAGGGCCTTGAGCACGTCACCCCAGCTGGCAAATTCACGCAGTTCGGACAGCGGGAAATTTTTGGCGGCGTAGTCGGCAAAAGAAGACTTGGCAATGACCCCGATGGAGCCGCGAAAGTCGCGCACCACCACCGGCAGGGGCCGGTCGCGCGCCAGCTCCGCAAACTTCACCCGGTTCAGGATGAAAGCGTGGTTGAGCCGCAGGTAGGGATCAGTAAACCGGATCATCTGCGCGCGGGCCAGCGTGCGCGAGAGTTTGCTGATGCCCAGATCCGCCTCCTGCCGGGCCACCACATGCACCACCTCATTGAAAGTACGCGCACTGCGGTCAAAGCGGACCTTGACCTTGAGCTCCTTGGCAATCGACTTGGCCAGATCGACCTCCAGTCCGACCAGCTCGCCGTCCTTCATGTAGAAAAAGGGCGGGGTATCCACCCCCAGCATGGCGACAACCAGTTCACCGCGGTTGACGATGCTGGCAATGCCCGGTGCCAGCATGCGGCCATCGGCGACCTTGACCAGCGGGGAGGGAACGCTTGCCATCGGCGCTGCAGCCTTGCTTGGGGCGGGGGCCGTTGCCGGCCTGGTCTGGGCGGCCGCCGGCGCGGCAAGCGCGCAGGCCAGGAGGCTTGCGGCCATCCACATGCGCCCTCGGCCTGGGAAACGGTAGCTCGAGTGTGTCTGTGGCATCGTCAAATCCTGTTTGATGTCTTTGTGCCGCGCGCCTGGAAAACTGCGCAATCCCCGCCTCGCCGCAAGTGTATTGCATCTGTTACTGATACTCACAAGGGCTCGCTCAAGGGCGCACGGGCCCAGCCGCCGTCAGAAAAATGCGGAATCTTGATGGCGGTCAAGCGCGCTCGCGAATCTGGCGGAAATTCTTGACCGGGGGCAAGAGAACTTTGCGCGTCCAGGATCACCATGGCTGCAGGCGTCGCGATCTGTAGGTG
>JAKFXR010000100.1 GCA_021731285.1 Polaromonas sp. | reverse complement strand
ACAAAATTCGCAGCCCACATCAACCCGGCCCCGCTCTGCAATGATGCTTTCAACCTCGGCACTTCCCAGGCCACGCAGCATGCTGCCGACGCGGTCCGCAGAGCAACTGCAGGAAAAACTCGGGCTCAAGGGCTCAAACCGCGTCACCTGCTCCTCCCAGAAAAGACGGCGCAAAATCGTTTCCACGTCGAGGTTCAACAGTTCATCCCGCTTCAAGGTGCCCGCCAGCAGGGCAATGCGCTTGTAGTCTTCATTGAGCCCGATCTGGTCTTCATTGGCATCGCGGTCGATCTGACCCTCGAGGTTGCCCTGCCCTTTGACAGGCAAACGCTGAATCAGCAAGCCGGCTGCCACCTGCCCGTCGGCCGCCAGAATCAGTTTGGTGTCGAGCTGCTCGCTCTGCAGCATGTAGTGCTCAAGCACTTCTGCGAGGTTTTCAATTTTTTCGTGCCGGTCGCCGAACAGCGGCACCACACCCTGGTAAGGCTGTTGCCCCGGCAGTTTGTCTTTGGGATCCAGTGTGATGGCGCAGCGCCCCTGGTTACGAACGTTGACAAGCTGGCTCAGACTGTCGCCCGGCTCCACCACGCCGGTCACCGTGGCGGTGGCCCGCAGCGTCAGGTCCGCCTGCACCTCTGCGACCGCGAGCTTGACCGGCCCGTCCCCAAAAATTTGCAGCACCAATGCTCCATTGAACTTGATGTTGCCCTGCATCAACGCGGCTGCGGCAGTCATTTCTCCCAGCAGTTGCAGCACTTCGGCGGGGTAACCGCCACCGGCCTCACGGCGCCTGAGGATTTCCTGCCAGGCGTCCGTCAGCCGCACCAGCATGCCGCGTACCGGCAAGCCGTCAAAAATAAACTTGTGCAATTCAGACATGGAGCCCCCACGGTCGCTCACTGCGTGTAGCTTCCTGCCCCCCGAGGGGGCCGCTGCGCCTGCGGGCCGGCAAAGCCGGACCCGCGGCCCCTGCTTGAAGGGGAAGCGCCGTGCTCTGTGCGGAGTTATCGGGTTGGGTCATGGTCTGGGTGTGCTCAGGCTATCTTCTTAAGTCCGGCCTTGTAGCGGCGGGCATTGTCTACATAGTGGTGGGCGGTCATTTTTAAACCCTCGATCTGCTCGGGCGACAACTGGCGCACGGCTTTGGCCGGACTGCCAAAAATCATGGAGCCGTCCGGAAACTCCTTGCCCTCCGTCACCAGCGAGCCCGCGCCCACCAGGCAGTTTTTCCCGATCTTCGCGTTATTGAGAACCACCGCGCCAATGCCGATCAGCGAACCGTCGCCAATGGTGCAGCCATGCAGCATCACTTTGTGGCCGATGGAGACGTTGTCGCCAATCGTCAGCGGAACGCCGGGGTCTGCGTGGAGCACGCTGGCATCCTGGATGTTGGAGCCGCGGCCTATGCGTATGGTTTCGGTGTCGCCGCGTATCACGGTGCCGAACCACACACTCACCCCTTCGGCCAATTCCACGTCGCCGATCACCTGGGCGCTGTCGGCCACCCAGGCTGTCTCGTGGAGCTTGGGTGTCAGTTCATCGAGTTGGTAAATCGCCATGGTGTTGTTCTCTGTGTTGACTTGTCCTGAAGCGTTCGATTGTAAAGAGCCACCCCTTGTTTCGCCGACAATCCGCTCATGACCCTGTCCGCCTCACCGCCCGAGTTGCGCCAGTTGGCACTGCAGGCCTGGCTGCAGCCAGACCCACAACAAAAAATGCTGCTGGCCCTCTCGCTGCAAGCGCAGGCTGCTACGGTTTCGATAGCATCTGCGCAGTACATCGAAGCGCCCGCTGGCCTGCCCGGCTGTCCCGCCCGGCCCGAGCTGCGCTCGCATCTGGACGTGCCCAAGCGCTCACCCTACACACCGGAGGGTCTGGCCGCCCTGCTCCATGCGGTGACGCACATCGAGTTCAACGCCATCAACCTCGCGCTCGACGCCGCCTGGCGCTTTGGCGGCCTGCCGCCGGCCTACTACCTCGACTGGCTGCGTGTGGCGGCCGAAGAGGCGCAGCACTTCAGCCTGCTGCGCGGGCAATTGCAGGCCATGGGCTACGACTATGGGGACTTCCCCGCGCACACCGGCCTTTGGGACATGACCCACAAGACCGCCGGCGACGTGCTGGCGCGCATGGCACTGGTTCCACGCACACTGGAAGCCCGGGGCCTCGACGCCACGCCGGCCATGCAGGCCAAGCTGCGCAAGGTCGGCACGCCGGACGCGCTGGCGGCGGCCGCCATCCTCGACATCATCCTGCGCGACGAAATCGGGCACGTCGCCATCGGCAACCGCTGGTACCGCCACCTGTGTAACGAGCGCCAACTGGACCCGGTCGCAAGTTATGCCCAGCTGGCCCTGCGCTACCAGGCCCCGAAGCTCAAGGGCCCCTTCAACCTGGAGGCCCGTCGCGCTGCGGGTTTTGAAGAGACCGAGCTCGAACAACTGGGCAACTAGCAGCCCCCACCGCCTGGCCGCAAAAAAAGACGCGGCGTCGGCCTATGGCACGAGCTGGAAACTTGGAGTAAAACCACATTTCTGCTCACCCCAGGCCTGACAAGGAGTTGTGATGATCCGGCGTCTTGTTCCACAGATTGAGTCCCAAATCGTTCGCCTGCCTTCTCCGATCGCAGTGCAGTTGCCGGCAGGCCAGTTGCTGGGGCCACCCGGCGCGCCGGTCAAGATGGCGTTTTCCCACTGGTCCAGCCTGACACGCTTGCGCGCCGGGCAGATCGGTGCGCTGGCTGAAGAGTTTGTCGAGGGCAAGCTCCATCTGGAAGGCCGCATGCGCGATGTCATGGCGGTGGCCGCCCATCTGCTGCCGGGCAGCCCGCTGCACAGCGACACGGGGTGGTGGCCCAGCCTGCAGCGACACATCCGGGCCCTGCGGGCCCACACCCCCGAAAAGGACGCCGAACAGGTGCAGTTTCATTACGACGTGTCGGACGACTTCTATACCCTGTGGCTGGACCCGCGACGGGTTTACTCCTGTGCCTACTACCGGCAAGAGGACATGACCCTGGCCCAGGCGCAGGAAGCCAAGCTCGACCACATCTGCCGCAAGCTCATGCTGCAACCCGGTGAACGCTTTCTGGACATAGGCGCGGGCTGGGGCGCCCTGCTGCTGTGGGCCGCCGAACACTACGGCGTCGATGCCACCGGCATCACCTTGTCCAGAAACCAGCATGCCCATGTGCGGCAGATGATCGACCAAAAGGGTCTGCAGGGTCGCGTGCGTATTGAGTTGCGCGACTACCGCCATCTGGAGGAAGCCCGCGGATTCGACAAGATTTCCTCTGTGGGCATGTTCGAGCATGTGGGCCGCTCCAACATGCCGGCCTACTTTGGAAAGATCTCCCGCCTGCTCGTCCCCGGCGGCCTGGTGCTCAACCACGGCATCACCGCCGGCGGTCCGGACAACCGCCAGATGGGCGCTGGCATGGGTGACTTCATCGAGAAGTACATCTTCCCTGGCGGTGAGTTGCTGCATGTGAGTGACATCCTCTCGCACCACGCAGGGGCCGGGCTTGAAATGGTGGACACCGAAAACCTGCGGCCGCACTATGCACGCACCCTGTGGGACTGGTCCGATGCGCTGGAAGCCAGGCTGGACGAAGCCCTGCAGGTCCTGCAGGCGGGTGCGGACAGCAACCAGGCGCAGAAAACCCTGCGTGCCTACCGGCTCTACCTGGCAGGAAGCGCCATGAGCTTTGAGCGCGGCTGGCTGGGGCTGCACCAGATGCTGGCCACCCGGCCCGGCAATGATGTCCCCAACGAAGCCATCAAGGGCGCGCAGGCGGTGTATCCCTTCCGCCGCGATTACATGTATGCCTAGCCTCTGGGGTGGTGCAGCGCGTGCAGCGCTTTCAGGCGTTCACGCGCAACGTGGGTGTAAATCGTGGTGGTGGAAATATCAGCGTGGCCCAGCAACATCTGCACCGCGCGCAGATCAGCGCCATGGTTGAGCAGGTGGGTCGCAAAAGCATGACGCAAGGTATGCGGCGACAGGGGTGAGGTGACGCCGGCCAGCAGCGCGTATTTTTTGACCAGCATCCAGAACATCACGCGGCTCATGCCTTTGCCGCGGGCAGTGACAAACAGGTCGTCGCTCTGGCGGGCGCCCAGAATTGCCGGCCGCGACTCTGCAACGTAACGCACCACCGCCTGACGCGCGACCTGGCCAAAAGGCACCAACCGCTCCTTGCTGCCTTTGCCCATGACCTTGAGCACGCCTTCGTTCATGCCCAGATGGAAGGTCTTGAGGCCCACCAGTTCACTGACACGCAGGCCGCTGGCGTACATCAGCTCCAGCATGGCGCGGTCGCGCAGGCCCAAAGGGGTGTCCTCTGCAGGCGCGCCAAGCAAGGCCTCCACCTGCGCTTCAGACATGAGTTTGGGCACACGCAGGGCCTGCCTGGCCGACTGAAGTTTGAGCGTCGGGTCGGCGGTGATCCGCCGTTCGCGCAAGGCCCAGCGGAAGTAGCGCTTGAAAACTGTCAGCCGGCGGTTGGCCGAGGTGGCCCGGGTGCTGGCGTGTTTGAGGGAGAAATAGCTGTTGAGGTCGGTTTCAGTGGTGTGGTCAAGCAAGCGCCCCTGTGTCCCGGCCCACGCGGCATAAAGCGACAGGTCGCGCCGGTAGGCTTCCAGTGTGTTTTTGGACAAACCATCTTCCAGCCACAACGCGTCAATGAAGGCGTCAATGCCCGGCTGGCTGGGCTGATGGTTCGGGCTATCTGGCGTCATGCCCACACAATAACAAAACCACGCGGACGAAAAAAACCCCGCAGGGCCGGATGGCCTGCGGGGCGGGGGCCCAGCACTGGCAGGCCGCGGGAGTCAGTCCAGCTTGAGGCCGGCGGCGTCCACCACCTTTTTGTAGACCTGGTATTCGGCCTTGATCTGCTCGGTGAATTGCGCCGGTGTGTTACCGACAATCAGCGAACCCGTGTCTTCAATGCGCTTGCGCACAGCCGGATCCTGCAGGGCCTTGAGCGTTGCGGCGCTGACCTTGTCAACCACTTCCTTGGGCAGGTTTTTCGGGCCGAGGATGCCGTAGTAAGCCATGCGGTTCACCGGCTCGAGTCCCACTTCCTTGAAGGTCGGAACATCAGGCAGCACAGCCAGACGCTGCGGCGCAGCAACGATGATGGGGATCAGGCGTTTTTGCTGGATAAAAGGCAGGGCCGACGGAATGTTGTCGAAAATGATCTGTACCTGACCGGCCACGGTGTCGTTCAGGGCCGGGCCCGCACCGCGGTAAGGAATGTGCGTGATAAAGGTGCCGCTCAGGCTCTTGAACAGCTCGGTCTGCAGGTGACCAATGCCACCCGTACCCGAAGACGAGTAGGAGTACTTGCCCGGGCTTTTCTTGAGTTCGGCCAGGAACTCCTTGTAGTTGCGCGCGGGGAAGCTGGGGTGCACAGCAATGATGTTGGGCGTGGCGGCAATGTTGATGATGGGCGTGAAGTCGGTCAGCGGGTTGTACGGAATTTTCGGATTGATGGCCGGGTTGGCCGCCGTGGTGGAAACCGTAGCCATGCCCAGCGAATAACCATCGGGCGCTGCGCGCGCAGTTTCAGTAGCGCCGACCACGCCGCCACCGCCAGCCTTGTTTTCGATCACCACGGTCTGGCCCAATGCTTTGCCCAGAGGCTCGGCAATCACGCGGGCCACAATGTCAGTGGTCCCGCCGGGTGCAAAAGGCACCTGCAGCTTGACAACCTTGTTGGGGTAGGCCTGCGCAAAAGCGGACCCTGCAGCAGCGGTAGCCAGCGTCAAGGCAGACAGGGAAAGAAGATAACGACGTTGCATAGGGGTTCCTCGCATTGGTGAATGACAGCCTTCATCCTAAGCGCGGATTGCGCATGCGCATGTTGTGGATTACGCATAGGGGCAAACCCGGAGGGCTCAGGGCTTTCGGGTTATTCTTGCCGGGTGAACTACGCTCAACTGCTCTTTCCCGACTTCGCACTCATTCTGTGCGGCTACCTGGTGTGCCGCTACACCGCACTCAACCGCACCGTCTGGGAGCAGGTTGAAAGCCTGGTGTATTACTTTTTGTTTCCGGTGCTGCTTTTCCAGTCCATCGTCAAAAGTCCGCTGGACCTGGGCGCCGCGTCCAGCCTGATCGCCGCCGGGCTGAGCATGGGCGTGATCGGCATTGCGCTGTCCTACAGCCTGCCGTATCTCCCATGGCTGGGCGCGCGCATTGACCGCCGCGAACACGCGGCCAGCGCGCAGATTGCCTTTCGTTTCAATTCATTCATTGCCCTGGCCCTGGCCGAGAGGCTTGCCGGCGCCGAAGGCTTGCTGCTGATAGCGGTGTTGATCGGTGTCTGTGTGCCGCTGTTCAACGTGGGCGCCGTCTGGCCCATGGCGCGCCACGCGAACAGCGGCTTTGTCCACGCGCTGATCCGCAACCCCCTGATCATCGCCACCGCTGTCGGCATGGCCGCCAACCTGATGGGGTTCGCGATACCGGTGTGGCTGGAGCCCACGGTGACCCGCATAGGCGCCGCCTCGCTGGCGCTGGGTTTGATGGCCGCCGGCGCGGGCATGCAATTTGGATCACTGGCGAAAGCCAAGACGCTGGCGGTATCGGTACTGACCATCCGGCATTTTTTGATGCCGCTGATCGCGCTCGGCCTGTCCTGGGCCTTTGGCTTGTCGCCGGTACAGACCACGGTCCTGCTGGCGTTTTCAGCCTTGCCCACCGCTTCGAGCTGCTACGTGCTGGCAGCCCGCATGGGCTACAACGGCGCGTATGTGGCGGGGCTGGTCACGCTGTCAACCCTGCTGGGCATGGCCAGCCTGCCTTTTGCGCTGGGCGTTCTGCGTCCCTGATGAACCACGAGACGCCCCCCATGAATTTCCTGCGTCTATCTGCACTGATTATTCTTGTCACATTCAACCCCGCTCACGCTGATGAAGTCCGTGTGGCGGTGGCAGCGAACTTTGCCGCACCGATGCAGGCCATCGCTGCGGTGCTGGAGAAAACCACGGGGCACAAGGCCACGCTCGTTACTGGCGCGACGGGCAAGCTCTACGCCCAGATCAAAAACGGCGCACCTTTCGATGTATTTCTGGCTGCCGACAATGTGACGCCGGAAAAACTTGAAAAAGATGGATTGACCGTCCCGGGCAGCCGCTTCACCTACGCCAGAGGCAAGCTGGTGCTGTGGTCGGCCAATCCCGCGCTTGTCGACGCCCAGGGTCAGGTCCTCAAGACCGTCGATTTCAGAAAAATCGCCATGGCCCAACCCAAAGTGGCGCCCTATGGTGCAGCGGCGATGCAAGCCATCACCGCTTTGGGCCTGACTGAACGGCTGACACCGCGGCTGGTGCTGGGCGAAAGCCTGGGCCAGACCTACAGCTTTGTTTCAACCGGCAACGCAGAACTGGGTTTTGTGGCCTTGTCACAGGTGCTTGAAGGCGGCAAGCTCAAAAGCGGGTCCCTGTGGGCTGTGCCGGCATCGCTGTACCAGCCCATCGTGCAGGATGCCGTCGTGCTTGTACGGGGAAGCAACAACCCGGCAGCCGCCGCATTGGTGGCCCTGCTCAAATCGGACAACATCAAGGCCCTGATCCGGTCCCACGGTTATGAACCCTAGGCGACCGCGAGGAACATCGAATGCTCAATGAGGCTGACCTCGGCGCCATTGCGCTGACCATCAAGCTGGCAGGGCTGGTCACGCTGATCCTTCTGCTGCTTGGCACGCCGTTGGCCTGGTGGCTGGCGCGTACCCGCTCGTGGCTCAAAGTGCCCGTGGGGGCCGTGGTGGCCATGCCGCTGGTGCTGCCCCCGTCAGTGCTTGGCTTTTACTTGCTGGTGGCCATGGGACCCAACGGGCCATTGGGCCAGTTCACCCAGTCCATGGGCTGGGGCGTGCTGCCCTTCACTTTCTGGGGCCTGGCGCTGGCGTCTGTTTTTTATTCACTGCCCTTTGTGGTACAGCCCCTGCAAAACGCATTTGAGGCCATAGGCGACCGTCCCATGGAAGCAGCCGCCACGCTGCGCGCCTCGCCGCTGGACACCTTCTTCAGCGTGGTGCTTCCGCTGGCGCGGCCGGGCTACCTCACGGCGGCGGTGATGGGTTTTGCCCACACGGTAGGCGAGTTTGGCGTGGTCCTCATGGTCGGCGGCAACATACCGGGCCAGACCCGCACGGTGTCGGTACAAATTTACGACCATGTGGAGGCCCTTGAATATGCCGATGCGCACCGGCTGGCGGCGGTGATGCTGGTGTTTTCCTTCACCGTGCTGCTGGCGCTGTATGCCTTCAACCCCACCGGCAGGCGCAGGTGATCTGATGGACCGCATCCTCGCCGATTTCAACATCTCCTACAGCGGGTTCACGCTCGATGTGCAACTGAACCTGCCTGGTCGCGGCGTCAGCGCGCTCTTTGGTCCATCGGGCTGCGGCAAAACCAGCGTTCTTCGCGCGATGGCGGGCTTGGAGCGTGCACGGGGCCGGCTGCAGATCGCGGGTGAGGTGTGGCAAGACGCCGAATCCCGGGTGTTTCTGCCCGCGCACCAGCGTCCGCTGGGTTATGTGTTTCAGGAGGCCAGCCTGTTCCCGCACCTGAACGTGCGCCGCAATGTCGAGTACGGCATGAAGCGCGTTGAGCCGGCGCAGCGCAAGGTCTCCCTCGAGCAGGCCGTGGACCTGCTGGGCATAGGCCCGTTGATGGACCGCAAGACGGACTCGCTTTCCGGGGGTGAACGCCAGCGCGTCGCTATCGCGCGCGCACTGGCCACCAGCCCGCGCCTGCTGCTGCTGGATGAACCCCTCGCCGCGCTGGATACGCAGCGTAAAAGCGAGGTGTTGCCTTACCTCGAACTTTTGCACAAGCAGCTGGACATTCCGGTGCTGTACGTGAGCCATGCGATGGAAGAAGTCACCAGACTGGCTGACACACTGGTGGTGATGGATGGCGGGCGTGTCGCCATCGCCGGCCCCCTGGTGGAGACGCTGTCACGCATCGATGTCCCAGGTCTAGCCAGTGAGGAAACTGGCGCGCTGCTCGAAGGTGTAGTGAGCGAACGCGACGAACGCTGGCATCTGGTGCGCATCAGCTTTGGCGGAGGCAGCCTGTGGTTGCGCGATAGCGGCCTGACAGTTGGCGCCGGCGTGCGCCTGCGTGTGCTGGCCAGAGATGTGAGTATCGCCTTGCAGGAGCCGCAGGCCAGCAGCATCCAGAATGTGCTGCCTTGCGTCGTGCGGGCCATCGCCCCGGACACCCACCCCTCGCAACAGCTGGTGCAGTTGGCCTGTGGCGAGTCGCTGCTGCTGGCGCGTATTACCTCGCGGGCTTGCGACACGCTGGGACTGGCCGCAGGCAGCCCCGTCTGGGCCCAGGTGAAATCAGCCGCATTGCTGGGTTAAAAGCGGTTCAGCGCACCGGAGGCACAGGCATCAGGTGCAGCAATGCATTTTCTCGGACACGCCCAAAACAAGCTTCAACCGTCCTCAGGGGGAGCCAAAACCGTGGCGGCGAAGCACTGCCTGGGCAGGAGCCGACAGAATGAACTGCGCAAGCCGCGCTGAAGAGGCATCGGCATCAACCCGCCATGTCAACCCATAATTTGCCGCAACCTGCAACGATGCCGGCACAGCGACCACTTTCAGGCGCGGCAACTCGCGCTGGGCCACCACGGCATTGGTGCAATACGTCAGAAAAAGGTCCGCCTTGCCTTCGTCCATCACCCAGGCGTAAGTGTTGCGGCCCGCTGGCGGCTTGGGCGAGTCAGCACCGCCTGTGAGTTGCAGCGCCTTGGCGTCAAGCGTGGCATACGTGCCAGGCTGCACCGCATCGGCCCGGCGAAACAGTGCCCAGGCGTAGTCGCCTGAAGGATCGGCCCGGGGCGTGGAGGTGCCAACGCGCACGGCCGGCCGCAGCATGGTTTCGAGCAGGGTATCGGACGTCACGTCCACTGAAGGCAATGCCAGCGCGCACATCAGGTTGCGGGCGAAGACCACAGGCTGCTGCCACCCACCCGCCCGCGCCAGGCGCTGCGGATGGTCGGTGTCGGCCGAAGCAAAAACCTGTGCGCTTTCGCCCTTCTCAATGCGTTCGCGCAGCAGACCGGAGGCGCCAAATGTCACTGCGACTTTCTGACCAGTTTCGGCCTCAAATAGCTTTGTGACTTCGGTGAGCGCCTCCCGAAGGCTGCCCGCCGCATAAAGTTGTATCGGCGGCGCCTCCGGCTGGGCCCGCGCGGCCTGGGTCATCATGAAAAGCGCCGCAAGAACAAACCAGCCCCTGCGCCGCATCATTTCACCGCGTTCGCAAAGAACAGCTGCTCGCCGCCAATCTTGTAAGACGCAATCACGGTCTGGCCCGCAGGAGAAATAATCCAGTCCACGAACTTCTGTGCGTCGGCGGATTTGAGGTGCGGATGTTTGGCAGGGCTCACCACCATCACGCCGTACTGGTTGAACAGCCGGGTGTCCCCTTCCACCAGCACCGCCAGGTCGGCGCGGTTCTTGAAATTGAGCCAGGTCCCGCGGTCGGTCAGCACATAGGCATTGGACGATGCCCCGATGTTCAGCGCCGGGCCCATGCCACAGCCGCACTCCTTGTAACCGCTGCCTTTTTTGTCCGCCATGCCCGCCTGTGTCCAGTAACGCAGCTCGGCCGCGTGCGTGCCGCTCTTGTCCCCGCGCGAGATGAAAGGCGCGTTGGCCGCGGAGATTTTCTGCAACGCCGCACCAATGTCCTTGCCACGGGTTCCTGCGGGGTCGCTTTTGGGTCCGATCAGCACGAAGTCGTTGTACATGACCGGAAAGCGCTTGACGGAAAAACCGTCAGCCACAAACTTCTCTTCAGCCACCTGATCGTGAACGAAGAGCACGTCGGCATCGCCGCGCCGCGCCATGTCGATGGCCTGTCCCGTGCCCACCGCCACCACCTTCACGTCCAGCCCGCTGGCCTTTTTGAATTCGGGCAACAGGTAACCAAACAGTCCCGACTGTTCGGTTGAGGTTGTCGAGGCCATGGTGACAGCCTGGGCCCGGGCACCCGCCGCTATTAAATTACTAGCAGCGAACGCAAGCACCACAAGGGAGAAAAGCCGGAATGGCGAAGACATTTTTCTGAAATTCATGTTGTTTCTCCTTTAACGAACAAATCGGCCTCGCGCGAGGTTTCACCCAGACGAGGACTGTTGAAAAATTCCTGCGTCGGCAGGTCGGCCAGCACGCGGCCCATTTCGAGGTACACCACACGCGTCGCCAGGCGCTTGACCTGACCCAGGTTGTGGCTGGCAAACACCAGGGTCATGCCGTTTTCTGCGAATTCGGCCATCAGCGCCTCCACCTCGCGCTTGGCATGTGGGTCCAGGCTGGAGGTGGGCTCGTCGAGTAGCAGCATGTCGGGCTTCAGGCTCCATGCGCGCGCCAGCGCCAGCCGCTGCTGCTGCCCGCCGGACAGCGCGCGCGCGTTGCGCAGGGCTACCTCGCCCATGCCGACGCGCCCCAGCGCGAGAAGTGCCTGCTCTTTCGCCAGCTTCCAGGGGGTACCGCGAATCCAGAGCCCCAGCGCGACGTTGTTCATGGCACTGGTGCGCAGCACGAAAGGCCGCTGAAACAGCATGGCCTGACGCATTGCGCTGTCGCGCAGCACGGAGCCGCGGCTGGGCGGTATCAGGCCGTGCAACACGCGCAGCAGGGTACTTTTGCCGCTGCCATTGGCGCCGATCAGCGCTACCCGCTCGCCAGCCGCTATGCGCAGTTCAACGCCGCTTAACGCAACCACGGCACCGAAACGCAGGTCCACGGCTTTGAGCTGCAGCAGAGCGCTCATACCACTGCACCCAGCAGCATGGGCTGCCCGTCGCGGCCCACGCGCCAACGCCGTACGGCAGCAATCAGTGCATTGAGAACCAGCACCACCCCCAGCAACACCATGCCCAGCGCCAAAGCCAGCGGCAAATCGCCCTTGCTGGTTTCCAGTGCGATGGCCGTGGTCATCACGCGCGTGAAGCCGTCGATGTTGCCGCCGACAATCATCACGGCGCCCACTTCAGAGATGGCCCGGCCGAAGGATGCGATCACCACCGTGAGCAAGGCATAACGCTCGTCCCAGGCCAGCAACCAGCTGCGCAGCACAGGGCCCGCGCCCAATGAGCGCAGTTGTTCGCCATTGGCCTGGTCCGCGTCCTCCACCACCTGGCGCGTCAAGGCGGTCACCACAGGCAACACCAGAATTGCCTGGGCCAGCACCATGGCCTTGAAGGAAAACAGCCAGCCTAGAAAGCCCAGCGGGCCAGAACGCGACAACACCAGATAAACCACCAGCCCGACCACCACCGAAGGCAGGGCCAGCATGGTGTTGAGCAGGGTCAGCACGGTGCCGCGCCCGTGGAAGCGCGCAACACCGAGCCAGGAGCCCAGCAACAGGCCTGCGCCGCAGGCCAGCACACAGGCGCAGGCGCTCACTGCCAGCGATCTGACAACAATGCTGCCCAGCATGGGGTCGAAGGAGGCGATGAGCGAAAGAGCTGTGCTGACGCTGTCGGAGAAAGTGTTCATGCGGGGGAAAGTGAGGGCTCTATCGTATCGGCGAGGTCGGCAGTCGGCGATATGAACATGGGTGCATAGCCCGGGGCGCCCGCAGGCTTGCGCCCATAATCAGCACACTCCGTCTTCACCATGCACAAAGTCGAACTTTCCTACCTGCTGTCGCCTGAGCGCGGCAAGGACGCGCTGATCCGCAATCCGCTGATGGACCTGCTGCATGCCGTGCGTGAGCAGGGGTCGATCTCCAGGGCCGCGCGCGAACTTGACATGTCTTACCGCCATGTCTGGGGCGCTCTGAAAAAATGGGAGCAAACGCTGGCACGGCCCCTCATCGTCTGGGACAAGGGCCAGCGCGCCCGGCTCACCGAGTTTGGTGAAAAGTTGCTGTGGGCAGAGCGCCAGGCCCAGGCCCGGCTGGCACCACAGATAGAAGCGCTGCGCGGCGACATAGCGCGCGCTTTTTCAACCGCCTTTGACGATGATGCCCATGTGCTGACTTTGTACGCCAGCCACGACGCCGCACTAAGTGCACTGCGTGATCAGGCAGCAGCACAGCGCCTGCACCTGGACATCCGCTTCATGGGCAGCGTTGACGCCATTGCGGCCCTCAACGCCGGGCGCTGCATGATGGCGGGCTTTCACACGCTGGATCAACCCGGCAGCGCTTCGGTCGCAGCGCGCACCTACCGCAACCTGCTCAAGCCCGGCCTGCACAAACTGATCGGCTTCGCGCACCGCAGCCAGGGGCTGATCGTTGCAAGGGGCAACCCCTTGCGAATAGGCCAACTGACGGATTTGAAGCAGCCCGGCCTGCGTTATGTCAACCGTTCGCAAGGCACCGGCACCCGCGTGTTGCTCGACGAACTGCTGGCGCAGGCCGGCTTGAGCGCTGGCGATGTGGCGGGGTATGACACGCAGGAGCCTTCGCACAGCGCAGTCGCCCAGGCCATCGCCGGTGGCGCGGCCGATGCCGGCCTTGGCATCGAAGCCGCAGCCCGGGAAAAAGGACTGGACTTCGTTCCGCTCGTGCAAGAGCGTTACCACCTGGTGTGTTTGAAGTCTGCCCTGGTCGACGCCCCGGTGCAGGCGCTGATCACGCAGCTGCAAAGTGCGGCCTGGCAGGCGAGCCTCGATGCCCTGCCGGGCTACAGCGGCGCGCAGGCTGACAGCGGGAAGATCCTGTCGCTCAGGGCCATGCTGCCCTGGTGGAATTACCGCAAGGCCAAGGTTGACAAATCCTGATGACCTCGATCGCGAGTTTGCCCTTTGCAGACGCGAATAGTTTGCTATCTATTTAGCAGCGCTTCGTCGCTTTGGTAGTGAGCGAGGCTTGCCGGGGGTTGCCCGGCGGCAAGTAACTTTCTTTTGCTTCGCCAAAGAAAAGTAAGCAAAAGAAAGGCGACCCGATGGTCCGGGTCCCCTTCGCTGCGCTACGGGGCAACCTGCG
This sequence comes from Polaromonas sp., assembly GCA_021731285.1. Taxonomy (GTDB): domain Bacteria; phylum Pseudomonadota; class Gammaproteobacteria; order Burkholderiales; family Burkholderiaceae_C; genus Polaromonas. The sequence goes on along the minus strand of JAKFXR010000100.1, from coordinate 299 downwards.
GTGCTCGCCGAAAACGGGGTCGAGCTCAAACTCGCCTTCGGCTCAGACAATCGCTCGCCCTGATCCGTTTTCGGCTCCGCTCCTCGGCCCGGCCCGACGGGCTTGGGGAGGAGAAAATTCGGGGAAACAAGGACACGCCATGGCGTGTCCTTGTCGGTTTTTGTTTTCGATCCCGACTCCGCTCCCCACCCCCTTCTGTATGCGCCGAGGAGCGGAGGTCCAGACGGATCAGGGCGGGCGATTGTCTGAGCCGCAGGCGAGTTCGAGCCCGACCCCGGTTGGACCGAGCACCGCAGGTT